>JAAXZX010000043.1 GCA_012719645.1 Clostridiaceae bacterium
ACAGCCTGCGATCGGCATATTGACAACGTAGTATCTTCATTGTATACTGGTATTCGTCGAATTCATAGGGGAGTAGCTCAGTTGGTAGAGCAGCGGTCTCCAAAACCGCGGGCCGCGGGTTCAAGTCCTGTCTCCCCTGCCATAAACAAAAAAATCCTATTCAGGCGAGTTATAGCTTATGAATAGGATTTTTTATTTATCTATGCTTCTTCTTCATCAATACCACGCACTCCACACGGCTTGAGTTGATGGAATTGATGCACATCATTATTTCGTAATAATTCTGCAATCATTGTTTGCTACTGCATTAAAACCTCGAAGTAGTTCTTTTTCTTACCTTGCTACATGATTCCTCATCAAGTAGAATAAAGGTGAACGTATGTTCCCAGAAAGGTAGATCTGGTTTGGCGCGGAAGAAAAAAGCAGAGAAAAATACGGAAGTGAATCCCTCCCATAAGGCTGAAGGACCGGAGCCGGCAGAACAGGAAAGGCTTCCGGTTTTCAAGGTTTCAGTCCGTAAGCTGGTAGCATTCTCGATCCCTGATGACACCACATGGTCTTTCACCACCTATTTCCAACTCCAGGAAGGCTCCCAGGCCCATTCTGAAATCCAAGGCCGGAACAAAGCCGAAGGCGCATACCAGTCAGAGGTGTACCTTTCCCATCTCTATGAGACTTCCAAATGCATGGTGGAGATAAGCGGCCGGGCAGACGGCGTCTGGGAGCTGAAAGACGAAACCATCATCCATGAGATTAAAACCACCTCAACCCCGCTCCCGGAGATCCATGAGGATTTCAGCGAGGCCCATTGGGCCCAGGGCAAATGCTATGCGTTTATATATGCTGCCAGCAAAAACCTTGACAGGATCACTGTCCGCCTCACCTATTTCCACCGCCCCAGCGGACAGGAAAAGAGCTTTGACCGGACCTTTACCTTTGAAAGGCTGCAGAAGTTCGTAAAAAGCCTTGTCCATCCCTTTGCGGCGTGGGCGCTGTCACAGGCTAAATGGCGCGAGATACGGGATATGTCAATCAAAGCCCTGGAATTCCCTTTCCCTGCCTACAGGGAAGGGCAGCGGCTCCTTGCATACAACACATATAAATGCATCCAGGATGGCAGACGGCTTTTCGCCCAGGCTCCTACCGGAACCGGCAAGACTATGGGGGTACTTTATCCTGCCATCAAGTCTCTTGCCGAGGGAACCATTGAGCGTATCTTTTATCTCACGGCAAAAAACACCACGCGTACTATCGCTGAAAACGCTTACAGGCTTCTGGCACTCCAGGGTCTTCGCTTGAGGGTCCTGACCCTGACCGCCAAGGACAAGATATGCCCCCATCTCATTCGTGACTGCAACCCTGACAAGTGCCTGTATATCCAGGGCTATGCCCATCGGTCCAAAAAAGCGGTGAAGGAACTGATAAAAAAGACCGACGCGTATAACATGGACAATATAACCAAAACCGCCATGAAACACAGCCTCTGTCCTTTTGAGCTCAGCCTGGATATTGCGCTTCAATGCGATCTGATTATATGCGATTACAATTATGTTTTTGACCCCAGGGTGAGCCTGGAAAGATTTTTCCACCAGAAAACCCGTGAAGACTGCCTGATCCTTGTGGATGAAGCCCACAACCTGTTTAACCGCGCCAGGGAGATGTACTCTGCATCAATAAGCAAAAAGGAGATCCTTGATATGGCAAGGCAGGTTAAAAAGGATCTTCCGGCAGTATCCAAGGCTCTCCGCGGCATAAGCAAAGCGCTTGCTTCACTGGAAAAGAAAACGGCAGACAAAAGAACCGAAGCTGGGGATACCATGTATCATGTTTCACAGGATTATCCCGATTCCCTCTACGGTCCGGTTACGGGTTTTATCAATGAAACCGAGCATTGGATGCTGACCCGGGGCGATGATGAGCAGGATTATACCGATGCTCTTATCACCCTGTTCTTTGACCTCCTGCATTTCAAGAATATCTCGGACCTGTATTCTTCGGAATACCGGACAATGATTACAGGGGAAGGAAGCCGGCTGAAACTGACACTGCTGTGCCTGGACCCCGGCGTCATGCTTGACAAGATCATGGACATGGCCCGTTCGTCTATAATGTTCTCGGCCACCTTATCACCCCTGTCATATTTCAGGGATATACTGGGAGGGCGCCGGGAGGATGCCACCTTAAGGCTGCCATCTCCCTTCCCCAGGGAAAATCTGCTCGTGGTTATCGAGAACTGTGTGGAAACCCGCTTCCGCTGCAGGGACAGATACCTGGAACGTGCCGCCCTTGCCATCCACCAGTGGGTAAGCAGCCATACCGGCAACTACATGGTCTTTTTCCCGTCATATAAGTATATGACCGATGTCCTGAATGTTTTTACGGACCTGGAAGGTGATTTCAGGATAATATGCCAGGAAAAAGACATGGATGAATCTTCACGGAACGCCTTTTTAGGCGAGTTTGACACGTTCGGTGATGTTACCCGCATCGGCTTTTGCGTCATGGGCGGAATCTTCGGCGAGGGGATTGACCTTGTCGGAGACCGCCTTACCGGTGTAATAATCGTTGGTGTCGGGCTTCCCCAGGTATGCCCGGAACAGGAGATAATGCGCAGTTACTATGATGAAAAGATGGGCAGCGGGTTTTCCTATGCCTACACATATCCCGGAATCAACCGGGTCCTGCAGGCATCCGGCCGCCTGATACGTTCGGAAAGCGACAGGGGAGCGCTGCTTCTTATAGATTCGCGCTTCGGAAATAAAGAATACTTACGGCTCCTGCCCGATGAATGGCATCCCATCCCACGGACATCCGAAGGAATCGATCTCGAATCCTGCGCAAGGCAGTTCTGGGAAAACAGGTGACGGGAAAGAATCATCCCATCAGAATATGCCTAAAAACTTCTTTGGGACATCAATCCGGACCGCTGCCAGCTTCCCGCCGCTGAACACATAAGCCAGGTCCTCACTTGCAAGACATACTCTGTCAACCGTTGAGAGCGAGGTATAGACATCCAGCACCTCGCCGCTCCCATTGAGGAAATACACCTCGGAACCGGCCGCACATGCGATGGTACGTCCTTTTGCCCTTATCTGCGTTACCTCGGCATCCAACACCAGCCACTCCTGGATCGTTCCCCTGCTGTCGATGGCCTTAAGCCTGGTTTGCACACGCTTTTCCCTGTTCAGAACCTCGCCGTCCAGCACGGCGGCTACGGTTATATCATCGGGTGTAACCCCGCAGGCGGTAAGGTAATCGCTGCCAAGGTCCACCTGCCAGATCTTGCCCAGGTCTTTACCCACGCATATCAGGTCCTTCTCACCGTACAGGAGCAGCCTTTCATTGGAGAACGGCAGGGCTCCGGCAAACAGATCCTCCCTGCCCTGGCTGTCCCGGATGCTTCCCCTCTGGTTCATGGACAGATCGAGGAATTCAAAAAGGGAAGTGGTTTCAAGGCTCTGGGCATCGATGCCGCAGACTATGAAAGCCGTATGGTCAAAGCTTGGATAATGGAAAACCGCAAACGGATAATAATCGGAAACGTTTCTGTACACTATATTCTGCCCTTCGCGGGAAAACGCGTGAATTATTCTTTTATACCCTGCCTGGTCGCTCCTTGTGATCACAAGGATCCAGTTCTCATAGATGCCGGAATTGACTATATCCATATCAAGGGTTTTATCCCACAGGACCACTCCATCCCTGATAACACCGAAATACCTTCCCCCAATATCAGCCACCAGGACATCATTGCCCTGGGTCTGGACATGGGGTTTTTTAAGGCTGACAGGGACATGCCAGAGCTGGTTGCCGTCCTTGTCGAAGCATTTGACCGAGTTGACCGATCCGACTATTATATTGTCCGACAAGACGGCATGGCTGGTCTGCTCCAGGGCGCCGTCCGACGGGATTTCCACCACTTTTTGATTGGTCTCCTCCACCGCACTGCGCACCTGGTTGTAAGTGCCGCCAAAACCGCTCCTGAAAATGTCCAGGGGATTGATCCGGAAAAAAGAGTACAATGCGACACCTATCACTGCCAGCACCAGGACAATGAAGATAAGGAACCTTTGCAAGTGGAACCTGTACTGCGGCGCTTCCTTTGATTCCTGCATGGGCTATGCGTTCTCCTTTGTTTCTTGGGGCATGGCGGCAGCGTCCATGCCTTATTTTTTCTCTGTATGTTCAAGGTTAAAACATCTTAAGGACTTCCATACCCTTTACATATTGAGGATCATGTTGGGTCCTGAGCGTATCAAGGAGCATATTGAGCCTGTCCCTTGTTGTGGCGTCAATATTCCCGGTAACCCGTATTTTTTCGGAGGACTGGAATTTCTTAATGGCAGCCTGTGTTTCTTCATCCAGCAACTTGTCGGGAACACCCTCAAAATAACCGGCAGCCCTCAGTATTCTCTCGGCTTGATCAACATCGTTTCCATAGTCATTCAGTGTCAGCGTTTTGTCGTTGGTCAGGCGGCCGACCAGCATCAGATCGATCCCGTTGGGGAGGGTCCTGTTTGCAGCCTCTACATCGGGTGCCAGCCCAACACCATGGATTTGCCTGCCGTTGCGCGTAAGATAATGCCCGGTGGTTATACTGATGGTACCCAGGATTTCATTGGGTGAAAGGAATATACCCTGATAGACCAGCCATTCAATTTCTGTTATGAATTTCAATCCGTATTGCCTGCTGTACTTGGCATAGGCCTGCGGTGTGAGAACAGAAAACATGTTCTGTACAACTCCCTTTCCGTAGGTCTTCTGCCCCACCAGTACGCCCTTTCCCGAGTCCTGTATTGCCCCGGCCAGTATCTCAGCGGCGCTTGCCGTATTCTCGTTCACCAGGACTGCCACCAGGTAGGGCGAGTTCTTAAGCGATGAATAATATTCCGTATCGGAGAGCCTTTCGGATTTGAAGTCAAGCCGGGTAATCAATCCTTCAGGAACCAGCTTGCGGGCTACATCCACAGCCTCATCCACAAAGCCGCCGGGGTTATCCCTCAAATCCAGCAGTATTTTGGTTATTCCAGCCTGCTTTATCTGCTCCATGGCCTCGCTGAACTTCCTGCCTGTATTGCTGTTGAAGGTATCGATATGGATATATGCCACATCTCCCTCTATTCTCCAGACCACAGGGTTTATTACAACAATCCCTCTTTTTATTGCGACATCCATCCTGGACGACTGGCGCTGGATGGTCAGCGTAACCGTTGTTCCTTCCTCGCCCCTTATCTCGGAGGCCACGACATCGGCATCCTTGCCATAGGTTGATACACCATTCACCGCAAGGATGATATCCCCTTCCCAAAGTCCGGCCCCTTCAGCCGGCGACCCGTCATAGACCTTGGTTATCCTGACCCCTTCAGGGCATCTCTCAATGGCAATCCCTATCCCTGAGAAACTTCCTTCCAGGCTCTCGGTCAGCCGTTGGGATTCCCCACGGTCATAAAAACTGCTGTATGGGTCCAGACCGCCGAATATACCCTTCAAAGCTGCCTTCAACGTCTCTTCGTCGTCCATGTCCAGGTAATACATATCCTGCATGAACTCAACGGCGCTGTTCAGGTAGTCGCCGTAGTCCATGGCCATGGCCGAGGTTAAGGGCATAAGGAGCATAATACACAGTATCAGTATGGCTGCCGCTTTTTTCATATCTTTCTTTACCTCCGGCGCAAATCTCTCATATATGCAAGGAAACCCTGACGGTCCGCTATTCCCGTAACCCCAGGGCCCCGCATAACCATTTTAGCACATCGGCATGGCGATGAGAATCGGTCTCAGAATGAAAGTATCCTGTCAGAGTAATCTTTTACAAGCTCATCGCCCATGTACTGGATCAGGTTGTAGAAAAGCTTTGCGGCCTGTTCATTGGTGATAAACCCGGAAGGATTGAAGAATCCTCTCTCGTCACCCTGGAAGATGCCCAGGCTGAAAGCCACGGAGGCCGCGTTTCTGGCATAGGCCGGTATGCTGTCGTTATCCACATATGGAGTTACGGCATAAGGCCACGGGGCAAGGTTCTCAAGCCCCAGGGCGCCCACAATCATTTTTATGGCTTCCGCATATGTGATATTCTTATCAGGATTGAAATATGAATAGCCCGTCCCTGCAGTGATCTTCCTGTCGTATGCCTTTTTAATCAAGGCATAGTCGGGATCATCCACAGAGACATCCAGGAACGGCGACACTTCCACGGTCTTGCTCCTGTTCCTGGTCGTACCCAGCGTTGATACCCGGACATTGGGGTCCGCGGGTACCTCCCTTACCGCCTGCATGAGCATTACAACAAATTCACGGCGTGTTACGTACTTGTTTATGTTGTAACCTTCCCCCGTACCCGGAATAACCCCGAGGCCGAAAAGGATACTGACGGGTTCCTGTGCCCAGTGCCCGTTGAGTTGCTTGATATTGGGCACCATAAGTCGTTCCAGGACCGGTGGTGTGGAGATGCTTGTCCTGCTGCTGTATTCCTTGAGGACAGGGGTGGGCATGTTATTGATGTCAAACTCGGGCAGCCTTGCATGATAATCCAGGATGGCCTCCTCCCAGGTTTTCCTCACATAGCCGCCGTCAAAGCTGATCTGCCAGGGTTCATTTTCAGAGTATTTAATCTGCTGGCGGGTAGTGGTGGACACGATTACTTCAGCCGAGCCTCCCCACTGGTATGGATTACCTCCCCCCATCATGCGGGCTTCCAGGGTATACTGTATCTTCTGCGTCTGGGTGGAACTCCAGTACTGATCATAAGCGTACAGTTTCCCCGACATTGTCACCGTAATGGTATTGTCCCTGTTCCCGTCGACCGCATAGGTTTTCCTGCCGGCGAATTCCCCGGCGTAGTAGTTCAGGGCCGGCTTGGGATCTGTCAGAAGCGACCTTGAGAAATTATAGTCAATCAGGTTGTATCTTTTGCCTCCAATATTGACAACCTCGGTGGGCAGCCGGGTGAGGCGCGTGGATTCGGTGATCTGCCCGTTGGGCTTGGTTTCAGAGGTTGTCTCGTATATGACCACGCGGGTCAGCGTCGCAGCCTCCTCGGGGTTCTCCAGCCTGTAGGTATAGGTGGCTGTTTCCACGTCGTTCCTAACGCGTTTGTCGATGGTCAGGGTGCCCGTAAGATAAACGGGTTTTCCGGAAAGGAAGCACATTTCAGTATAGTAATACTCATTATCTTCGCTTACATTTACGGCCGATATGCCGCCTTCGTATCCAAGGGTTCCCTCAACAGCCAGGGCTTGAACGGGCACCAGGAGAATAACCGCTGCCGCCGCCATAAAGCATATCCATTTCACGAGTCCTGTTTTCATGCCGCTTCCCTCCATTGATTATTCCACTATGATTATGATGCCGTCATGGCTTGCGCTGTTGCATACCATGCGCAGATTGTCTCCCGCGCGGATTGATGATAAATCGGTTATACGACCGTCTTTTATCACGATGGCCCCTGCCGGGACGCTGACCTCCCTGTTGGGCTCAGCGTTCCAGATATAGTTATCGTCATCGTATTCCATGACATCCCTGAGCATGAACCCGGAATCGGTCAGGGACACTACCCTGCCCTTCACATGCACATCGGCATAGGGCGCGGTGCTGACCAGCAGTGTCTTTCCGCCTTCTTCCACGATGTATACGCTTTGGTTGATGAAGCTCTCATCGAAGTTCAGCATGTTTCCTGTTCCGTTATCCACCAAAAGCCTGGTAACCGTAGGATCTATGCTGAAAGTCTTTGGCGTGTTGCTGAAGGCCCAGCTGTAGCCTGAAAGCTCCGCAAATGACTCTACAGTAAAGGTTTTCAGGGGATCAACCAGCTTTATCCTGCCCCTATAAATGGCCAGGCTCCCCTTTCCGGCGCGTGTATTGCTGACGATCACCTGGCTTACAAGAATGCCTGAGCCTATGGGCTTGTCAGCGGACAACTGCACAGGGTCCATCGGATCCAGGGAGGTTATGTCAACCAGCCTGCCATCCTTGACCGCTATGGTGCCTGAATCAAACCCGATCACATGGGAAGAGTTCTCAAGCTCCAGTACTTTGAGGGTATTGGAGAGGATAAGGATATTATCCGATAAAAGCATTTCATATTGGGGCTGGGGCCTTATGGCAGCCATCACGATACTGTCGGCGCCGTTGGGCTCCTGCCGGACAGCGATATAGGCCTTGCCGGAAATGCGGCCGGCTGGCCTGTTCCTGTATTCACGGCTGTAGGTGAATGTCTTGATGCCCATTACCGGAGAGTATTCCCACCTGCCGTTCACAAACTCCTCAATACCGGACAGGACCAGCATATTGTTGAAATCATCGTAGAACTCCACATTTCCGCGGTATATGGCCGAAATGGGCCTGGTATCCTTCATAAGGTCTATCCCGGCCACATGTATGCTGGCGCCGTCGGTCTGCACCAGCATCCTGACCTGGTCGCCTTCCTTGATCTCGCTGCGGGATACCGGCCGGTTATTGCGATATACAGGCACACCGGCAGGCACAGGGATGCTCCGGAAGGTGCCGTCATCAAGCCTGAGCACCATGTTTGCCGCGTTGATCATATATACATAACCGTATAAAGGTTTATAATAGCTTCGCACGCTAAGCCTGGCAACATACCCGTCCTCGTCCAGCAAGATAAAGGCATAGTCGCCGGGTTGCACCGCATCCAGCGTTGCCTGCAGCCCGTCCCTCGTTACGGGAATACTGTAAAGAAAGCTGAATGTCCTGTTCCTTGACAGGCTGTCCTGGGCATCTGGCGATACGCCGGATCCGTCCGTGTTGTAAAGGGTGATATATCCCAGGGACGGGTTGATATCCCTCACCACCCCGTAAATATAACCGGTTTCTCCGGCTGCCCCCGACACAATTGAAACAGGGACGGCACTAAAGACCATGATGAGGCAGAGGATCATGACGAATACGGCTGAAGCTTTTCTGAAACGCAATTTGGGCGCCTCCATTCCGATACTTCACTCTTTTAGAATATCGGCAAATAAAGGCGCCATATAAAGCCGCAAGGATTACCGTTTTATTACATCGGCGGGTTTTGGGCGCCGGATTTCCTGAGGTCTCTGAACCGGACCTCGGTTACAATCATTCCGATAAATATCAGAAGGCAGCCTATGGCTGTAGCGATGGTGAGCCTCTCGGTAGTTCCGTCCGGGCCTGGTATCGTCAGCGCAAAAAGCGCTCCGAACACCGGTTCGAAGGTCAGTAGAAGTGCGGTACGGGTCGGAGTGGTATATTGCTGGGCAATGGTCTGTACACCGAATGCGAAGGCGGTGCCCATAGCCCCGGTATACAGGGCTGTCAGGATAACCCTTGTATTGATGACAACGGTCGCCGGCTCAGCCGAAAGCCCGTAACCAGCCCATAGGATTCCATACATGACAGCGGCTGATACTATCTGGACAACAGCCAGCTGTCTTGCATCGGATTCCTGTGTGAACTTGTCGATAAAGATGATCTGGAAAGCAAAGCAAACGGCGCACAGCAGGGTCAGCGTGTCGCCGATGTTCCATATCCCTGAAAAGCCTCCGCTAAGGAAAAACAGCCCGGCTGTGGCCAGAACAACCCCTATAACAGCCCTCAGGGGAGGTTTCTTCTTCAGGTATAATGCTGAAATCACAGGCACCATCACCACGTTCAGACCGGTGATGAAAGCAGAATTGGATGCGCTTGTAAAGTTCAGGCCTGAATACTGCAGGGACATTCCCGCAAAAAGGGTAAAACCGATTATCGTTCCCTGGATAAGGGTTTTACGGCTTATTTTCCCCAATTGCCTGATAAAAATCAAAGCCAGGATGATCCCGGCTATGGAAAATCTGAGAAACAGATACGCATAAAATGGTATGTTCTCAGTGATATTCTTCATCAGAATGAATGACGACCCCCACACAACTGTAATACTGAGTATGGAAAGGTCGGCCTTGATCTGTCGTGTCATGTTATGCCTTCATCCTTATGCGTACATTATATGTAAAGTTGTAATCCGCGCTGTCCGCCAAATTCAGCCGGCCCCGATCAGAGCCATCATCAGTTTGCTTAACCATCCCATAACAATGGAATCCGAGAAGGGATCGGGGAGCTTTACTATACCCAGTGACCCGATGAAAGGAATCACAATGGCAAAGACCAGGCAGGTAACGATTATTCCTGCGCCAAGCCCAAGCGCCATGCCGCCGGTCCTGTTGGCGGTGCCCAAAACGGTGCTGCTATTCATGACTGATGTAAGGATCTTTCCAATCAGTACAACCAGCAGCTTAACCACTATGAAAATGACGATTATTGCCAAAACCTTTACAATGGTAAAGGTAAGCATATCATTCATGGTAACAATGGTATCCTGGTATTCAGGCCCGGCATTGGCCGCCGAATTGGTAATAGCCATGAGCTGATTCATAAACGGGCTGTCGGATATGGCCTGATTGAGCTGTGGGTTTTTCTCAATGAAATCCAGGTAGGATTTTGCCTGGTCGGTACTGATGGCAGGCAGTTGGGAAATAGCAGGAATAATCTTTTCAATTCTATTTCCGATTGCTTCCCCGATGCCCGTCTTTTCCATGGCAATGAGCGCAAGCCTGGAAGAAAAAACATAAGCAAGGATCATACCAAGCAAATAACCTGCCAGGCTGAACACTGTGTTGATGAGACCGCGGATATAGCCCTTCAGACCGAATAAAGCGATAATGATTACAATGGCATAGTCAACCCAGTTGAAATCAAGGCCAAAAATCAGGTCGGCAACGATAAACAGGCCTACTGCCAGGAAAAGGATAACTGCAGGGAGCCTGCTTGCCGCCTGGGCTGCCGGTCTTGGTCTTCTATATCCATATCCCATGTCAACACCTCCTGGTACTGATCAGCCTGGTATAATCCATAGCCGGGCAGCAGTTATCTTATGAATGTGGTAATGTTAATGCTTATCAATAGCAGTATCGACATAATCAAAACGCCTATCAGCACCGATTTTCTATTAAAAACCATTTCTTGTCTCCTCCTATTATTTGGCATCTTGATTTCCCGACCCATTATATCATTTTGCATTTATTTTGTAAAATAAATTTAAAACTTGTGAAATATAAAGTCTGCTAAAATAGTTCTATTGTCTTATGGAGGTTGCAAAAATGCCTTTTGACGGTATATTAGCTCATTATATGGCGGAAGAACTGAACAGAAAGCTGTCCGGCGGCAGGATTGGCAGGATCCATCAGATTGCACGGGACACCATCATACTCCATGTCCGGGCAGGCGGGGAGAATTACAGGCTGCTGATATCCAGCAACGCTTCATCACCCCGTATCCACCTGACCGGGAATCAGTATGAGAACCCGGATAATCCCCCTGTTTTCTGCATGGTCCTGAGGAAGCACCTGTCAGGCGCAAGGATCCTGGACTTCAAGGCAGCCGGTTTCGAGCGTGTGATCTTCATGGAAGCCGAGGCCATGGATGAGCTGGGAGACAGGTCCGTAAAAAAGCTGGCCGTCGAGATCATGGGAAAACACAGCAATATTATACTGCTGAACAGGGATAACAGGATCATCGATGCCATACGGCATGTGGACAGCCAGGTAAACCGGGTCAGGGAAATACTTCCTACAAGGACCTATATTGCACCTCCTTCTCAGAACAAGCTTGATCCCTTAAGCGAAGACACATATGCGTCCATTTCGGGCAGCCTTAAGGAATCAAGCCGCAGGATTGAAAACTATCTCCTGGATAAACTCCAGGGGTTCAGCCCTGTTTTATGCAGGGAATTATGCAGCCGCGCGTCAGTGGACGAAATGAAAACCGCTTCTGACCTTACATCAGACGAAGCGTCACGTCTTGTGGATGCCTTGCGCGGCATGATGCGCACCCTGCTGGACCGTGGCCCGACACCTGTTTTAATCCAGGACCATTCATCGGGCAAGGCCGTTGATTTCCATGTTACGGACCTGGTGCAGTACCCTTCGAAAAAGTACTGTGAAACCATCAGCCAGGCCATTGACGAATACTATAATTCGCGGATGGAAAAGGAAGCCCATTCCCAGAAAGCCCTTGAACTGATGAAGACCGTCGGAAAGTTTATTGATAAGTGTGAGAAGCGGCTTACGGCCAACGTCCAGGTCTATGAGGAGAACAGGGACTACGAGCGGTTCCGCCTGTTCGGCGAACTCATCACCTCCTCGATCTACAGCCTGAAAAAAGGCATGACCAGCGCCCGCATCCGCAATTATTATTCTGAAGGCGAAGAATACGCGGAGATCCCGCTGGACCCGCAAAAAAGCCCCCAGGAAAACGCCCAATACTATTTCAAGCGCTACGGGAAAGCCCGGACAGCATTCAACTATGCCACAGGCCAGATCGATATCCTTAAGAAAGAACTGGCATGGCTGGAGAGCGTCATGCTTGCCATCGAGAGCGCCGATGACAGCAGCCAGCTTCATGATATCCGCCTGGAGCTGTATGAACAGGGATACCTGAAAAACTATCCCAAAAAGAGCCGCAGGGACATCCAGTCCGAGTCTTCCCCCATCAGGGTGGTTTCCTCCGATGGGTTCGAGATCTTTATAGGCCGGAACAACAAGCAGAATGACAGGTTAACCCTGAAAAAGGCAAGGCATGAGGATATCTGGCTGCATGTGAAGAATTACCCCGGCTCGCATGTAATCATAAAAACCGAAGGACACCAGGTCCCAGGGAGCACCCTGGAAGAAGCGGCCGGATACGCGGCCTGGTTCAGCAAGGCACGCACGGCTCCCAAGGTGGAAGTGGACTACACCAATATCCGAAATGTAAAAAAACCATCCGGGGCAAAACCCGGAATGGTTGTCTATGAGAATTACAGCACTATTATAGCAACCCCGAAGGCCCCCGGAACGGGCGAAGGCTGAAACAACGGCAGACGGCGTTAGGCAGTATCGTCCCTCGCTTTCTTATTCGAAAAGCCTTTTGCAAACCTTCTCGAGATGGTAATCTACCTTCTCCCGGTCTATGGTTTTGAATTCACCATCCTGGTACAGGATACGGCCATCCACCATGGTCATGCATACATCTGAACCCTGGGCTGAGTATACCAGGGCGGAGCACAGGTTATGCATCGGCTTCAAATGGGGTTTTTCCAGGTCTACCATGATCAGATCGGCCTTATTCCCTTCACGGATCGACCCCACACAAGACATTCCAAGCGCCTTTGCCCCGTTGACGGTTGCCATCCTCAGCGTTTCGGCAGCCGTGATGAGCTTTGGATCCCGTTTGCTGCCTTTATGGATTATGGAGGCCAGGTACATATCTTCCCACATGTTAAGGTTGTTGTTGCTGGAGGCGCCATCTGTCCCGATGCAGACGTTGAGCCCGGCCGAGATCGCCTCCGGAATCGGCGCGATACCGCTGGCCAGTTTCAGGTTGCTGGCGGGGCAATGGATGACCGAAACGCCCTTTTCCTTCATAAGGGCCATGTCTTCCACGGTTATGCAGACACAGTGGGCCGCAATGGTCTTATGATCGAAAAGGCCAAGGTCGTACAGGTGGGCCGCGGGGGTCTTGCCGTATGTTCCCAGGCTATCCTCATGCTCCCGCACGGTTTCATCAAGGTGGACATGGATGGGCACTCCCAGCTTTCCGGCTTTTTCGGCGATAGCCTGTATATACGATGGGGAACATGTATATATGGCATGGGGCGCCATGGCGGCTGTTATCCTGCCATCGGCAGCGCCGTTCCACTTCCTTACGAATTCCTCGCTCTCCTTCATGGCCTGGTTGCCGGAAAAGTCAGACCCCGGCTCATTGCAGGTCTGTCCCCTGGAAAGCTGGGCCCTTATGCCGGAGGACTCGACAGCCGAGGCGATGCTGTCCATGAAATAATACATGTCGGCAAAGCAGGTTGTTCCGGTAGACAGCATCTCCATGATCCCCAGGAGCGTGCCCCAGTACACATCATCCTCATTCAATCTGTCCTCCACGGGGAAGATGTGGTCAAAGAGCCATGTCTGGAGATCCATATCATCGGCATAATTGCGCAGAAGCGTCATCGGAACATGGCAGTGGCAGTTGATGAGGCCGGGCATCACGAGCTTCCCGCTTCCGTCAATAATGTTCGCATTGTCCGCGGTTTCGCCGGCCTTAGGGCCGATCTTCGCAATGATACCGTTTTCTATAACGACATCGGTACGCTCCAGTATTTCATTGCGGTCATTCATGGTCAGTACCGTTGTGTCCCGGATGATATGATTCATGTCTATGCCTCCAAGAGTATAATAGATCCAAACCTGTCACCCTTTACGAAGCCGGAGCGGGTGTTGGGGAAGGTGTCGGTTCGGGTGTCGGTTCGGGCGTGGGTGTGGGATTTGTCATTGTCTCCTGGGCTGCAGCGGTTATGGTAACCGTTACGCTTGGCCTTTCCTTGAGGGAGATTCCTGCCGGCAGGGTGACCGTAACCTGCACATGGTGGTCGCCTTCTCCCATATTTCTGACACTGATACTGCATTTGATGTCGCTGGCCTTAAGGTCCTGGAGCAGCTCAGGACGCGCCTCTACAGGAATATTGACAGCGCTCTGGGCGATTGAATACTGTAAAGCCCCTGAGGTATCACTGTCATAGATGGAGATCATGCTCGTAGGGAAGCTGATTGTGCGTGCAGCCAGCGGCTCTATGCTGACAAGCGCCGTGACAGGAAGGTTCTTTTCCGCCAGGGTTGCTCCCTGGGGTACAATCAGGTTCAGTTCGGTCTTGAAGCTTTCATCCCTGCCTTCGATGTTAATGGCTTCAGCCTCTATCCTTGAAAGTGAATCCAGGAGATCCCTTGTGCCTGTGACCAGGATACTGGATGTGTCCGCTATTATCTCCTTAAAATAATACCCTGTTTTTGGGCTGCCTCTTACCGAAGTAACAAGCGGAAGCTTGCGGGCAAGATCAAAGTTTACAATGGCAGGGTATTTGCCGGAAAACTGGGGCATGGGTTTTCCCTCGGTGTCATAGACGGTAGCCCGGACCACCAGTTCTTTTGTTACGCTCAGGTCATTAAGGCTGACCATCGCTACCACTTTGCTTACTTTTGAGAGTATGCTCTCCTTTTCTTCTATCAAAATGATTCCGGGATCAACCCTCTGGTTGAGTATCTGGTAACCTTCAGGCAGGGTTCCGGTGAATTCAATCTCAACCGGAAACTGCTTACCGACTATTTTTTCAAAATTAAGCCTGACCGCTGCAGGGATGGTCCCTAATATAATGACTTCCTTATCCCCGGTATACTCTGGAGCTCCGATTTCAACCATCCTGCTGCCCGACCCGTCCACCTGGGAAAGATCGAGAAATACGCTGAAATCGGCGCTTGAAACACTCTCCAGCCTCTTCTTCCGGCCTCTTATCCGGACATCAACAGTAGCCGGGATATCTGTTCCGACAATCTGGAGGTCCTTGGCCTCAAGGACTTCCACATTGCTGGACAGGGGAACAGTGATAACTCTTTCCGTGAACGGATTATCCTGATCCAGCACGACAAACCAGATCAGCAGCGCTATGAATACCGAGAGGATCTTCACAATAGAGTCGCTCTCGAACAATTTATCTATCAGTTTGTTCACTGTTCTTCACCTTCCTGAAAGTAAAGCGCCTTTTATCGTTCTGGTTTTCAAGAAGGAATCTGGATAAGGCCTTTCTCAGTATATCTGGAGTCAGATTCCTCGTGAGACCCCCGTTATGGGCATAGGATATTTTGCCAGATTCTTCGGAAACGACAATGGCTATGGCGTCAGAAACCTCTGTAATGCCCAGGGCTGCCCGGTGCCGGGTGCCAAGGTCCCTTGAAAGGCCGGCATTCTGGGTAAGGGGCAGATAACAGGCAGCAGCCGTGATGATATTGTTCCTGATGATGACGGCTCCGTCATGGAGTGGGGTCTTGGGAGTAAATATGTTTACCAGGAGTTCTGCAGACAAGGCCGCATCCATTCTTGTGCCCGTATTGACGATGTCTCCGATCTTGGTATCCCTCTCAATTACAATAAGGGCCCCGATATAGTTTTCCGCGCAACTCGCACAGGCTTTGACTATGGCCTCGATGGCAGCTATGGTCTTAAGACGCTCCTCATCATCCTTTTTAACCAGTATATCCTGCAAGCCACTGCTCCCAAGCTTTTCAAGGGCCCGTCTGAGTTCGGGCTGAAAGAGCACGATCATACCGAAGCCGAACAGCTGGATTGCGCCTTGAAGCAGGAAGGCAACAGTTTTTAGTCCGAGTATTTCAGAAACTCTCGAAAGTATCAGTATGAACAGGATTCCTTTTACAAGCTGTATGGCTCGGGTCTCCCGAACCATTTGAATAACCTTGTAGACAATATAGGACACCAGAGAAATCTCGACAAGGACTCGGATGATATCAAGCGGGCCGCTTAAATCAAGAAAATTCATAATATATGAGATTATTTCTCTAAAAAGGCCTTGTCCCGACACTCCTATGCTCCTCCGTCAAAGAGTCCTTTTTGGTGAATGAGCAGGTGTTAACGCATGAATGCCGCATAAAAAAATACCGCCTGTTTCATTTTCCCCGATAAAATTCCAAAATGAAAAACCAGAAGCAACTCATTAAAATTATACCCTCTTCATGCCTGCTTTTGTATATTTTACAGCCTCTTGTAACAAAAATGCAATATGAAAAAGTGTCAAAAAAAGCGGTTGCAGCGCGGGATTGCTTCGGCGCGTTGCTATTAGAAGTGAGAAGTGGGATGTTGGACGTGTGAGTTTAAAGCAATGCTTCGCAGCCATTCTTTTTACTCCCACCCCCCACTTCTTGCCTATTACTTCCTGTACATTGCAAGCCCGGTGAAGCTGGGCGCGGCAATCCATTCAACCGAACTTACCTGCTATATACAACTCGGTTCTCTCATCCCCCGGCCTGCTGAAGATCTTCCTGGTTGTGTCATACTCAACCAGTTCGCCCAGCAGGAAGAAGGCTGTCCTGTCCGAGATGCGGCCTGCCTGCTGCATGTTATGGGTTACAATAACTATGGTATATTCCTTTTTCAATTGGACGCAGAGTTCCTCGATCTTCATTGTGGATATGGGATCAAGGGCCGAAGTGGGTTCATCCATCAGGAGCACTTCCGGCCGGGTTGCCAATGCCCGTGCTATGCAGAGCCGTTGCTGCTGCCCTCCTGATATACCCAGCGCGCTCCTGTACAGCCTGTCGCGGACCTCATCCCAAAGAGCGGCTGACCTCAGGCTTTCCTCAACGATTTCATCCAGCAGGGACTTCTTTTTTGTTCCATGAATCCTGGGACCAAAGGCTACATTATCGTAGATGGACATGGGAAACGGGTTAGGCTTTTGGAAAACCATCCCCACGCGTTTTCTAAGGGCAGTTACATCAATATCTCCAAGGATTTCACAGCCGTCAAGCCTTATGCTACCGGTAACCCGTACATTCCCGACCAGGTCGTTCATCCTGTTAAGGGTCTTCAGGAAGGTGGACTTACCGCAGCCCGAGGGTCCGATCAGGGCAGTTATTTCGCACCGGCATATATCCATGCTGATATTCTTCAGGGCGTGAAAAGAGCCGTAGTACAGATTCAGGTCACGCACCGATATTTTTGTTTCCGGTTTCATGCGAAACCCCCGAATGCTGATACTGTCTGCAAGAATTACTGTCCCAGGTGCTACAGGTTGCTGAAGAGCATCTCAAGTGAAAGGCGAGGTGACATTTTTCCGGTCTTCCAGGCGTAATCGCATTCCGAGCATTTTTTCAGAAAACCGGCCAGAAAAGCGCTGTCCGATCTTTCTGCCTGCTCTGTCAGCTTTCTTAAGACATATGGGTGTTTTCCGGGAAGATACCGGCTGATCCTCGAAGATGGAATGTGCCGGTCCATCATTAATCTGAGTTTCAGTATTTCACCTGTCTGCTTTGATATCATGGCCAGTATCTTCTGTTCCGGCTCCTTCAAAGACAGCATGTCATCAAGATAAGACATTGCCTTTGCCCTGTCCCTTGCCGCCACCGCATCCATAAGGTCGAATATCATACTCTTGATGGTTACCGTGGCTACGGCCCTGACGTCATCAAGGGTTACTTTCTCCCGCTCTCCGGTATACTGGATAATTTTGAATATCTCATTCCTGAGGGAATACATATCCGGGTCGCTGATGGCAATGAGATAATGGACCGCATCGGGATGAATGGTTTTTTTGCTTTGCCTGAAGCCCTTAACCACCCAGTTGAACAGTTCTTCCTCGCTCAGATGGTCCTGATGGATATGAAGGCCGTGTTTTTCGATGGTCTTGTAGAGTCCTGAACGCTTATCCACACTGTCTTCCATCATGACAAGGCAGGTGGTTTCAGGCATATTTGGGATATATTCTCTGAGCGCTTCCTGGGCTTTTGACCCTGCAGCGGGCTCATTAGGCTCGGAATATGCGCTTCCCTCGCCGAAGCCTTCCTCCGGTACCTCCTCATCCTGCTTTGAAGCGGCTTTTTTCTTTGCGGCCAGCAGGTTTGATTTTCTTACCAGAACCACCTTTCGGTCCGAAAAGACGGGATAGGTATCGCAGGCGTCGATAAGCTTTTCCACATCGATCCTGCCTTCGAAACGCGCCAGGTTAAGGCCGCTCTTATCATCTTTCAGGGCAGTCTTTATTATTTCATCCACATAGTAGTCCAACAGAAAGCGCTCGTTCCCTGAAAACAGGTACACGCCTTTAAGGCTTCCGGTTTTCAGTTGTGCTTTCAGAACGGACAGCTGATTCTTTGCCTCGGGCTTCCTTCTTGCTCCGTAGCTTCCGGGTGAAGGCATGTCATCACTCCATGTCATTCGGATATAGATATTATAGCATTATTGAACCAGGTGCACACCGCATGATATATTTCCCCGGCTTCATCCGGTGTGTTGAGAGGCTTTTATGTGTCATTGCGTGAAGCGCGACGAAACAATCTCTTACCCTCCTGTCATTGGGAGCAAAGCGCGGCAATCTCTGCCGTATCTCGTTATTAATCGCATGTTGCAGCCGTGCTGTTCAGGCTCTCCTTCAGTCCTCGTCGCAGGAAGTTGTATATGCTCATGCGGAGTCAGTCGAGGCTGAACAGCACGTCTCCTTGTAAGCCCTTGCGGGCCTTTAAATGTAATCATAGGGCTCGCAATGACATAAAAGAAAAGCGGGGAATCTTCCCCGCCTCATCGCATTTACAGAGCTTTCGTTTCAACCTCATTAAGTATTTTCTCAAGGAAGCTGTCCAGCGGCATGGAGCCCATATCGCCTTCCTTGCGGGACCTGACCGCCACATGTCCGCTCTCGGCTTCCTTGTCCCCAATGACAAGCATGTAGGGAACCTTCTCCAACTGGGCTTCCCGGATCTTGAAGCCGATTTTTTCGTTTCGGCCGTCCAGCTCAACCCTGATCCCCTTTTCTTCAAGCCTTGCCTTGACTTCCCCGGCATAGGGGATATGCTTTTCAACTATGGTAAGTATCTTTACCTGCACGGGCGAGAGCCATACCGGGAAAGCGCCGGCAAAGTGCTCGGTGAGTATGGCAATGAAACGCTCAATGCTCCCGAACACAACCCTGTGGATCATAACCGGCCTGTGCTTTTCGCCATCGGGACCGATATAGTACAGGTCGAAGCGCTCGGGCATGTTCATATCGAGCTGGATGGTTCCGCATTGCCAGGTACGGCCGATGCAATCCTCCAGGTGGAAGTCGATCTTCGGTCCGTAGAAGGCTCCGTCACCTTCATTGATCTTGTATTCTATACCCCGGTCCTCCAGGGCTTCCTTCAGCGCATTTGTGGATATTTCCCACATCTCGTCCGAACCGATGGATTTCTCAGGACGTGTGGAGAGCTCCACATGGTACTTGAACCCAAAGGTGCTGTAGAAGTCGTCTATGAGCTGGATAACCCCGATAACCTCATCCTTGATCTGTTCAGGAGTCATGAATATATGGGCATCGTCCTGGGTGAAGCAGCGCACCCTCATCAGGCCGTGCAGGGTCCCGGACAGTTCATGCCGGTGTACAAGGCCCAGTTCGCCCATTCTCTGGGGAAGATCCCTATAGGAGTGGAGCCTGCGCTTGAACACCAGGATGCCTCCCGGGCAGTTCATGGGCTTTACGGCAAACTCCGCATCCTCGATGTTCACAAAGTACATGTTGTCCTTGTAATTGTCCCAGTGCCCTGAACGGAGCCAGAGTTCCTTTGTCAGCATCATCGGCGTCTTGATTTCCTGGTAGCCCCGCTTCACATGCTCCTTGCGCCAATAGTCTTCCAAAAGGTTTCTCAGGATCATACCCTTGGGCATGAAGAACGGGAAGCCCGGACCCTCCTCATAGATGTCAAAAAGGTCAAGTTCCCTGCCCAGCTTGCGATGGTCGCGTTTCCTGGCCTCTTCCAGCCTCTGGAGGTATTCGTCAAGCTGGCTCTTTTTCGGGAAGGCAGTTCCGTAAATCCTCTGGAGCATCTTGTTCTTTTCGCTGCCCCGCCAGTAAGCGCCTGCCAGTTGCATAAGCTTGATGGCCTTTACCTTCCCGGTTGAGGGCAAATGGGGTCCGGCGCACAAGTCGGTAAAATCGCCCTGCCTGTAGAAGGATATCTCGGCATCCTCCGGCAGTTCATTGATGAGTTCCACCTTGTAAGGCTCATCCTTTTCCAGTTCAAGCGCTTTATCCCTCGAGAGGCTAAAGCGTTCAACGGCATGATCCTCCTTGATGATCTTCTTCATTTCTTCTTCTATGGCCTGCAGGTCTTCAGGAGTAAAGGACCTCTCATAATCGAAATCGTAATAGAAGCCGTTATCGATAGCCGGACCGATAGCCAGTTTGACGCCCGGGAATAGGCGCTTTACGGCCTGCGCCATGATATGTGAAGCGGTATGCCAATATGTGTGTTTTCCTCCCTCGCTGTCAAAGGTCAGGATATTCAGACTGCAATCCTCAGTGACAGGAGTGAATAAATCCTTCACCGTGCCGTTGATCTCGCCGGCCACGGCCTCCCTTGCAAGACCTTCGCTGATGCTTTTGGCAATATCCAGTATGGTCGTGCCTTTTTCAACCTGTATTCTGCTTCCGTCTTTCAGTGTTACTTGAATCATTATGCTCATCCCCTTCGGTTTGCTAACCGGCTTATTTTTATATATAAATTAAAAAGCCCTCATCCATCCAAGGATGAGAGCTTTATGCCCACACGGTTCCACCCTGGTTGCAGGACAAAGCAAGAAGCTTATGTCTGCCACTCGATGATTGTAACGTGATCAACGCGGGGGCTTACTTCAGCTTTTCAGCCCACGGGCTCCAGGGTGGTATCATAACCTGAACAGGCCGGGACAGCTTTCAGCCGGCGGCTGTCCCTCTCTTAGGCGTTCGTACGGTTTGACATGTCCCTTTCAATGCCTTTAACGATTATTCTTCATGTTACCATATGCTTAATGCGCTGTCAATGTACATCTGCCACAAGGCATGATATCAGGCGTCAACATAAAACAGCCGTCATATTCCGGCAAGGTTCCAAGTATTTTATAATTGCGAAAACTGGACGGATATCTGCACCACCCGGCCGAAAGAGGTATTTTGATGAGATGTTACAGAAAGCGCATAATTACAGCCCTATTGCTGGGAACAGTTTTCATCCTGGCGGCATGCCGCGGAGACCCGGCGATCAAGATTGCCATCGAAGGATCCACTTCCATGCAGAAAATGATGCAGGAAATGGCAGACGCATATATGGATTCTCATACCCATATTACAGCGGAATATACGGGCAGCGGGTCCAGTTCCGGCATCAGGGCTGTCATATCCGGGACAGCCGATATAGGGGCCGTTTCCAGGGTGGTCAGCGAGGAGGAATTAAGCCAGGGGCTTCAGGCGATCCATATAGCCTGGGACGCGATCGCGGTCATCATTCATCCCTCAAACAGCGTACAGGACCTGACCAGCGAGCAGGTTGCCCGGATTTATAAAAAGGAGATCACAAACTGGTCGGAGGTTGGCGGTCCGGATGCCGGAATCGTGGTGGTCACCCGTGATCCTGCCTCTGGGACAAGGGAGGCTTTTGACAGTCTCTTCGGGATAAGGGATAAGGTACAGGCCGACCAGGAAGCCGCCAAAACCGGTGAAACGCTTATAGCCGTGGCGCAGAACCCCAATGCTGTGGGCTATGTTTCCCTGAGCTATGTAAGGAAAGGGGTAAAAGCCATAAGCATTGACGGCATCGAACCCTCTGCCGAAAATGTTTTGAAAGGCAGCTATGAAATAAGGCGTCCGCTGATTATCGTGACCAGTGTATATCCTGATGATATCGTGCAGGATTTCATCGGTTTCATGCTTTCGGAGGACGGAAAGGTGATTATCGAACGCGAGGCAATACCCATCGAAAGAAGCAGGTAAAGCCGGTTGGGAGAAGGTTGAGATAGTTATGAAAAGGAATATGCAAATGGCAAAGCCTTACCATCAAGGCTTTGAGAAAACCATAGAGCTTGTCTTTGCGGTAAGCGCAGGAGTCAGTATCATATCTGTCGTTCTTATTACAGTTTACATTTTTGCGGCGGGACTCCCGCCCATCATGAAGACCGGTGTTTTCCGGTTTATTCTTGGAACACGGTGGAAGCCTGTCGGAGAGAATCCCCAATTCGGCATCTTTCCAATGATCCTGGCTTCACTCTTCGGAACGGCCGGCGCCATGTTTACAGGCGTTCCGATTGGCTTGTTTACGGCCATTCTTCTTTCCGAACTGGCGCCGAAAAGGATTGCCTGCCTCCTGAGAGGATGCATGGAACTTCTGGCAGGCATCCCGTCGGTTGTTTACGGGTTCTTCGGCCTGACTGTAATCGTGCCCTTTATCAGGACACGCCTGGGAAGCCCCACCGGCAACAGCCTGCTGGCCATGATTGTCATCCTGTCAGCCATGGTCCTCCCAACCATCGTGAACATCTCGGAAACGTCCCTGCGTGCCGTTCCCATGGAGTACAGGGAAGGAGCGCTCGCCCTGGGGGCTTCCAGGATGGAAACCATATTCAAGGTCGTCGTCCCCGCGGCAAAACCGGGAATTGCGGCCTCGGTGGTGCTTGGGACTGGACGGGCTGTGGGCGAAACCATGGCGGTTATCATGGTCTGCGGCAATATCCCGCGCATCCCTCGTTCGCTGCTGGATGCGGTTAGCCCCATGACCGCCGCCATCGCGAAGGATATATCCTACGCCGGTCCGCAGCACCGGTCCGCACTGTTCGGAATAGGCGCTGTGCTTTTTATTTTCATCGTTGTCCTGAACCTTGTCCTGAATGCGGTGGTAAAGCGGTCGGCTGGAGGAAGGGCATGAAATGAACAGGAAACGGAGGGCAAAGGATCTGGCCCTGATCATTGTTATCTGGATGTTTTCCCTTGTCGTCGTTGTGTTCCTAATCTGGATGGTGTTCTCGGTCATCTCAGGGGGGCTTGCCGGCATCAGCCTGGATTTTATTATGGGCGAATACAACCTTCACAAGGGCAGAACGGGCATACTTCCGATGATAGCCGGAACCCTGATCCTTATTCTCTGCACCATGGCCATAGCTGTTCCCGTGGGTATCTTTGCTGCTATTTATCTGACCGAATATGCCAGGCAGGGTTTCCTGGTCCGGGCTGTCAGGTTTGCCACAGAAAGCCTTTCAGGGATTCCTTCCATCATCTATGGGCTTTTCGGCTATATTTTCTTCAGGAACGTCCTCGGGCTTGGATTCTCTGTCCTTTCCGGGGCACTGACGCTGAGCATTATGGTGCTGCCGCTGGTGGTCAGGACCACCGAGGAGGCGCTGAAATCGGTGGACCCCGGCTATCGCGAATCCAGCCTGGCCCTTGGCGCCTCAAGGCTTTATACGACCTTCCGGGTTGTTCTCCCCTGCGCCATTCCTGGCATTCTCACAGCAGTCATCCTCAGCATGGGAAGAGTTATCGGTGAAACGGCGGCGGTCATCTTCACCGCCGGCGCGGTTCCCAGGATTCCCCGGCCTGACCGGGTCTTGAGTTCCAGTGTACGGACCCTTTCGGTGCACCTGTACCTGGCTGCGCTGGAGGAGGCTGATTTCACCGGCGCCTTTGCCACAGGAACCATATTGGTGGTAATTATCGCCGTGCTGAATTTCGCGGCAAAGAAAATCGCAAGGCGTATAGAAAGGCGTTCCGGGCAGGAGTGAGTGCTGCATGGCTTGCCAAAGCGAAGCGCGGCAATCTCCTCAAAGTCCATCATGATATGAGATCTGCAAGGATTTGCAGGGAGACGTGCTGCTTCAGTCTCGAATGACTCCGCAGGAACAGCCGAAGTTGTATGCGAAATGCGCAGGTCGATCGGGAAAAAACAACCGGATGTTGTTTTTAGCCGGCAGTCGCACGGATGCGACATTGCAGGCGGCCCTGCGAGATCAAGCATGAGCATGTACAACTTCCTGAGATTGCCACGCCCGGCTACGCCGGGCTCGCAATGACAGTACAATTCTGTTCTGTCATTCCAGAACGATATAATCCCTGATGCGCTCCAGGGTTTTGGGTCCGATTCCCTTGACATTCAGCAGGTCCTCAATGGAGTTGAACGGGCCGTGCTCCTCCCTGTATTCGATAACAGCCCTGGCCTTGACTTCCCCGATATATGGCAGGGCGACAAGTTCATCCATGCCGGCCTTGTTGATGTTCACCCTAAGCGTCCCGGGCGGTTCCCTGCCGGGCTTGCTTTCCTCGTCATCCACATCGGGAACATCGTAATAACTGTCATCATCGTATGGCATTGACGTTCCTGAAGGCTTCCCGGCTGCCAGAGGCGTTTGCTCAGACATGATGCGTATGGTTTCGCCCCGCTCATGGTTCGCCTTCCACACAAGCAGTATGGTAAGAGCCAGCAGGATAATAAGCAAGGCCGCAAGATACTCCCAAGGTATTTTCAGTTCCAGTTTTCCGATCCGAATACGCATAATATCTCCATCCAGGCAAGTTACTGTTTAAGGATGTATACCCTGTTTATTCCATTATATATGAATCATTCCATCCGCTCAAGGAAAATCTTAACTTGTCCCCCTTATGCCTTGAGTATGTGAGCAACCTAACCTATAATAAAGGTAAGGGATCTCATTTTTCCTGCAAAAAGAACAATCAGATGCAAAAGATGCCGTTCGTAACGGAATGGCACAGGAGTGATAAGTATTGAAAAGGTTATCAGCAGCATATTTCCTTCTTGCTTTCCTGATCTTTTTCCAAATCCGGCTGCCCGTTTTTGCGGATGAAGTTCCAGATATCAAAGCAGAGGCTTTCATCCTTATTGACATGGAAACGGGCGAGGTTCTTTGTGAGAAAGAAGCCGACCAGAAGAGGTCCCCGGCCAGCACCACCAAAATACTCACGGCTATCATCGCCCTGGAGCGGGCTGGTCTTGATACAGAGATGACAGCGTCACAGACAGCCATCAACAGCGTCGATATCTACAACTATGTCACGGCAGGGATAAAGCCCGGCGAGACTATAAAGCTGAAGAATCTGCTTGAACTTATGATGGTCACCTCGGCCAATGAGGTTGGATTCATCATTGCGGAAAATGTTTCTCCCGACGGAACCATCGATGGTTTTGTCCGCCTGATGAACCAAAAGGCCGGCGAACTCGGGCTTACGGGAAGCCATTTTACCAACCCGTGCGGGCTGGAAGACCCTGATCATTATTCCACTGCGAGGGATCTCGCCATATTGGGCCGTGAGGCCATGAAATACGATGCTTTCCGCGAGATAGTCGGGAAAACCGAGATCACCATGCCCGACACAAACTTCAGGAAAAGCAGTGACTGGAATGCAGGTTATCTGACCTTCACCAACAGGCTGCTCACTTCCCGCTCAAAATACTACTCACAGGTTACGGGCATAAAGACAGGCTACACCAATCCGGCAGGCCGCTGCCTGGTGGCTTCGGCAGTCAATCCTGAGGGCATGGAACTTATCAGCGTAGTCCTGGGTGCAGATGTGGAAAACCCGAACGTCGTGTTTGAGGAATCCCAGAAGCTTTTGGAATACGGCTTTGCAAATTACAGCGTTCAGGACGTGGTCAAGGACGGGGAATATGTAGGCCGGGAAGAGGTCGCGGACGCTGTAGAGGCACAAAGGGTTGAGATGATCACACAGGGAAGCATACGATATATCCTGCCCCTTGACAGCGAGAGGCTGAACCAGGAGCTTGTTAAGGAGAAAAAACTGAATGAACCCTTCAAGGCTCCCATTGAAAAAGGACAGGTCCTGGGCACCATAGAATACTTCTATAAGGGAAAATCCCTGGGTACGGTAAATATAGTTGCAAACAACTCCATCGAAAAGACCACCATCGCCCAGATCCGCGACAAGTACATGGAAATCGTAAGCGACGAGCGTTTCATTTTAGGCCTCAAGATAGCCGGGGGCGTCATCGTCTTCCTGATCATTTTAAGAATTATACTCAAGATCGTTTCACGAAGGTCCGGCAGGAGAAGGCGGTATTCTTCCTACTCCTCCTCCAGGAGGAAAAATGTAAGGTTCAAGGATTTCAGATAAGAACGGACTGATTTGCCTGCCGGCCCCAATCAGTCGGAATGAAGAAACCAAGGCTGCCCCGGTGTTGACTTTGGGACAGCCTTTTTTGATCCTATAAGCCAGGGACAGGTCATAAGAACCTGTAAGACTATTAATCAGAATTACATGGGCAGCTGCGGCCTGAAGCTCTCAAGCCTTGCGGACCCCTGGGGCTGGATCTCGACGATTATGGGGATGATCATGGGTCTTCTCTTTATCTTCTTGTAAAGGAATGTACTCAGTTCATCCTTGATGGCATTGCGCATGGACGTCCAGTTGTTTCCTTTCTTGTTCACAGCCTTGACCAGCGCGTCCCGGGCCAGTATTTTAACCTCTTCCATCAGCTCCTCGGACTCCCTGACGTATACAAAGCCCCTTGAAATGACCTCCAGGTTCGCCATCTGGTTGCCGTTGGAATCTATGGCAGCCACCACGATTATAAGGCCGTCTTCGGACAGGATCTTCCTGTCCCTAAGGACGGTTTCTCCCACGTCTCCCACACCCAGGCCGTCCACCAGCACGCTTCCCGACTGGACCGTACCTGTTATTTTCGCGGATCGGGATGTAAGCTCCAGCACTTTCCCGTTCTGCATTATGAATATATTCTTCTCCTGCATGCCCATGGATTCTGCCAGCTTGGCATGCATCTTCAGGTGCCTGTACTCCCCATGGATGGGCATAAAGAACTTGGGTCTGGTAAGCCTGTGCATGAGCTTGAGTTCCTCTTGCCTGGCATGTCCCGAAACATGGATGTCGATGAGGTCGTCGTAGACCACCTCCGCGCCCTTCTTGAACAGCTCGTTGATGACATTGTAGATCATCTTCTCATTGCCGGGAATCGGGCTGGCTGATATGATTACCAGGTCCCCCTCGCTGATTTCCACCTTTTTATGGGTGGAAGCGGCTATGCGTGAAAGGGCGGACATGGGCTCACCCTGGCTTCCCGTGGTAATGATAACCAGTTCCTCGGGTTTGTATCGCTTGATGCGGTCGATATCGATCAATGTGTCTTCCGGGAAGTTCAGGTACCCCAGCCTTATGGCAGCGGTGGCCACATTGACCATGCTGCGGCCGCACAGGGCCACCTTCCTTCCATATTTGACAGCCGAGTTCACCACCTGCTGTATGCGATGGATGTTGGACGAGAATGATGCCACAATGATCCTGGATTTCGCTCCCCTGAAGATGGTGTCGAAGGTATCCCCAACCACTCGCTCGGACATGGTGTATCCGGGCCTTTCCACATTGGTGCTGTCGGACATCAGCAGCAGTATGCCTTTTTTCCCAAGCTCGGCGATCCTGGCAAGGTCCATGGGGTCTCCCTCTATGGGTGTCTGGTCTATCTTGAAATCGCCGGTATGGAAGACAACCCCCACAGGTGTGTCAATAGCCAGCGCCACCGCGTCAGCAATGCTGTGGGTGGATCTTATGAACTCCACCTTGAAGGGTCCAAGCTGGATGGTCTGACCCTGCCTGACAATCCTGAGATCCGCCTTTTCGGTCATCTCATGCTCAAGAAGCTTGTTTTCCACAAGGGCCAGTGTCAGTTCGGTCCCATAGACCGGCACCTTAATGCGGTTCAGTACATATGGCAGGGCGCCGATATGGTCCTCATGCCCGTGGGTTAAAACGATTCCGCGCACTTTTTCCGCGTTCTTTTCAAGGTATGCAATATCCGGTATAACCAGGTCGATGCCCAGCATCTCGTCCTCGGGGAATGCCAGGCCGCAATCAACCACGATGATGTTTTCACCGTATTCAAATACCGTCATGTTCTTTCCAATCTCTTCCATCCCTCCAAGGGGGATGACCTTCAGTTTATTCTTTTTTCTTTCTGTCGCGTTTCTTGTTGTTACGTTTTTCGATGTAACTTTTCCTGTTGTCACAAAAACCTCCACAATTTAATTTTCTGTATTCCTATTAATCCTGATTTTATATCCGCCTTTATTAGTATTGCTCCATCAGCTATAATCTAAGTATATCATCGTCTTTTCGAGCCGGATACATTGATGGAGAAATATACATGAAAATTATTCTGCCCGAAAAAATCCGCTCTATAATCTTTATCCTCAACCATGGCGGTTATTCCGCCCACGTCGTGGGAGGATGCCTCCGTGACATGCTCATGGGCAAGCAGCCCCATGATTGGGATATCACCACCTCCGCCAGGCCGGAACAGGTAAAGAGGCTGTTTGATATCACCCTGGATACCGGTCTGAAGCATGGCACGGTTACCGTAAATTATATGGGACAGTTATGTGAAATAACCACCTGGCGCACGGATATCAACTATTCAGATCATCGGCATCCTGAGCAGGTAAAGTTTACCGATTCTCTCAAATCCGACCTTGCCCGAAGGGACTTTACCATAAACGCCATGGCTTTTCATCCTGATGAAGGGATCATAGACCCTTTTGGCGGCATGGAGGACATCGGCAAAAGGCTCATCCGGCCGGTGGGAGACCCTGTAATTCGCTTCAGCGAAGACGCCCTGCGGATGCTCAGGGCTATCCGTTTCTCCGCACAACTGGGCTTTGATATAGAAAGCAGGACCTATGACGCAATAAAAAAACTCCACGATGACATCGCATATATAAGCTTTGAAAGGATCCGGGCCGAACTTGACAAGATCATGTCATCGGATCACCCTGAAAAGCTTGCCCTTGTCTGGGACACACGGCTGTCGGACCATATTTTCCCCGGCATACCTGCCTTTCCGGAATCATGCATGAAAGCATGCCAGACCTCTCATTCGGCCGGTGATCCGGTATTTATTCTCAGCAGCCTGTTTTACGGGGCATTTGACAGCGACAGGGATAAACATGCCGGAACCCTTCTCAGGCGGCTGAAATATGATAACCGCACCATATCAGGAGTTAAGAACATCCTGTATGCCGCGGAGCTTCTGAAAACGCCCACCGGGCGGAATACCAGGCTCGCATGCCGCATGTACGGCGTAAAAGCCGCAAAGGAGGCCGCAAATATCATGACGCTGTGCGGAGCCTGGCATAATAAGGGTATCCTCGTCATCGACCCCTCTCAGATGGATGAGCCGGAACCGCTTCTCATCTCGGGCGCCGACCTTATAGGGCGGAGTATATGCGAAGGCAGGGAAACCGGCATCATTCTTTCGTTACTGGATCTGTGCCTTTGTGAAAATCCCCGGCTCAATGATCCCGAAACATTGCTCCTTCTTTCCGAAGGCTTTCACAGTATGCTCCACCGGTATAATCTGCTGTGATACCAATATTCTGCCCTGCGAAAAAGGGATTGACCAATAAAGCCAATCCCCTTGTCGTCTTATTTGTTCACTCCTCTGCGAAGGATCATGCCTTTCCGGCGCAGCCAAGAACATTGATCAGCTTATGCTTCACCAGCTTCTTGATCTCTTCGCGTGCAGGGCCGAGGTACTTCCTGGGATCAAACTCAGAGGGGCTCTCGGCAAATACCTTGCGGATGGTGGCGGTCATAGCCAGGCGGAGGTCGGAGTCTATGTTGATCTTGCAAACCGCCATGGAAGCGGCCTTTCTCAGCATATCCTCGGGAACGCCCTTGGCACCGGGCATTTTACCGCCAAACGTGTTGATCTGGTCAACATATTCGGGTATTACCGATGACGCGCCGTGCAGCACGATGGGGAATCCGGGAAGCCTCTTCTGGACTTCTTCAAGGATATCAAAGCGGAGCTTCGCCTCGCCCTTGAACTTGTATGCGCCATGGCTGGTCCCGATGGCAATGGCCAGGGAATCAACACCGGTGCGGCTTACAAACTCCTCAACCTCGTCAGGCCTTGTAAATGCGGCATCCTCTTCGCTGACATTGACGGCATCCTCAATACCGGCAAGCCTGCCCAGTTCGCCCTCAACGGTTATTCCCCTTTCATGGGCATAATCCACGACCTTCTTGGTCAGGGCGATATTCTCTTCGAAGGGAAGATGGGATCCGTCGATCATGACCGAGGTAAAACCTCCGTCTATGCAGGATTTGCAGAGCTCAAAACTATCACCGTGATCCAGGTGTACAGCGATGGGAAGGTCGGTTTCGATAAGGGCAGCCTCAATCAGCTTCATAAGGTAGGTATGCTTCGCATATTTGCGTGCTCCTGCTGAAACCTGCAGAATAAGCGGAGCGTTAACCTCCTTGGCTGCTTCGGTGATCCCCTGAACGATCTCCATGTTGTTGACATTGAAGGCACCTATTGCATAACCGCCTTCATAAGCCTTTTTAAACATCTCGGTAGTGTTAACCAGCGGCATTTTGTCATCTCCTTTGTTATATAAATTTGTGAAAAAATTCACATCATGCCATCACTATTTTACCAGAATATCATAACAAATCAAGACTCTCCGAACCTACAGCTCATCGACAAACTCGGAACTGTACCGGTTCCCGTCCAGGTACCTGATCCTGCAATAACGGTCCTGGCTCGCTTTAATATAGAGGATTCCGGTTTTACGAATATCAATGCGTATCCTGTCAAACACATCAGCCTGGATCAGGTTCACGATCTCAGTGATATAATCAAGGGGATTGTGTTCTGTTTTGGCCTCAATAAGTATAGGTATCCCGCCGTCATTCTCAGGCTGCAGCACTGTAATATGCACGCTTCCGATGTCATTCGCCCTGGATGTCGGATACAGGATATCACGCTCGAACATGGCCTGCTTCATCTGCGTAACCCTCCGGAAAATAACTGCCAAACTTCACTAAACAGTTTATACCATAGATGTTCCCGGTTCAAGTAGAATCGGCAGGATTTTATCGGCGCGCAAATGTTGCCGGCTCCATTGAGTCATGTTATTCTAATAGTAGGCTTGCTTTGCAAGACAGCTTTTATGCGTACAGATCAATTAATGGGGGGCTTGTTCAGTCCGGTATTATTATTTTTAAATATCCGGTCTTTTGTTTACATGGGTCAAAACATCAGGTAGGTGCTATTATGAAGTACAGGAATTTCGGAAAATGCGGTTTTCAGGTTTCGGCGCTGGGATTCGGAACCATGCGTTTTCCCACAGATGAAAAGGTCAGTGAAAATGTCGGGGACAGGTTCAGCAATAATATAGTCGAGCCCGAGGCCATCCGCATGATCCGTTATGCCATAGATCACGGTGTGAATTATGTTGATACTGCTTACGGCTACCATGGCGGATTCAGTGAGGTTGTTACCGGTAAGGCATTAAAGGACGGCTACAGGGAAAAAGTGCTCCTGGCCACCAAGTCCCCCATATGGTTTATTGAAAAGCCCGAGGATTTTGACAGGCTCCTGGATGAACAGCTTAAAAAACTTCAGACAGATGTTATTGACTGCTACTTGCTCCACAGCCTTTCCGGTGACCGGTGGCGCGATACCGTCCTGAAGCACGACCTTATCCGTAAGGGTGAAGAGGCGAAGAAAGCGGGAAAGATCAGGTATTTCGGGTTCTCCTTCCATGACGGTCCGGCTGCCTTTAAGGAGATTGTGGATTACTATGACAAATGGGATTTCTGCCAGATCCAGTATAACTATATGGACATCAACAACCAGGCCGGCGTCGAAGGCTTGAAATACGCGGCTTCGAAAGGGTTGGCCGTAGTTATAATGGAACCCCTCCTGGGGGGCCGCCTGGCCAATCCGCCAAAGGATGTGCTTGAAGTCTTCAAATCAAGCGGCAAAAAGGATACTCCCGCTTCCTGGGCCCTTAAATGGTTGTGGGACCAGCCCGAGGTATCTGTGGTGCTAAGCGGCATGAGCAATATGCAGCAGGTTATGGAGAACATTGAAACGGCAGAAAACTCCGGAATCGGCCTTTTTACAAAAGATGACCATGAAATCATCGCAAAGGTCCGCGCCTGCTTCGAGGGAAGGGCAAGCATACCCTGCACCAAATGCAGCTACTGTATGCCTTGTCCCAACAATGTGGACATTCCCGGAAACTTTGAACTGTACAACGAGATCGTGATCTATGACGATCCAGGGACACCGCGCAATTCCTATAAGCATTTCTTCGATGAGGATTCCAAGGCATACCATTGCATCGGCTGCAGGGTCTGCGAGGAAAAATGCCCGCAGCACATCCCCATCAGCGAATGGATGCCTGAAGTCCATGCGGCGTTGTCGGACGAATAAAAACACATAAAACAGCAATATGACAGAGGCAGACCACGGGTCTGCCTTTATTTTTGCTTTTGGAAGCATGGGGTTGACAAATCCTGCATATTATTTTAATATCATATTGATATCAAAATGATAGATTACCTTTTGAAAGGGGGATAACGGTTTTGGTGAAAATGAATAACACAGAGCAAAAACAGATGATCTATGAGGAAATACCGGCAAAGCACAAAAGCGGAATGGTCATGCTCGTACTGAATATCCTTCTTATGATTGTATCCGTTGTGATAATCATCTGGGGCGCCTTCATCCTTGGCAGAAAGGGCCCGCCGGCCCTGGGCGCCGTGATGTTGACGGCAGGCACCCTGTATTCCTGCGTAGCAGGACCCATCCTGTTCGCCGGACTCAAGGTGCTAAAGCCCAATGAGGCGTATGTCCTGACCCTGTTCGGAAACTACTACGGTACGCTCAGAGGCCCGGGATTCTTCTTTGTAAACCCGTTTACCACAGCCTTCAACCCATCAACACCAGCTACTTCCACCGGCAAGCTGGGGGCGGCTGATAACGTGACTCCCATTGCAAAAGCAACCCTGGGGGACGCAGCGATCGCCTTGAATGCCTACAAACCCGGAAGGAAGAAGATATCCCTGAAAGCCATGACGCTGAGCAATGATAAGCAGAAAATCAACGATCAACTGGGAAATCCTATCATTATCAGCATCGTGGTGATATGGAGGGTTGTGAATACCGCAAAGGCGGTCTTTAATGTGGACAACTATACCGAGTACCTGTCCATCCAGGCCGATGCTGCCCTGCGCAACATAGTCAGGCTTTACCCCTACGACATCTCCCTGGAAGACAATAACGAGAAATCACTCCGCGGAAGCAGCCAGGAGGTAGCCGACAGGATCAAGGACGAACTGCAGTCAAAGGTGGATATTGCCGGCCTTGAGATCCTGGAGGCTCGAATCACGCATCTGGCCTATGCCCCCGAGATCGCAGCAGCCATGCTCCAGCGCCAGCAGGCAACGGCCATCATCGACGCAAGGCAGATGATCGTGGAAGGCGCTGTCGGGATGGTGGAAATGGCCCTCTCCAAGCTGAGCGAGAACAATGTTGTCCATCTGGATGAGGAACGAAAGGCGGCGATGGTAAGCAACCTTTTAGTCGTGCTCTGCGGAAACCGTGACGCACAGCCCGTTGTAAACAGCGGATCATTGTATTGACGATGGTTATTCTGTCTGAAAGGATTGGTGAGCATTGGAGGAAAAGGATACCAAAAAGAAACAGTTGCTGCTCCGGCTGTCACCGTCCCTGTGGAATGAGCTTGCGGCCTGGGCCGCGGATGAATTCAGATCCATTAACGGGCAAATAGAATACCTGCTGAACGAATGCGTCAAACAGCGCAGAAGATCCAGGGAAAAGGCCAGGGAAGAGAATCCTGACGGGGGGTCCGGCTTCGATATCCAATAAACACACCGGTGTTATTCCGTATACGCAAAACAGACTGCCTCTTCGGCAGTCTGTTTGCACAGATATACTAGTTTGGGGTGACAATCTGGTACGAATGATCTACTTTACAGTACCAAGGCTGAATTCCTTCTCAATTCCCTTAACTACGTTGCCTGAAAAATCGGTCAGCTCTGATACCTTGAGCGTATACGCGGTATTGTATTCCAGCGAATCAAACTTGAGTATCACGGTTACAGGATCGATGTAAATTACGCTTACGGGCACTTTTCTGACGCTGACAAAATTATTTGTGCTGTATTCCAGGACGAAGTTTGCAGGAAGCAGGTTATTGGCGCTGAAACCTATTTCCTGTGAAAGCGTCAGCTTAACTGCGTCGGTGGATATGGCAACAGCTTCCACGATTTCATTGGCAGGACGGTTTTTATCGGTTCCGGCAAACTGCCTGCTTACGGTTTCAATCCTATTTCCAAGGAAATCCTTTATCTTGGTGCTATCAACCCTGACCGTGTATTCATATTGTTTTAGCAGCTTGTCTGAGTTTTGCAGATACAGTTTTACCTTATATGGGCTGCTCGCGTCATAATATGCCTTCACGGGACGTATTCCCGCAGAACTGCCATACCTGGTTATGGTATAATTTGCCGCGTCCGCTGCCGCTTCCGGATTCAGAGGCCTGTTGAAGACGAGCACAACGGTCTGGTTATCCTGTGCTGTGGCCGAAGTCAGCTGGAACTTGGCCGAGGAGCCATAGTCAGCCTTGAAGGTATAGACTTTTTCGGTTATGTATTCCTGCCGAGTAATATCGTTGAGGTTATTGATCGTCAGGAAATATGTGCCGTTTTTGACCATTTCCTTTCCAAGCTTAAGATAGAGGGAATGGCCGTTGGAATCAATTGTAGTACCGGTTATGGGAACAGGCTGTTCTTTATCATCGGTCAGGTAGAAGTTGAATACCTGCCTGGCCAGGAACGGGTTGATCTCCTTGCTAAAGGTAATTATCATGGTGCTTGCGTCAACCGCTGCCATCTCAACCATTTCGAACTTGGTTTTCTGACCGTCCCCGGCAACAAACTTCATGCTGTCGCCTTCCCCGTCGTTGAGCCTGACACCGTAGGCGCTCATCATGTCTCCGTCAATGGACAGGGTATATACTTCCCCCTGTTTAAGCAGATCACTGTCAAGGCTCAATAGAATCCCGGTATTGTCGGAATTCAGAACACCGGCCTTGATCCTGCCCAGCCTGCCGTCGGCGATAACAGTGTTTTCCTGGAGCAGCAGGTAATACAGGGGTACCTCGCTGTTAATGGAAAGAGGATGAGTAAAATAGACCTTAAGGCTTCTCTGGTTGACAGGCTCTATCCTGCTGATGCGGAAGAAGCTGGAAGTCACCTTCTGGACCCCAAAGCCCTGAAACAGTTTCATAAGCTTGCTGGTTACATTGCCCTGCCTGTCCCTTACATCATGCAGTTCGATGATATAATCCGTTCCCTCTTTCAGAGGATCGGTCCTGACAACCACGATATCGCCATCTATGCTATCAACGCTGCATGTAATGTCAGTATCGGCGTCTGAGTAGATCAAGACACCGCCTACCGATTGAACAGGCTCGTTCAGGATTACCTGGATCTTGTTCAGGTCAAGGCTTTCAACGCTTTTTATATCTGTGAATACCGTATCGACAATTATACCCAATGCCATTGCCTGGAGCCGGGTCACAACCCCCTCGTCGATCATTTTCTGGAGGAGGATCTTATCCTTGCCCTTGCATTCCATGGTAAGGGCCCTGTACATAATCTCCACGGCGCTGCCGCGGGTGGCTGTGGGGTTTGCGCTGGCCCGGTCGATGTATTCCGTGATAGTTATCAGGCCTGTCTCCCTTGCCTTATCGTAGGCCGTATCCAGTGTGAAATCGGTACCCGGAACGTAATCCAGGGCTTTAAGAATCATCCCTATGAACTCTTTATCAGTTATAAAGTCAAGGGGTTTGAACTGGCTGGATGTTTGAAGAATGAATCCGTTCTGGTAGCAATAACCGATGAACGGCGCATACCATTCTGTGGAAGGAACATCGGTATAGGGAGTGGAGCTGAAAAAGGACTTGTTCTGGTTGACATAATCTCCTTTTCCGATCAGCCGGACAATGAAAGTTGCCGCTTCATTCCGTCTGAGGGGATTTTCAAGGTAGTATTCTCCGTTGACTCCGCTGATAATCTTCAGACTGCCCAGTACAGCCGCCTTTTCCTGCGTGGTTCTTTCTGTCGTTTGCGCCGCTGCCGGAACGATCGATACCAGCATAACGGCAATAACAAGCATAATGAACGGTAGTTTTTTTACAATTCTCATCATTCGTACGCCCCTTTACCAGTAATCTATTAATATTTTATCATAATTATCTGAAGGAACATATATATTTTCAGCAAAATTTGTCAGCAGGGACATATCTCTGCCGGATCACGACGGTAATCAAAACCGGCCTGGCACAGGCAAGGGACGGACACTGGATGCTGTCCCGGTCCGCCCCTTTATCCCCAGGGCCAATGCATGCCTTACGGCATAAGGCCTGTTATTCCATCATCATTTCCACAAGGCTGAGGAACTCCGTCTTGTAAGGATCAGCTTTCACCGAGGGCAGGTTTGCAATCCTGCCATAGACATTTTCATAGCTCGCATTGCCCTTGTACCGGGAATCTCTCAGCAGCATCCCAAACTCGGCGACCGCGGAGGCAAAAGCGAATGATTCCGAAGGAACAGCGCTTTCTTTTGAAGAATCAACCACAAAGTCAAGAAGCTTGCTCCGGTCCTGGTCAGGCTCCTTGTAGCGGATCTTTATGCTCAGCCATTCATCGCTTTCCACTACCTGGGTCTGCTGATACTTCAAATCAGTGCCTGGCACCTCCGCATCAGAGTCGGCGGGTATGATTTCATACAAGGCTGTAACACGGTGTCCTGCCCCCATTTCGCCGGCGTCCCTGGTATCATCGTCAAAATCCTCATCGTTGAGCATCCTGTTCTCGTAGCCCAGCAGCCGGTATCCCTTAACCATGGCAGGATTGAACTCCACCTGCAGTTTTACGTCCTTGGCAATGGTCAGGAGCGTGCCTCCCATCTCCTCCACCAGCACCTTTCTGGCTTCCAGTATGGTGTCAATGTAGGCATAGTTTCCATTGCCGTTGTCCGCAAGAGCCTCCATCTTGTTGTCCTTTACGTTGCCCGTTCCAAATCCGAGGACAGACAGGAAAATACCTTTATCACGCTCTTTCTCTATGAGGCGGACGAGCTCGCCCTCGCTGGACACACCCACGTTAAAATCACCGTCGGTAGCCAGTATGACCCTGTTGTTCCCGTTTTTAATGAAGTTTTTATGGGCAATCTGATAGGCTGTCTTAATCCCTGCTGCTCCAGCGGTGGAGCCACCTGCCTCCAGTTCCTGGATGGCTTGTGAAATAGCCAGTTTCTCATCGCCGGAGGCGCCGTCCAATACTACGGTGTCATTTCCTGCGTAGGTTACTATTGATATGCGGTCATAGGGCCGCAGGTTTTCAACGAGCATAAGGAAGGCTTCCTTTACCAGCGGCAGTTTGTTTTCGGCCATCATGGACCCTGAAACATCAATCAGGAAGACCAGGTTGGAGGGGGGTATATTCTCCATATCAACCTCTTTGCCCTTAAGGCCGATCAGCAGGAGTTTGTTTTCCTCATTCCAGGGACATGTGCTGATCTCGGTGGTTACCGAAAAGGGAACATCACCTTCGGGCAGCGGGTAGTCATACCCAAAATAGTTGATCATCTCTTCAATGCGTACGGCGTCGGGCGGGACAGTCCCGCTTTGCATGATGTATCTTCTCACATTGGCATAGGAAGCAGTATCCACATCAATCGAGAAGGTTGACAGGGGCTCGGACAGGGGTGAAACAAAACCCCTCTCTGCTATCGGGTTGTATTCTTCGGTGTTGAACTCGGGAAGCTCATACTCAGGAAGTCCATACTCGGGTTTATTTTGCGGAAAGTATTTCATGCCCATGTCACTGTCGGTGCCGGTAAGCATATAGCTATAACCGTCAGTACTTTTGGACATTGATGGCTTCATTGAGACGTCCGCCGTAAGCCCGGATAATTTTCTTTCGGTTCCGCAGGATGCGAACAGAAATGCTGTCACAAGGAGAAAAGCGATCACTGAAGTTATTTTTCTCTTTAACATGACAATTCCTCCTTTTATCTTTTTATTGCTCTCTGCAACATTAGACTGGAGGAATTTTCATGTGGTTCATTATTTTATTCAAATATATCCGGAAAGCAGACCGGCTATCTTTTGCCTCAGGGTTTCCAGGTCGCCATTGTTTTCAATGACCGCATCGGCCAGCCTGATGTATTCTTCCTGGGGAAGCTGCGAACGGATCCGGCTTTCGGCTTCGGCCCGGTCCATTCCGCTCCGCGCCATGATCCGCCTGATCCTTTCCTCCTCGGGGCACACCACCACCCATACGGCATCAACGATATCCAAAAATCCGCGACGTACCGGGATGGGAACATCCAGGACCACAATGCCGTCGTATCCCGCTTCACGCAGGGTGCTGATCCTTTTCTCCATCTCATGTATAACCCGGGCATGAATGATCGCCTCAAGCTTTCGGCGCCTCTCTTCCGAGTTGAAGACCATACTGGCCAGCTTTTTCCGGTCAATGGTTTCATCGGGCAGAACAACCTCCTGCCCGAAATAATCGATGATCTCCTTCCAGGCAGGCTCGCCGGGCTGGGTCACCTTTCTTGATATATGGTCCGCATCGATGACCTCTGCCCCCATCTCCTTCAGGATAGCCGAAACCGTCGTTTTCCCGGCCCCTATGCCGCCGGTCACTCCGATTATCTGCATGATTACCTCCTAGCCAAGGGGACGGTTCCTCTGGTCTGATATCCATGGGGACCGTTTCCCTGGTGTGTCTAGCCACAGGAACCGTCCCTCTGGTTTGCCTGGTTTGTCTAGCCACAGGAACCGTCCCCCTGGTTTGATTTACTTGGCCTCGTACCAGTTGCGGCCGACAGAAATGTCCACGGTTAGCGGCACCGACAGGGCAACCGCTTCCTCCATGCCGACGCGTATGATGTTCTTAACCTCTTCCAGTTCGTCCTCCCAGGTTTCCACGAGAAGCTCGTCGTGAACCTGCAGGATCAGGCGTGACTTAAGCTTTCTCTTCTTAAGCTCCCTCCATACCCTGACCATGGCAATCTTGATGATGTCTGCCGCACTGCCCTGGATGGGTGTGTTCAGGGCAACCCTCTTCCCGAAGGACCGGACGGCGAAATTGGACGACTTGAGCTCGGGTATATGCCTTATCCTGTGGAACATGGTTTCCACATAGCCTTTTTCCTGGCCCATCCTTACAGTGTCGTCCATATATTCCCTGACCTTCGGGTAGGTGTCAAGATATCCCTCTATATATCTCGCCGCTTCTTTCCTGGACACATTTATATCCTTTGCCAGGCTGAAATCGCTTATCCCGTAAATGATTCCAAAATTAACCGCCTTCGCGCTCCGGCGCATCTCGGGGGTTACATGCTCCATGGGCACCCTGAAAACCTGTGACGCCGTCAGGGTGTGTATGTCCGCGCCTTCCAGGAAGGCTTTTTTCAGGGTTTCATCCCCGGTAATATGGGCAAGGACGCGCAGCTCTATCTGGGAGTAATCGGCATCCACCAGGGTAAATCCTTCTTCGGGTATGAAGGCTTTCCTGATCTCGCGGCCCAGTTCGGTGCGGACGGGAATATTCTGGAGATTGGGCTCGGTACTGCTGATCCTGCCTGTGGCGGTGACTGTCTGATTGAACCTGGAATGAATCCTGCCGGTCACCGGATGTATGACCTTCGCCAGCCCTTCCGCATAGGTGGACTTAAGCTTTGCAAGCTGCCGGTATTCAAGGATGCAGGGAATGATCTCATGCTTGTCCGCCAGGGACTCAAGGACCTCCGCATCGGTGGAGTAACCTGTTTTTGTCTTCTTTACCGCCTTAAGGCCGATCTTTTCAAACAGGACGACGCCCAGCTGCTTTGTGGAATTGATGTTGAACTCTTCGCCCGCCAGCATGTAAATGGTCTGCTCCAGGGACCTTATACGCCTTTCCAGCATGTCCCCGTATTCCTCAAGGGCGTTTTTATCCACTTTGAACCCGTAGTACTCCATGCTGCCCAGCACCATGGTAAGGGGCAGCTCCACATCATGGTAAAGGAAATGTTGTCCGCTGTCGTCGAGCCTCTGGCTCTGTTTTTCATAAATTGACCGAAACAGCGATGCCGCCTTTCCGGCTGCGCATACCAGTTCATCCCCGGGAATGTCCGAAAAGCGCTGCCTGCCCGTGCCCATAAATGCTTCGGGCAGATCCGGAGACTGGCCGAGGTGCTTTACGGCAAGCCTGTCGATGCTGTAGGAATCAGCCTGGGCATCCAGGAGGTATTCCGCGATCATAAGATCAAAAAGGCCGCATTCAAGGTCCATCCCATAGCTCAGTATCCATGTATAGAGGGATTTGACATCGTGGCATATCAGCCTGGTATCCGGATTCTCAAATATGGGAGACAGGAGTTTTGCCAGCTCAGGCTCATCGATCCGGTCACCGGTCCTTGCGAAATAAAACCTGTCTACGCTCCCTGTTATCAGGGCTGCCATGTTCCCGCCGATGCGTCCGGTCTGCTCAAGCATGGCATAAAAAACAAGTTCCTTCTCTTTGCCAAGCTGCTTTGCAATTCTTTCGAAGTCTTCCGCGGTTTCAACCACAGTCACCTGGCAGGTGACCGTTTCGGCTGCCGCTTCGGCTTTTGCAAGCCGGTCAAGACCCATGCGTTTTATAAGGCTTCTGAACTCAAGTTCCTGGAACAGTTGATACAAAGCCTCTTCATCCATCTCTTCGCGTTTAAGGGATTCCAGTTCCGCCAGCCCATCACCGGTCCTTACGATGGTTGCAAGTTTCCTGGACAGGAAGGCAGAGTCCTTTCCTTCCTCCAAAAGCGCCCTTACCCTCTCCCTGGGGATTTCATTCAGGTGCTGGTACAGGTTTTCTATGGTCCCGTACTCCCTGATGAGCTCTATGGCCGTCTTTTCACCAATTCCGGGCACTCCCTTTATATTATCCGACGTATCACCCATAAGGGCTTTCACTTCAATCAGCGCGACAGGTTCCACGCCGTATTTTTCCTTTACAAGTTCCGGGCTGAACCGGTTTGTTTCAGTTTTCCCCTTGCTGGTGGAGGGTATGATCACCGTGGTCTTTTCACTGACAAGCTGCAGGGCATCCCGGTCCCCCGTGAGGATGGCCACTTCCATCCCCTTCTCCTCGGCTATCCTTGAATAGATCCCGATGATATCGTCGGCTTCCAGGCCTTCATTCTCCAGGATGGCGATTTTCATGGCCTTCAGCACATCCTTGACAACGGGAAGCTGCCTGGCCAGATCCCTGGGCATGGGCTTTCTTGTAGCCTTATAATCCTCACACATGATATGCCGGAAGGTCTTGGCCTTCAGGTCAAAGGCTACCCCGATATGGTCCGGGTTTTCCTCCTCGATGTACTTGTTCAGGATATTGATAAACCCAAAAACGGCATTTGTCGGGAAGCCTTCGCTGGTGGACAAAAAGCCCGGACCCTTGAAGGCATAAAATGCCCGGTTCAGAATACTGTTTCCGTCAACAATCAGCAGTTTCCCTCTCATTTTTCCCTCCGGCATCCTGTTCAACTGCCGCCGGCAGGGCGCCGGCGGCGCGGCATGATCGTCTTGTACGCCAACTATGATTATTGTATAATATTTAAGTGTTTTATTCCATTAAAATGGAAACAATAGGATCAGTAAAACCGGTAAAAAGAGGCAAAGCCATGATTAACACGGTACTTGTAATCGATGATAACGCGCTGGATAACGCCGTATTGAGGAACTACCTCTACAATGAACGCCTAAACCTGTTATCGGCGCTCAACGGGCGGGAAGCCCTGGACATGCTCGAGGGAAGGAATGTTGACGTAATTGTTCTTGACCTGGTAATGCCCGTCATGGACGGACTTGAGTTCCTGAAAGCGTTCAAAAAGACGAGTTACTATGACTTAATACCTGTTATTATCATCACCAGCCAGGATTCGGAAGAAACCATCAAATCGGTCATCTCCGAGTACGAGGTCTTTGATTATGTCATCAAGCCCCTGGACCAGGTAAGAAGGTTGATCCTGGTCAATAAAATAAAGACCGCCATACGATACAGGAACGCCCTGAAAGAGCTTTATTCGCTGAAAAGGCAGCAATGCGGGGACGGAGAATAATCCGTCCTTATCATATAATGGGTCATTTCAGGGATTCATTTCGGTTCCGCATGAAGCAAGGGATAATTATGAAACAAGGGTTCAGCATGTTAAGGTTCAGAGCGGCAATTCTCACCGCCAAGCTTGCCATTGTCATACTGCGTCTTTTCAGAAGCGGCGGGACAAGCCTTCCGGGCAAACTGGCCCAGAGGCTTTACCCGCAGATACTCGACCATCTTTCCGGGTTGTTCAGGATAACCATGATCACCGGAACCAACGGGAAGACAACCACTTCGAGAATAGTGGCGAGCATGATGGAACAGAAAGGGCTGAAGGTGGTTGCCAACAAATCCGGCGCAAATCTTGCCAGCGGCATTACAACAACCCTTATAAGCGCCCTGACCCCCGGCGGCAGGCCCAGGGTCACCCATGCCCTCCTGGAAACTGATGAGGCCGCATTCAGGACAATGGCGCCCAGGCTGAAGCCTGAAACGGTTATAGTAACAAATTTCTTCCGCGACCAGTTGGATCGATTCGGGGAACTGCACACTACGGTCAATAATGTACGGGAAGGCATCGCCAAAATCCCGGGGGCGGTCCTTATTCTCAATGCAGATGACTCCCTGTGCGCGTCGCTGGGAAGGAATGTGCCCAACAGGGTAATATATTTCGGAATGAAGGAAGGCGTTTATCCGGAAGGCAACGCCAGCATAAACTCCGATGCCGCTTTCTGCATCCAGTGCAAGTCCAGGTATGAATACAGCTCGGTAACCTTCGGCCACCTGGGGCACTTCATCTGCCCTTCCTGCGGTTACGGAAGGCCCCATACCCACGTGGAATGCACCGGCATCCTGTCCTATGACAACCTCGGATCAACCATTGAAGTCTCGGGACCGGATATGGATATTACCGTCAAGCTGGCCCTTCCCGGGCTTTACAATATCTACAACGCGCTTGCCGGGGCGTCCTTCGGGCTTGCCCTCGGCCTGGACGGGAACGGGATAACAGCGGCCCTCACCGGATTTGAATGCGGTTTCGGGCGAATGGAAACCGTCCATATCAACGACAGGGAACTGAAAATGATCCTGGTTAAAAACCCTACGGGCTTCAACCAGGTTCTGCGTTATCTTCTGACCCAGGAAGAGCCCTGTGTGACCGCCTTCGCCATAAACGACAGGCTGGCCGACGGCACCGACATATCCTGGCTCTGGGATGTGGATTTTGAGATCCTTGCCCTCATGGATGACAGGATACGGGCTTACTATGTTTCGGGCATCCGGGCAGAGGACATGGCGGTAAGGCTGAAATACGCCGGTATATCGCCAGACAGGGTCATACTTGAAAAGGACTACCACCAACTGATCCAAAAGGCCCTCCAAAAGACCGGGGCAGGGGAGACCTTCTACATTCTTCCCACCTATACCGCCATGCTGGACATTCGGAAAATCCTGAAAAAGCGTTTCGGTCTGAAGGAGTTCTGGCAATAAAGAGGGAATGAGCCTATGTACGAGTTAACCATATGCCATTTATATCCGGATCTTCTGAACCTCTACGGGGACAGGGGCAACATCATCGCCCTCACAAAACGCTGCGAATGGCGCGGCATCCAGGTACGGGTGAAGCAGGTGTCCCTCAATGATCCGTTCCGCCCCGATGAATTTGATATCCTGTTCATCGGCGGAGGCCAGGATTATGAACAGTCCATCATCCAGGACGATTTGCAGAAGGGCAAGCGTGATGCCGTAAGGGAAGCAGTTGAATCCGGCAGGGTTATCCTGGCTGTTTGCGGCGGACTTCAGCTCCTGGGCCGTTATTACCGGACCCATGACGGAAAGGATATCGAGTGCATCGGCGCTGTGGACCTGTGGACCCACGGCGGTCAGGAAAGGCTTATCGGAAACCTGGTCTTTGAATGCGAATTCCTTAAGAATGAACATTTTGACGGCCTTGTTGCCGGGTTTGAAAACCATTCGGGAAAAACCTGGCTGGGTCCCGGCGTCAAACCCATGGGAAGGGTGCTGAAAGGCTTTGGCCTGAACGGGGAAGACGGTTTTGAGGGCGCGATTTACAGGAATACCTATTGCACATATACCCATGGCAGCCTGCTGCCCAAGAATCCTGCCCTTACCGACCACCTGATCACCCTGGCCCTCAGGAACAGGTATCCCGGATTTGAATCCCTGGAACCCCTTAACGACGCTTTCGAGTCGGCTGCGAGGGATGCCGTCATAAAAAGGCTTATGGGAAAGAATTCCAGCCGGTAAAGATCCAACATAAGAGCCTGTGGTTCCACAGTGCTTCCGGGAATAAACAAAGCTGCCCTGCCAGCCTCTCATGGCCGCGGGCAGCTTCCTTCATTTCAGGTATATATCAGAAATCAGCGTTGTTCACCGTTCTGGGATAGGGGATTACATCCCGGATGTTCTGCATGCCGGTAATATACATCATCATGCGCTCGAAACCGAGCCCGAACCCCGCATGGCGGGCGCCGCCGAAGCGCCGCATATCCAGGTACCACTGGTATTCCTCCTTGTTGAGGCCCATTTCCTCTATCCTCTTCTCGAGGACATCGTAGCGGTCCTCCCTCTGACTGCCCCCGATGATCTCGCCTATTCCCGGAACCAGGAGGTCCATGGCGGCAACAGTCCTGTTATCATCGTTAACGCGCATATAGAACGCCTTGATCTCCTTCGGATAGTTTATTACAAACACCGGCTTCTTCATGACCTGCTCGGTCAGATAGCGCTCATGTTCGGTCTGGAGATCACAGCCCCACTTTACAGGGAACTGGAATTCCTTTCCGCTCTTTTCAAGCAGTTCTATGGCCTCCGTATAGGTGATGCACCCGAATTCGGAGTTCAGCACCTTGTTCAGGCGGTCATAGAGTTCCTTATCCACAAAGCTGTTCAGGAAATCCATCTCGTCTTTGCACTTATCCATGACATCCCCAATAATGTACCGGATCATATCCTCTGCCAGCTTCATGTCGTCAGCCAGGTCAGCAAAGGCAATCTCGGGCTCAATCATCCAGAATTCTGCCGCATGGCGTGTGGTATTGCTGTTTTCAGCCCTGAATGTGGGACCGAAGGTATAGACCTTGCCGAATGCCAGGCAATAGGGTTCAACAGCAAGCTGGCCGCTGACGGTAAGGTTGGTGCGCTTCCCGAAGAAATCCTCGGAATAGTCTATCTCTCCCGACTGGGTACGCGGCGGGTTTCCAATGTCCAGCGTAGTCACCTGGAACATTTCGCCGGCTCCTTCGCAGTCGCTGGAGGTAATGATCGGCGTATGGACATAAACAAAGCCCCTGTCCTGGAAGAACTCGTGGATGGCATGGGCCAGCACCGAACGGATGCGGAAGACCGCCGAGAAGGTGTTGGTTCTCGGCCTCAGGTGGGATATGGTCCTCAGGTATTCAAAGGTGTGCCTTTTCTTCTGCAGCGGATACTCCGGTACCGATGCCCCTTCTATCTCAATCCTGGTTGCCCTGATCTCGTAAGGCTGCTTCGCCTGGGGAGTTTCCACCACTTTCCCTGTAACCCTTATGGCGCTTCCGGCATTCAGTCTGCGAATCTCGTCAAAATTGCCCAAGGTGTCGTCAAATACGACCTGCAAATTTCGAAAGCAGGAACCGTCGTTGATTTCTATAAAACCAAATGTTTTGGAATCACGGATGGTCCTTACCCAGCCGCATACCGCAACTTCTTCCCCCGCAAGCCGGGAATATGTTTCATTCAGTTTGCCGATTTCGATCCTTCCCAAGAAAATCACTCCGTTTCAGCGAGTTTATATATCCTGTTCCGCGTATCACAGGGCATCGCATCCCCGCGGTAAAACACGCAAGATGCCATCACATGAAGGATGCCCGGAAATATACTATTTGGATTGTACCAAAGCTGCCTGCCAAAGGGAAGCCCGGTTCCTCCTGAAATGTTAAAACCGGTTCATGGATTGGACCTTTCCAGGCCTTCAAGGATGGATTCAACGACGCCCTCAGCGTCCCTGCCTCCGCAGTCAATGATGATATCGGCATATTTCTCGTACAGCGGAGTCCTTTCGTTATAAATATCGCCCAGGGTCTGGTCCCTGCCCATGGCTATGCCGCGGGTGGCGATATTGCTTATCCTTCTCTGTATGGTTTCAAGGTCGGCCCTCAGATAGATCACAATTCCCTGCTTTTTCAGGAAGGCCATGGCCTTGTCACTGTATATCGCGCTCCCGCCTGTAGCGATAACGGCATGCTTGTATGATCCTCCGAGGATTGTCCGCTCTTCGGCCCTCAGAAAGCCCTCAATACCATATTCATCAATCATGTCCTGCAGCAGTTTCCCATGAGAGCGCTGGATCTCCAGGTCGGTGTCCACAAAGCCCATGCCAAGAGTCTTTGCCAGTATCACTCCCACCGTGCTCTTGCCCGCTCCGGGCATTCCAACCAGGACGATATTATCCATATTAACACCGCCGTAAGCCGTTTATACCTCTATGGGGGCTTTCATCTTCAAAAGCTCATTGTACTTGTCTTCCATGATGGCCCTCGCACTTGGCATTAACAGGGGCCAGCTTTTTTCGATCAGTTCATAATACCATTTTGAGTTTTCTTCTGCCTGGTTTGCCGGTGAGAATATTTTCAGCCAATAGTCAGGTTTTGCGATAAGTGACATTATGTCGGCATTGGCGAGGCAAGCCTCTTCTGGGGATCCCCCGCATGCCCCGGAGATGGAGGAATGGTTCAAAATGCAGCGTTTTACTCTTTCAAGCTTGTCAGGGGGATAATTGAACTGCCTGAGGAGCTTGTCCGCAATGGCAACCCCCTTTTCTTCATGCTGTTTCATATCCATATCATCAATCACGAAGGAGAAATCATGCAGGTATGCAGCCAGTTCAACAATTTCGGGATCCGCCCCTGTTTCCATGGCCAGTTTAATGCCATAGTGGGCAACAAGGATGAGGTGGTTTTCGTAAAACTCCCTGCCCAGAGCGGAGTTGCCGCACTCCCCCTTGACATATTCCCTGATATAGTCTGCCAGCAAAAAATCACGACCTTCCGAGAATTGTAAAAAATCAAGCTGTTTGCCTGGTGCAAGCGAATTTAAAAAGGGCCATGGCCCTAATAAAATTATAATGCCCGGCCATAGCCCCAAACAAGTATGCAAACTGTCAATATTCCCGCTTAAAATCGTGCTTTCTTCATACAAATTTCTTATGGTTTTATATGCTCCATGGTTAACATTATGTGAAAATGGATTGTTCCTGAAACCTGTTACGTGATATACTACTCAAAAGAAAACGGAGGCAGAATTCATGGTGAACAATACACGGAAATACATCCTTGCAGGGCTGATGACCGCACTGGTGCTCTGCCTTACTTTCTTCATCAAGGTACCCGTTCCCTATACCTCTGGTTACATCCATCTGGGAGACAGCATGATCTATCTCTCGGTAATGATCCTCGGCCCGGCCTACGGCGCCTTTGCAGCCGGCATAGGGTCCATGCTGGCCGACCTCCTGGGAGGGTACGCCCAGTACGCCATTCCCACCCTGATTATCAAATCCCTTATGGCTCTTTGCATGGGCCTTATATTAAAAAGCACCGGCAGAAGAGGAACCATCGCTTCTGTAGTTATTTCCATCCTGGTTTGGGCATCCTTTTGCGCGGGTGCAATCATAAACCTTCAGTTGAGCATCAGCACCCATGGAAAGGGGAAGATCCTGGAGAGCGTCCTGGATCCGGGAGCGGATGCGGAGACTGCCGCAGGCATGGAGAATAAACTGGATAACCTGACCCTTTACCTGGTCCTTGGCGTCGCGGCAGCAATACTTATCCTTTCGGTTTCCGCCTGGCTTATTTCAAGGAAAAACGGAAGCGAAGCCTTCAGCATGAAGGCTGTCATCGGCATGACCGCCGCGGGCATGTGCATGGTCATGGGCTACTTTATCGTGGAATCCTTCATATATGGCCCCATACCCGCCACTTTCAGCATCCCCCCGAACCTTATCCAGTTCTTTGCAGGCATCCTTGCCGCGGGCCTCCTGGCGCCGGCAATAAAAAAGGCCTCGCTGCATAAGAGTTGAGAGGTTAGAGGTAGGAGGTTAGATGTTGGATATTCCACTCAATACATCTTCATTACTATTCCCTTTTCCCACTTCCAACTTCTCATTTCTCACTTTTAATTTTGCGGAGTCACTCGAGACAGAAACAGCACGTTCATGCCTTTGTGGTCCTTAACGCTCATAGAATTTGTATATGAAGAGATTGCCGCGCACGCTTGCATTGACAGCACGGGAATGTAATTACAAGAAACATTGATGAGATTGCCGCGCCCGTCTCTGACGGGCTCGCAATGACATATAGGGGTTCGTTCCGCTCGTAATGACACTCAGGAAGGATGCCGCGACTGCTTGCAAAGACCTTATCTTTCAGCGCAGTCCGGCGGCCTTTAAAACCTCGGTGGTGGACTTCAGCCTGTTCATGGTATAGAGATGGATGCCGGGAGCGCCGCCGTCCAGAAGCTCTCTTATCTGCCTTCCGGCGTATTCTATGCCGGCCTTGCGCAAGTCCTCCGGGCTGTCATGGTATTTATCTATCATGAGCACCAGTTGGGCGGGGATGGAGCATCCGCTCCTGGCGGTCATGGTCTTTATCCTTGAACTGAAGATGGGCATGACGCCCGGAACGATGGGGCAGTTTATGCCTTCCTGGGCAGCCCGGTCAAGGAATTCGAAGTACAGCCTGTTATCAAAGAACAGCTGGGTGACCAGGAAATCCACACCCGCATCCACTTTCTGCCTCAGCCATTTCCTGTCCTCTGCCAGCCTCCTGCTGTCCACATGCCCCTCAAGGTAAGCTGCCGCCGCGATGCAGAAGTCCCCCTGCTTCTTTATGTGGGCTATCAGTTCATTGGCATAACGGAATGCCCCCCTGCTGAAATCAAAATCGGGCTGGTCAATGGGAGGATCTCCCCTCAGGGCAAGTATATTTTCTATATTCTCACGCTTGAGGTTTTCCAGTATCCCGTCTATCTGCTCCATGCTGTGACCTACACAGGTGAGATGGGCCATTGCTTCGATCCCAAAGGTGTTTTTCAGGGTCGAGGCAATTTCCACCGTTCTTCCCCTGGTGCTTCCGCCGGCCCCGTAGGTTACACTGATATAGTCGGGCGACAATTCCCTGAAACCCGGAATGGATTCAAGGAGGGTTTCCAGCGGGACCTCGGGCTTGGGCGGAAAGACTTCAAAAGACAGGATCTGCCTGTTATCCAGGAACAGTTGGGACAGTTTCATTCCGTAATACCTCCTTCTATATCAGGCTTACGATAGCCGGTATGGTTATTATCGAAAGAAGCGTGGATACCGAAACGCATTTCGAAGCGAACAAGGCGTCCTTATCGAACATCTCGGCAAATACGGTGGTGTTGGCTGCCGCGGGCATCGCCAAAGCCGTTACAATTACTGCCCCGGGCAGAGCGGGGATCCCCGGGATCCTGACCAGGGCGAGAGCTATAAGGGGCATCAGGATCAGCCTGACAAAGGATGAAAGATAGACCCGCCAGTCTGAGAATATATCCCTCAGCCTTGCGGAACTGATCACCGCCCCGACTATCAGCATGGAGACCGGCATGGTCATGTCCCCCACAGCCGTTACTGCACTGACAACAGGAGACGGCAAACTTATACCGAAAATGAAAATCGGCATTCCGACATAAACCGCTATGATGCACGGGTTGCCAAAAACCTTTCGCGCGATCTCCCTTTTTGTCCCCCGGCCCCCGAACAGGGCATAGCCATAGGTCCACAGCATTATATTGAACATAACAATATAGAAGGAGCAGTAAAAAACACCATCATCCCCATAAAGGGCATACATTACGGGCAAACCCATGTAGCCGCAGTTGGAAAAAACAGCTGAGAACCTTAATATCGGCGCAGTTTTTTCGTGAAACCTGCCATAGATCAGCTTTGAGAGAAATATGGACAGTATATACATGAATAAGGCCATTCCCACCATCCAGGAGATGTTAATGAGCCTTTCTTCGGTAAAAGTGATAAAGAAGGACTTCAGAACAAGCATTGGCGATGTTACAAAGAGCAAGACCCCGGAAAGCTTTTTGCTCGCGGTCTGGTCAATAACACCTGTCTTGCCTGCTGCAAATCCTATGAGCATTATTATGAAAAGAACCAGGACCTGATTCAGTACCAGCAAAGGATCCATCCATACACCTCCGGCTCCGGCAAAGTCCACGATATATTGTCGGCTGATTAACAGCCTTGAATAACAGTTTACCCGATATGTCCCGATTAGGCAATGGACATGGCGGCAGAAGTCCGGAGGCTTTTTCCCTTCGAAACCGACAATGAGGCAGGATCTGTGTACTGAGAAATCTTCATGGGATCTGATGCGGACCGGCTGCAACTATGGCGTAGTTCAGAACCCCGGCATATATCACCCAAAGCATGTATGGAACCATGAGCCAGCATGCCGTGCTGTCTATTCCTGAGAATTTCAATGTGGTTATGAGAACCAGCACCGCCAGGACCAAAAGATCCAGCAATGCCACTCCCGCAAAGCCGAACCTGAAGAACAGGACAGGCCACATGAAGTTGAAAATGAGCTGGGAGCCATAGTAAAAAAGGGCATCCCTGACCTCCGCCCTGTCATGGCCGGCCCTGAATATCCTGTATGCGGCAATACCCATCAGGATATAGAGAAAAGCCCAGACGGGACCGAAAACCCATCCTGGCGGCGCTATGGCCGGTTTATGCATCATCTCGTATGCCATGCGCATATCAGGAGAAAGCCATGCACTCAGAAAACCCGTTCCCAGGCTGATTGAAACACTGGCCAGAAGTGCCAGGCTGTCCTTCCTTTCATCCTCAAGCGACGGTTTTATGATAACCATCAGCCTCCCGGGGTTGATGCCTGCTGATACAAGTATATGCGGCAATCTCCCCGGAATTTGCCCCAAGAACAGGCGCACACGGATAAAAACCATGGTCCGGAGACACAAAAAGGAGCTGTCGGATCAAGCCCGCGGCCTGATCCGGCAGCTCCTTATGCAAATGGGATTATTGGGGATCACAAACACAATCCTCAGGGTAGTTCTCACGGACGATATAGTGGGTATGCAGGAGTTCGTGAGACTTGTGCCCTCCGGGTTCACCCAGGTATTCCTCATAGAACTTTTGAACAGTGGGATTATGGTGCGAGAACCTCATGGTGCTTGACTCATCCTCCTGGTATATTGCCTTGGCCCTTTCAGTGCGCAAATCTATCTCGTTCCTGACCGAAGCAGGCTGGATGGGCTGGCCGCCGCCTGTTACGCAGCCGCCGGGGCATGCCATGATCTCGATGAAGTGATAGGTTTCCTCGCCGCTGCGCACCTTCTCAAGAAGTTTCCGGGCGTTCCCAAGACCATGGGCAACTGCCGCCCTGATCTTTATACCCGCTACCTCAAGCTCCGCGGTCTTTATGCCGTCTTCACCGCGTACAGCCTTGATTTCGACCTGCTCCGGATCCTTGCCGGTCAGAAGGTACGGAACGCTTCTCAGGGCAGCTTCCATAACACCGCCGGTAGCGCCGAAAATCACACCTGCGCCGGTTGCTTCGCCCATGGGATCGTCAAATTTCTCGTCCTCAAGGTTTACAAAGTCGATACCGGCTTCCTTGATCATCTCGGCCAACTCGCGGGTAGTGATAACCTCGTCAACATCGGGATAACCCGTAGAAGCCAGTTCGGAACGCTTGCTCTCGAACTTCTTGGCCGTGCATGGCATTACCGACACAACGAAGATCTTTGAAGGATCTATGCCCATCTTCTCGGCATAATAGGATTTCAGCATGGCTCCAAACATTTCATGCGGAGATTTGCATGTGGACAGGTTGTCCAGCATATCCGGGAAATTATGCTCGCAGAACTTGATCCAGCCCGGGCTGCAGGAGGTGATAAGCGGGAGCTTGCCGTTGTTCTTTATCCTGTTCACGAGCTCGGTGCCCTCTTCCATGATGGTCAGGTCGGCTGCCGTATCTGTATCAAATACCTTGTCAAACTTCAGTTTCTTCAGTGCGCTTACCATCTTACCGGTAACCGGTGTTCCGATGGGAAGACCGAATTCCTCTCCCAGGGCGGCCCTGACAGCGGGAGCGGTCTGGACGATCACGTACAGATCCTCGTTCCCCAGCGCATCCCAAACCTTTTCGATTGAGCTCTTTTCACGAAGGGCGCCTGTGGGACATGCGACTATACACTGGCCGCAGTTGACGCAGGGGGTGTCCCTGAGCGGCATATGGAACGGTGATGCCACGATGGTTTTATAACCCCTGTCAACGGTTTCAATGGCGGATACTGTCTGTATATACTTGCAAACTGAAACACAGCGGCGGCACAGTATGCACTTGTTGGGATCGCGGACTATTGAATGTGACAGGTCGTCGATCGGGAAGTTCTGCTCTGCTCCCTCAAAGCGGATGTCCTGGATATTCAGGTCGCGTGCCAGCTTCTGCAACTCGCAGTTGCGGCTCCTGACACAGGAAAGGCATTTCTTTTCATGGCTGGACAGGATGAGCTCGAGGGTAACCCTCCTTGACTCCCTGATCTCAGGACTGTTGGTAACCACTTTCAGCCCTTCCGCCACGGGATACATACATGCTGCCTGCAGGCTCTTGGCCCCGACATCGACTACGCACATGCGGCATGCGCCAATCTCATTAACCCCTTTAAGGTAGCAAAGTGTCGGGATATGAATGCCCGCAAGTTTTGCCGCCTCCAGGACCGTGGATCCAACCGGGGCTTTGACTTCCTTGCCGTCTATGGTCAAAGTAACAAAATCAGACATTTACTGCACTCTCCTTTCCTTATTGGGTAATGATGGCTTTGAATTTGCATGACTCCATGCAAACGCCGCACTTGATGCATTTGGATATATCGATGGAGTGGGGTTTCTTCAGCTCGCCGCTGATGGCGCCCACAGGACACTTCTTCGCGCACAGGGTACAGCCCTTGCACTTGTCTTCGAGGATCACATAGTGCACCAGGGCCTTGCAAACGCCGGCAGGGCACTTCTTATCCCTGACATGGGCCAGGTATTCATCCCGGAAGTAGCGCAGCGTGCTGAGTACGGGGTTGGGCGCGGTCTGGCCCAGTCCGCACAGGGCAGATTTCTTGATGTTGTTGGCAAGGGTTTCAAGTTTCTCTATATCCGATTCCTCACCCTTGCCCTGGGTTATCTTTTCAAGGATCTCATACATCCTCTTGGTTCCTATGCGGCATGGCGGACATTTTCCGCAGGACTCGTCAACGGTGAATTCCAGGAAGAACTTGGCGATATCCACCATACAGTTGTCCTCGTCCATTACGATGAGACCGCCGGAACCCATCATGGAACCCAGCGCTGTCAGCGAATCATAGTCTATCGGCGTATCGATATGGCTTGCGGGTATGCATCCGCCCGAAGGACCGCCGGTCTGGGCAGCCTTGAACTTCTTGCCATTGGGAATACCGCCGCCGATATCGTAAATTACCTCGCGCAGGGTGGTGCCCATCGGGATCTCAACCAGGCCCGTGTTATTGATCTTGCCGCCAACAGCGAACACCTTTGTTCCCTTGCTCTTTTCTGTCCCGATGGAAGCAAACCATTCGGGGCCTTTGTTTATGATAACCGGTATATTGGCGTATGTTTCAACATTGTTGAGCAGGGTCGGCTTGCCGAACAGGCCTTTCACAGCCGGGAACGGAGGCCTTGTCCTGGGTTCGCCCCTGTGTCCCTCGATGGAGGTCATAAGGGCGGTTTCCTCACCGCATACGAATGCGCCGGCTCCAAGCCGCAGATCTATATCAAAGGAGAAGTCGGTTCCGAATATATTCTTGCCCAACAGGCCATATTCCCTTGCCTGGCCAATCGCTGTCCTGAGCCTTTGGACGGCTATGGGGTATTCTGCACGAACATAGATGTATCCCTGGCCGGCGCCGATGGCATATCCGGCAATGGTCATGGCTTCCAGCACCGAATGGGGGTCACCCTCCAGCACCGACCTGTCCATAAACGCTCCGGGGTCACCTTCGTCGGCGTTGCAGCATACGAATTTCTCGTCGCCTTCAGCCTGGGCGGCAAACTGCCACTTCAGGCCAGTGGGGAACCCTGCGCCGCCGCGTCCGCGAAGGCCGGATTTCTTGACAAGATCTATAACCTCCTGGGGGGTCATCTCGGTAAGAACCTTGGCCAATGCCCTGTATCCGTCATAGGCGATGTATTCATCGATATTCTCAGGATTGATGACGCCGCAGTTCCTGAGGGCAATCCTCTTCTGCCTGCTGAAGAATCCAACGTTCTCCAGTGACTTGGCCACATCCTGGGCTTCCTTGTCACCAAGCAGCAGACGCTTGACGATACGTCCCTTTACAAGATGTTCATCAACAATCTCGGGAACATCCTTTACAGTTACCTTTGAGTATGTAGCCCCTTCAGGGTACACAACCATTATGGGGCCTTTTTCGCAAAGGCCGAAGCAGCCCGTCTTCACGATCTTGACTTCTTTGTCAATACCGCGCTCAACGAGCAGTTTATGCATTGTTTCTGCTATATCAGCGGATTTTGAAGCGGTACAACCGGTACCGGCGCATATCAGCACATGCGATCTGTAAATCATATTTCCAACCTCCCTGACCTCATACTCTTACTTCTCGGCGGCACCGATTGTGAATTCCAAAACCGGTCTTCCGTTCACGATGTGTTCTGCCACAATCCTTCTTGCCTTCTCAGCATCGAGTTTCACATAGGTTGTTTTCTCTCCGTTGGGCTCAATAACCTCGGCAATAGGTTCAAAACGACAAACGCCAACGCATCCGGTCATTGTTACGTTGACGGTATTAATACCCCGTTTGTTCAATTCCTCAATAAACGCATTCATAACTGGTCTTGCACCGGCTGCAATTCCGCATGTGGCCATTCCGACGACAATCCTCGTTTTGTTTTCATTGTCCCGTATCGCTATCTCCTTGAGGGCTCTCTCGCGAATGGCCTCAAGCTCTTTAATTGACTTCATCCAAAACACCTCCAAATACCGATCTGAATCCTTCACTTAATGTATTCTGTATCCATTCCTGAACATGTTTGTTGGTGATCGAAACACCTTGTAAAGCTTTTTTTATGTCCGCAAGACTGAATTCAAACTGTTGGTCCTCACTTGCGAATCTGATCTCCCAGTCTATTTCGGGATGGGATGCTATCAGCATAACCAGGGTGTCGTCTACATTGCCTGCCGGGATACGATCCACACTGTCCACCGGGAATGTTGCGCTGACCTCCGTCCCCTCATTTACAACCGATTTTATATTGAAAACGCCTCCTGCCAGTTCGGCTGATTGCTTCAACAGCGGTATCCCAAGACCTACCTGTCGGGTTTTCCTGCTGGTAGTGAACGGATCTGTCACTTTTTCAAGAAAGTCAGGATCCATTCCTCTGCCGTTGTCGGATATAACCACTTTCAGTACTGCGGGACGGCCTTCCGCCGTCAGGCTGATTGTTATGAGATCAGCCTTTGCCGCTATGGCGTTTTGCGCGATGTCCAGTATATGCAGCGATAAATCTCTCATGTTCAATTCCCTGCCGGCAGCGGACGCAGCGGGAGATATCCTATACAGCCTCCGCCTCTTTGTCCCTGTAGGACTTGATGATGCCGGGAATATCGTCGGGTGTCAGTCTGCCATAAACATCATCATTGATCATCATAACCGGGGCAAGACCGCAGGCGCCGACACAGCGGCACGCATCCAATGAAAAGAGTCCGTCCTTGGTGCACTGGCCGCTCTTGATTTTAAGAATCTGGCTGAGCTTATCGAGGATAGCGCCGGATCCTTTTACATAACACGCGGTTCCCAGGCAGACATTTATTTTGTACTTACCCTTCGGTTCAAGCGAAAACTGGGTGTAGAACGTAACCACACCATAAACATCTGCCAGGGAAACATTAAGCCCCTCGGCTATCCTTTTCTGAACACTCATGGGCAAATAACCGTAAATTTCCTGTGCCTCATGCAGAACAGGAATCAATGCGCCACGAGTACCCTTATACCTGGCGATTATCTCGTCAAGCTTCTGTTCCTTTGAGTCCTTGCAACAGCAAACGCCCATTTCAAATACCTCCCGATGTTATGCTCATCTATATTGTGAACATATTAACGATCTTTGATATTATTATAGCAGTTATACTGTATACATATCAACAGGAAAGTCAAAGAAGCAATCAATATAGCTAATTCAACAAGCACGGGGTAATTTTACCACATTTTTTTGTTAAAAATGCAGAGATCATTCACATTATTTCCCAGCAGCCGTGTGAGCAGAGCGCGGTGATCTCTGCAAAGAAACAAGAAGCGGGAAGCTGAAAGTCAGCTTCCCGCTTTTACATGCATGAAGGGGGTCGCCAGTCTATTCTTGCAATCCTTCCATCAGGTTTTCATAGGCCTTGCGGATTCCCATGTTGTCCTTGTCCAGTTCCCTTTTCCCTATTACCAGCCCGGTGTATTTGCCGTTTTTCATGCCATAATATCCGTAGCCGTCGGGGGTGGGAACCAGCTCAACCACGGTTACCTCTCCGGCTTTTGAGGTGTAAGTCAGCCTTACTTCAGGCTTTCCTTCGGGATTAGCGTCAAGATCAAGCCTGTCGCCCGATATGGCTATAGCTCCCTGGAAGTACTTCCTGAACAGGCTGCGGTTATCCTTGTCATCAATCGACCTTCCGTTGAAAATATAGACATCATCCTCGGCCAACTGCTGGCTGATGTCCATTTCCAGCACGTCGGTCCGGCCGTCCAGTTCGATCACAAGCTTTGCCGTGTCAAAGATGGACGGGGTATATACCATCATCAGTGCCACGTCTTTGAGCGGCATATCCACATAGTTCAGGTTCTCGGTGCTGACTGTATACACATAGTCCTTGCCTTCCATCATGATATAATAGACCGAACCTTCGCGCTTCCCGACCTTCAGTTCATAGGACTGGCCATCCAGCGTATACTTGAAAACATAGCGGGGTTCATCAAGGCCATACTGGCTGAGGTCGGAAGACACGTCGTCCACTACAGCGGCAGCAGTCAACCCGGACAGTCCCCGGAGGAAAAGGTCCAAATTCTGGAGATTTGCGCCGATCTCCACCGGTTCGGTTATGAGCCAGTCAACCGGAGCCTTTTTCAGATGGGCAGAGAATACAATCTCACCATCCCTGCAGAAGGTTAATTCGGTCATATCTTCAAGGTCCAGGTTGCTCTTATGGTAAAGCTGCCTTGAAACCAGGCTGTACCTGTTCGGCTTCATATATTCGGCAAGGTAGCGGACGAGGGTGTATACCTCTTTCCCATTGCCCTTTTTCACATAGTAGTAATCTCCGGTGGGTGTGGCGTTGCCCACCTCAATGGTCTGCGATTCACCCGCCTCATTGAAGAAGGTTACCGTAAACGGCTTATCCAGGCCATAGACGGACAGGTCCTGCGGATCGGCTTCAATCAGCCTGTTGGTCTTGGCATATACTCCTCCGTAAATGATATCACCGACCACATTCTGTTCAGGCGGGAAGTCATCGCTGTCCCACATCTTCACCTTATTAATCGTGACCGTCTCGGTTCCGTCATCCTCGATAGTCCTGTATTCCACGTCCTTATCCACCTGTTTCAGGACTATCTCCGCATCGTCATACTTCAGAAGGATCTTAACAATATCATCCCGTTCAAAGTCAATCAACTTGATGGCTTCGGGGTTTTCCCCGGCGACTGCGGAGTTTTCAGGATCAGCCGGCGTCTCTTTTTTGCCTTTAAGCAGGAAGTACGCCGCCACCAGAACAGCAAGGACCAGTCCCAGGATGATCACATTCCGCCATCTCTTCATAGGTTCTTCCTCCTGATCCAGACAAATAATCCTGTGCCTATGATGATGATAGGAATAACAGCGATCAGCAGGATGAACACAAGGATCCTGCTCTGCTGTGTCATATTCAGCGGGGGCGTTTCGATGGACTTGGCAGGAATCATGACCTCATCCTTTCGCTCCTGCATCCAGTTCAGGATGGATATGATATAGCGGCTCCCGTTGCTGCCCAGTTCAGACGTGTATTCGTCTGTGATAAAGGTGCAGTTTCCGATGAGGGCGATCCTGCTGTGGTTGGCCGACCCTATCTCCAGCTGGGACAGGGCGCCAAGATAGAACGGACCGAACCGCTGTATGCCGGCATTCAGATCTATGCTTGTTGAATTGTCGGTGGTTCCGAACAGGAGTGAAACTTCCAGGTTCTGCTTCTTGACGTTGAGCACGCTGACACTTCTGCTCATGGGCAGGTAAATAAACAGTTGATCCGGATTCAGGTTCTTTGTCACGTCGCTCATGTATACCATTGGCCTGATCATCCAGTTTTCCTTAAGGTAGTTTGCCTGGGTGAACTCATTGACCAGGTCGTAATTAAGCTGCAGGTTATAGGCACTGAAGACCTCGTTGAAGTTCGACAGGTCCTGCAGGGAACCCTGGACATCAAACAGGAAGATGGCATCGCCGCCATTTTCCAGGTACCTCTTCAGATTCTCCAGTTCGCTTCCCAACAGGTCGTTGGTGGGAGAGGGGAAGAACAGTACATCCGCGTCTTCGGGAACGGGTGCGGTAAGCGTTGTTTCCTTTATTTCATAGTTGTTCAGAGAGAGAGACGACTTGATCTGGGACAGATCATCTACGCCGTATTCTCCGTGGCCGCTGACAAAATAAACGGTATTGACTTTTTCGGCGGTCACGCTTTTAATGGCGCTGGTAAAGGCCTGTTCAACCTTGAGGCCTGTGACGGAGGCTCCGCCGTAGTAGTCATAGCTTATTTCCATGAAGTCACTATTATTCAGCACCCTGAGGTTTTTCCCGCATCGTACGATGATATCGCCTGCGTTGATACCCGCTACCCGGTCAGGATCAAAGTTCTTGCTGATGAAGGTGGGATCCTTGTCCAGGTCCACATACCTGGGGCCGATGATTTTGCCGTTTCCATTCCTGACATACTGGTCAATTATCTCTGTAACGGTCAGGTTCGTATAGCTGTTTTCCGGCGAGAGGATAAATATCTCCACATCCTTTTCAAGGCTCTTTAAAAGGTCAATGCTCTGCTGGCTGATGGAAAATATCTTGTTCTCCGTAATGTCAAACCTCACATATTTCGATATGCCCGACATTCCGATGACAACGTTCACCAGCACGATGACGGCAATAACAACCGTGGTTATAACCAATGAGTAGGACTCATACCTGACGCTCTTTTTACTGAAAAAATCCCTGATCTTCATATCATCACCCCTGACTCCATCTCTTGCGCTCCAGAATCCTGACGGTCAGAAACACGAATACCGCGGCAAAGCTCAGCATGAATATGATGGACGTGATATCGATTATGCCGTAGTAGAATTCATAGTATCTTTCAATGAAGGATAACTGGTCCAGCACCTTGCCTACAAAACCGCCCACATAATTCCCAATAAAGCTGATGGACGTCAGCGCAAAGAGTGAAACAAACGATATTATGGCTGCCACAATCTGGTTCTCGGTAAGGGATGAGGCAAATATGCCCACCGATATGAAAACCATTCCCAGGAGGACAAACCCGAGGTATGAACTGAACAGCGTAGCTCCGTCAGGTTTTCCGTAGATCAGCAGGACAAGCGGAAAAACCAGTGAAACAACGGCCATGACCAGAAAAACCGCAGTTGCGGCCAGGTATTTGCCCAAAACCACCTGGTACACGCGAACAGGCGAGGTCATCAGCAGTACCTCTGTTCCCGACTTCTTATCCTCGGCGAAGGATCTCATGGTAAGTATGGGTACGATGAACAACAGCAGATAGCTCATGCTGCTGATGAAGTTGGTTGTAAAAGAGGCTATGCCTGCGTTCAGGCTATCCACGAAAAACAGCGACATGATGCATATGAACAATCCTATGAGCACATAGGCAATGGGAGAATTGAAGTAGGATCTGAAATCGCGCTTTATAATAGCCAGCATTGTTTATACGACCTCCTTCGCTTCCGTTGTGGTCAGCTGCAGGAACACTTCCTCAAGGGACAGGTTCATTGACCTGAGTTCCAGGATGGGATACCCGGCTGCCGCCAGCTTGTTGAAGATGGGCTTCCGCACATCAATATCCTTGTCAGCCTCTACAATGTAGCTGGCTTCGTCCTCGTTGAACGTCGAGCTGACTTCCACATCCTTAACTCCTTCAACCCCCTGCAGTATCTCCCTGACCTTTTTCTGGGGTCCTGCCACGGTGATGGTAAACCTTGAAAAGTCGCTGAGTTTCCTGGACAGGTTTTCAGGGGTGTCGATGGCGACGATCCTGCCCTTGTTGATGATTATGACGCGGTCGCATATGGCGCTGACTTCGGGAAGTATATGGGTGCTCAGGATGATGGTGTGGTTCTTCCCCAAAGCCTTTATCAGCCTGCGTATCTCTATGATCTGCTTGGGGTCGAGGCCAACGGTGGGCTCGTCGAGAATCAGCACTTCCGGGGAACCCACAAGGGCCTGGGCCAGTCCCACCCTTTGCTTGTATCCCTTGGAAAGGTTTTTAATGAGCCGGTGGCTCACATGGGTGACCTTGACCAGTTCCATAATGTCCTTTTTCTGGCTCTTCCATTCCCTGGGCGCCACCTTCTTAAGACTGGCACAGAAATCCAGGAATTCGCTTACAGTCATGTCCTGATACAGGGGAGGCTGCTCCGGAAGGTAACCGATATGTTTTTTTACCTCCACAGGGTTTTCAAGGATATCATGGCCTGCTACCCGGACAGTTCCGGACGTGGAAGATATAAAACCGGTGATTATGTTCATGGTTGTGCTTTTTCCGGCGCCGTTGGGGCCAAGAAACCCGACAATCTCACCTTTCTCCACCGTAAAGCTGACATCCTCGATCGCCTTTACCTTCCCATAATCCTTGGTCAGGTTTTTAATCTCAATCATGCTGTTCCTCCTTTACGGGATACTGTAAAAGAGCGGGTTTGCCCGATCAATCCGCCGGCAGGTACCCGCGACCAAATGGCTAAATCCATTATGAACCATATAGATGAACAAATTGTGAACAATTTGTAAAAATTACAAGCCCATGTTGTTATATCCCGAATCTACATAAATAATCTCGCCCGTCACACCTGACGACAGGTCGCTCAAAAGGTATACGGCCGTGTTCCCCAGGTCTTCAAGGGTGACGTTCCGCCTGAGCGGCGAACGCTCCTCCACGACTTTCAGCACATCATTGAAGTTTTTTATACCCTTTGCGGAAAGCGTCTTTATGGGACCGGACGAGAGCGAGTTAACACGTATATTCCTGCTGCCCAGTTCATAGGCGGCATAACGCACACTGGCTTCCAGGGCGGCTTTTGCAACACCCATCACATTGTAGCCAGGCACTATCTTCATTGAGCCCCGATAGGTAAGGGTTATTATGCTTCCCCCCTCTGTCATGATCTCAGCCGCATGCCGGCAGACAGCCACAAACGAGTAGGCGCTTACGTCAAGGGCCAGCCTGAAACCGTCACGGCTCGTATTGAGAAAAGATTCCCTGAGGTCCTCGCTTTTTGCAAAGGCAATGGCATGGACCAGGCCGTGGATTACCCCAAACTCGGCCTTTACCCAGTCAAACAGCTTCTCTATGTCTTCATCGGATGTGACGTCGCAAGGATGGGCATGCAGCGTCCCCATACCGGCTGTCAGTTTCTCAAGCTCTTCCTTTTCCCTGTCGCCAAGATAGGTAAAAATAAGGTTGGCGCCTTCCCTGTAAGCCGCCTGGGCAATCCCCCAGGCAATGCTCCATTTGTTCCTTACGCCCATGACCAGTATATTCTTTCCCGATAACATCTCTCCCATTTCTTATCTCCTTTCTCTCCTGATCTCATTAATCCGGGTTCGGCCGGCCGGCCCGGGGGAGTCCCGAAGCCTAAGCCAATTATAAATTATACAGCCTTTTATTGCCAGAGTATATTCCCTGACGGCCATCGCTTCCATATTGCAAAACAGTGTCGGCAAATAGCGAAGAATGTCGAAAACCCGCATCCAGAGCCATTTTTGTTGACTTATGGATCGAAATGTGTTATGATTTAGCAAACACGTAAATAAGTTAATAATGTCTGCTTTTCTGGGGGGGAAACAAATGAAAAGAATTGAAGCCGTGCGCTGCCAGTTGAATAAGGCGCTGGAAAACGGATGTAAAAAGGATGACGTGCTGACCATCAGCCGGTATTTGGATGACCTGATTCTCGAAAAAATGAAAGCGCAATACGAGAAGTACATAATCAAAGGGCGGAACCGTGAATAGGCGGCCCGCCCTTTTTGCATAAACACTTGTATCAGCGGCTGCAAAAGCTTTTACTTCCTTACCCTTTCAACAAAACGGCCAATGCGTGCCAGGGCTTCGCGGATGTTCTCAATGGATGTGGCATATGTAGCCCTGACAAAGCCCTCGCCGCAGGCGCCGAAGGCATTTCCCGGAACAGTGAGAACCTTTTCTTCAATCAACAGCTTTTCACAGAACTCATCGGAGCTGAGGCCTGTTGACCGGATACACGGGAAGCAATAGAAGGCGCCGAAGGGTTCAAAGCAGCTGAGGCCCAGTTTGTTGAAACCGTCGTGCATAACACGCCTTCTCTTGTCGTATTCGTCAACCATCCTCCTTACCTCGGGCTCGCCGTTCCTGAGGGCTTCGATAGCCGCGAACTGCGCGGTGGTCGGGCTGCACATGACAGCATACTGGTGTATCTTCTTCATCTGCTCCATCGCGTCAGGATGTCCGCAGGCAAAGCCTATCCTCCAGCCGGTCATGGCAAATGCTTTTGAAAAGCCATTGATGACGATGGTCTTGTCCTTCATTTCCGGGAACTGGGCTATGGAAACATGTTTGCCCTTATAGTTCAGTTCCGCGTAAAGCTCGTCGGATATAACGATGATATCCTTATCCTTGAGCACTTCGACGATCCTGGCATAATCCTCATATTCCATTATGGCGCCGGTGGGATTATTGGGATACGCGATGATAATGACCGTGGTCCTGTCGGTTATGCACTGCTCCAGCTGTTCGGGCTGGATGCGGAACTGGTGCTCGTCCTTCAGTTCCAGTGGAACAGGGGTAGCTCCGCAGAACATTGCGCATCCCTTGTAAGCCACAAAGGAAGGCTCGGGGATAATCACCTCATCACCAGGTCCGGCGAAGGTGCGAAGGGCAATATCGATAGCCTCGCTGCCGCCTACCGTCACCAGGATCTCCTCGGCCGGATCATAATGCAGATTGTACTTCCTGGCCATGTATGCGGCGATTTCCCTTCTGAGCTCAATAAACCCTGCATTGGAAGAGTAAAAGGTTTTTCCTTTCTCGAGGGAGTAGATGCCTTCCTCGCGGATAATCCAGGGAGTTTCGAAATCGGGCTCTCCGATGCCAAGGGAAATGGCATCCTTCATCTCATTGATAAGATCGAAGTATTTCCGGATTCCCGATGGCGGTGTAGCCAGTATATGGGGCTTGATCCTGTCCTTTATTCTCATAACACCACAGCCTCCCTTTCATCCTTTCCGTTCCGGTCGAAGATAACTCCGTTATCCTTATAGTTTTTCAGTACAAAATGGGTGGAGGTGCTCAATACCGACTCGATGGTGGCAAGCTTTTCGGCCACAAAAAGGGCAACCTCCTTCATATCCTTTCCCTCAACCACTACAAACAGGTCAAATCCGCCCGACATGAGACTGCAGGCCTTTACCTGCGGATACTGGTAGATCCTCTCGGCAACCTTGTCAAATCCCCGGCCTCTCTGGGGGGTGACACGAACTTCTATAAATGCCGTAACCACGCTCTGGTTCGCCTTTTCCCAGTCTATAAGCGTTTTATATCCAGTAATGATCCCTTTTGCCTCCATGTCCTTGATGACCGCCTTGACGGATTCCACATCAGTATCCAGCATGACCGCGAGTTCTTCATCGCTGATCCGGCTGTTGGTCCTCAGAATTTCAAGAATTTCCTGCTGCATGACTATTACCCCTTTCAAAATGCAAATGTTGGTCTCAAACTACAAGAAAACCCTGCTTGCAGAAAGCAGGGATGCAATCATTTCGGTATTCCGGCCTAAGGTTACTGGGATTCCTGGCTGTCTTCCCCGGAATACTCCTGCTCTTTATAATACTCCTGCTCTTTGCTTTCTATGAAAGCTTCCGCTTCGTTCAGGAAGCTCTGGTATTTTGTAAGCGCCTCGACTATCTGGCTTTTCATCATTTTTATATCATGCTTGATATCTATAATCTTCTCCCGCTCGGCCTCAAGGGCCGCGTCAAGCCTGACCTTCTCCTGTTCTGCCCTGCTTCTCGCTTCTTCCATTATGGCTTCTGCTTTTTCCTGCGCGTTAATAAGGGCGCTGGCAATCCTTTCCTTCTCCCGTGCCAGGGATTCGGATTCGCCGACAACAGTTTCAAAGCGCGCCTTCATTTCCCTGATCTGCAGTTTCAGGTTATTGATCTCATCATCCTTCTCCTTCAGGCGCTGGTCAAATTCATGGATTATCTTTTCTATGTAGGCATTGACGTCGGATTTGCTGAACCCAAAAAGCGATGTTCCGAATTTCTTTTCTCCAGGCATTTACGACACTCTCCTTTTGGACTGATATCGAAGCCCGTTTTCAGTTGATAACTGCCCGGGTCTGTTTCCGGGAAGAAGCCTGATTCATGAAAACCTTGAATCAGAGTTAAATATATAATATAGTAAAAGTCGCCAATTTACAACTGTATATTTGTAATATGACGGTTTTCCGCCAACCGGTCTTCCGGGCTCTGGCCGCCCGTGGGCATTGGCGCCTTGAAGCTGTCTTTTTATCACGGTTTTATGTGACCGGGTATTAATAAAAACATAAAAGGGGTATATATAAATCTATACCTTTATATCGGCACACATTGGAGGTTGTTTATGCATAAATTTGGAAGGATCAGAGTTACTACCGCGATCCCCGAAGCATTATCAGGGCTCAGGGATCTGTCCTGCAACCTGTGGTGGACCTGGAACAGCGAAGCTATTGATCTTTTCAGGGATATAGACCTTGTTCTCTGGGAAAAGCTTGACCGCAATCCCGTGCGGCTGCTACAGCAAGTCAGCCTTCGGAAGCTTGAGGAAAAACTGGCTGATCCCGATTTCATGCAACGCTATGAAAAGGTAATGAATGATTTCAACCATTACCTGACCAACCAGGATACATGGTTCAGCCGAACCTTCCCCCAGTACGGCAATGAGCACATAATATACTTCTCTGCGGAGTACGGGTTCCATGAGGTGCTGCCGGTCTACTCGGGCGGCCTTGGGATTCTTGCCGGCGACCACTGCAAATCGGCCAGCGATCTCGGGCTCCCTTTTACGGCAGTAGGCCTGTTCTACAAGCATGGGTATTTCGACCAGCGGATAAACGCCGAAGGATGGCAGGAAACCCAGTTCAGCGTCCTGAACTACTCCCAGCTGCCAGTCACACCTGTAACCGATGAAAACGGAAAGCCGCTCGCCATCAGCATCGAGCTTTCAAACCGCACTGTCTTTGCCAGGATATGGAGGATAGATGTGGGCCGCGTCAAGCTGTATCTCCTGGATACAGATGTCCCGGAGAACAACGCCTACGACCGCTCCCTCACCGAGAGGCTGTACGGCGGGGACAGGGAAACCAGGATTCAGCAGGAGATAATCCTGGGCATCGGCGGCATCCGGGCGCTGGACGCGCTTGGGATCAGGGGCACAGTATACCACATGAATGAAGGGCATTCGGCCTTTATGGGCCTTGAACTCGCCAGGAAGCTGGCGGCGGAAAAGAACATACCTTTTGAAGAAGCCAGGGAGATCGTTTACTCTTCCTCGGTCTTCACCACCCATACACCTGTTCCTGCAGGCAACGACGTGTTCCCCCTGGACATGGTGGACCGATATTTCCACCATTACTGGGAGCAGCTTGGACTCCAGAGGCATGAGTTCATCAGGCTTGGACTGAAGCCCGGAGATCCGGATAACTTCAACATGACGGTCCTGGCCCTGAACATGTCGGGCAGGAAAAACGGAGTCAGCGCGCTCCATGGCGCCGTGTCCCGCAACATTTTCAGTTGCATATGGCCAGGCTTCCATGAAGACGAGGTACCCATCACCCATATCACCAACGGAGTACATACCATGACATGGTTGGCTCCGGGTTACAGGCATCTGTTCGATAAATATTTCCCGTCCGACTGGAAATACCGGACGGATGATCCGGAGGTCTGGGAATCGGTGGACAAAATCCCCGACGAGGAGCTCTGGAAAACGCATAAAGCCCTGAAAACCCAGATGATACGTTTCATCCGGGAACGGCTGAAGAAGCAGTACATTGCAAACGGTGTTTCCCTTAACGAGGTGAATGACCTGGACAACCAGCTGGACACCGAGGCGATGACCATAGGCTTCGCGAGAAGGTTTGCCACCTACAAGCGGGCCGGCCTGATATTCCGTGATCTCGCCAGGATAGAGAAGATATTGAACGCAAAGGGAACCCCCGTGCAGGTGATCTTTGCCGGCAAGGCTCATCCTGCAGACCGCCCGGCCCATGAAGTGATAAAAGGAATCCATGACATAGCGAAAAGGGAAGGTTTCAGGGGAAAGATCTTCCTTGTTGAGAACTACAACATGAGCATGGCCCGCTGCCTGGTCCAGGGAGTTGACGTCTGGCTGAACAATCCCAGGAGGCCCCTGGAAGCCAGCGGCACCAGCGGCATGAAAGCAGGCCTCAACGGTGTCATCAATTTCAGCATCATGGACGGATGGTGGTGCGAGGGATATAACGGCAGGAACGGCTGGGTGATAGGCGATGACACGCCCTACAACAACGAGCACCACCAGGATGATGCCGACAGCAAATCCCTTTATGAAACCCTGGAACGGGAAATTATTCCCCTATACTACAACTGCGATGAGCGTGGGATACCAACCGGCTGGATCAGGATGATGAAAGAATCCATCAAATCCGTGGCGCCTGTTTACGGAACCCAGCGCATGGTGAAGGAATACACCCGGGAAATGTATGTCCCGTGCATGGAACGTGTAAGAAGGATAGATGAGTCCAACTGTTCCATTGTCCGGGAGCTGGCGGAATGGAAAGGCCGCGTGGAAGCTGCCTGGCCCCATATAGCCATCATAGCCAGCCAGGATATCCATGGCCTGACGGATTACCAGGTGCTGTCCAACCAGGAGATCAGGCTGTCCGTAACGGTTCAACTGGGGGCGCTTACTCCCGGGGACGTAGCCGTGGAGGTATTCTACGGACCGTTGTCCAACAACCGCATCATCCAGGGGAAATCACAGGAAATGGGCATGGTTCGGCAGACCGATTCGGGCGCCTGGCATTATGAAACCACGCTTCGTCTCTCGGACGGCGGAGAGTACGGCTATGCCTTCAGGGTGATTCCCCGGAACCCAAACCAGATGAACAAGTATGATCTGCCCCTGGTCAAGTGGGCATGAAAATGCGGCAAGTTACGGGATAACCAAAATCAAACCAGGGGGACGGTTCCTCTGGTCAGACCAGAGGAACCGTCCCCCTGGTCAGAAGGCATGAAGTTATGGGATAACCCATTTCAAATCATGCCTTTCATATGCTATAATTCATTTGTGAATGAGGTTTCCGGACTAAGGAAGTATGGGGAATGTTATCGGGTAAAAGAGTACATTTCATCAATAGATTTCTTGTTTGGATCATGACGGCAACCCTTGTTGCCTTTGTTTTTGCCGCCCCGCTGTCATGTGTCACAGCCCTTGCGGCCGACCAGGAAAGCCAGCCTCCACTGGAAGCAATCTCCGCATTGCTTGTGGACGCGAGGCGCGGGCAGGTCATCTATTCCAAAAATGCTGATGAGCATGTAAAGACCCCATTGGCCAACAGGCTTCTGACAGCCCTGATCGCACTGGAGAAATCATCTGCCGATGCCATGGTAACCGCAAGCAGGGAGGCCATCAGCGTGGAAGGCGCCTCCCTTGAGCTTACTATCGGTGAAAAGTACTCTGTGCGGAACCTGATCTATGCTCTTCTCCTTACCGGCGCCAACGACGCGGCCGTAGCCATCGCAGAGCATGTTGGGGGAAGTGAATACGGTTTTGTCCAGCTCATGAACGAATACGCAGTAAAAATCGGCATGACAGGTACACGCTTTTCCAATGTCACAGGACTTTATGATGAAAGCCAGTATACCACCGCCAATGACATAGCCCTGCTCCTTCGGACGGCACTGACCAATACCGAATTCAACAGGGTTTTCTCCACGCAGGCCAAGCCCTGGTATGATAAAAGCAGGACGGTACTGCTCACCAACGCCAATAACATGTTCTGGAGCTATGAGGGAACCGACGGCGGTATCCTGGGTTATTTCGACTCATCGGTCCAGTCCATCGCCACCACCGTCACGAAGAGTTCCATGCGGTTGATCTGCATCCTGATGGATGTCCCTGCCGAAAAGGTTTATGCCGAATCGGTCCAGTTGTTCAATTACGGTTTTGACAATTTCAGATACGGTACGCTGGTTGCAGCGGGAAGCGTCCAGAAGTCAGTCGTCATAGGCGATGAAACCGTGAACCTGGTTCCGACAGCCGATGTCCACTATATCTATCCCAGGGGACAAAACTATATAAAGAACGTGTCCATAAACGTGGATGAAGCCAAGCTCAAGCCACCCGTCACGAAGAACTCCATAGTTGGCATCATGACCTTCACCCTGATGGACGATACGGTTATCACCGTGGAACTGTATCCGGACAAGGAAATCCTTCCCAGAAAGACAGAAGCCCAGATCCTCAGGGAACGCCTTAAGGAAAACATGGAGCTTATCTATGTCATTATCGGGCTGCTGGTGTTGGAATTCATCATGCTGATTTCCAAGGTTGTGAACCTGGCGCGCAATAAACGCTTCAAGGGAAGAAAGGCAAAAAACAGGCGCCTGACTTAGACCCTGACTGAAATAACAATACCGCCCTGCCACGGCTCTTATGCTTTATGGCAGGGCGGTTTTTTCAGCTTCTTGCGTTATTGCTCCTGATCAGGTACTCCTGGATAAACTCGTCGATTTCCCCATCCATCACCTTCTGAATGTTTCCTTCCTCATAGTTTGTCCTGTGGTCCTTGACCAGGGTATACGGGCAGAAAACATAGGACCTGATCTGGCTTCCCCAGGCGATGTCCATTTGCTCCCCCTTGATCTGTGCAAGTTTTTCCTGCTGTTCCCGCTCCTTCATTTCCAGCAGCTTGGCTTTCAGCATCTTCATGGCAGTGTCCCTGTTCTGGAACTGGGACCGTTCATTCTGGCAGGACACGACGATTCCCGTCGGTATATGGGTTAAGCGCACGGCAGACGAAGTCTTGTTCACATGCTGGCCGCCGGCGCCGCTGGCCCGGAACACATCCATCTTGATGTCCTCGGGATTTATATCCACTTCCACCGAATCATCAAGAACCGGCATCACTTCCATGGAAGCAAATGACGTATGCCTCCTGCCCGACGCGTCGAACGGGGAGATCCGTACGAGCCTGTGGACACCCTTCTCGGATTTCAAAAATCCATAGGCATATTCACCGGACACCTCAACGGTTACGCTTTTTATGCCGGCTTCCTCGCCGTCCAGGATATCCAGGATGCGGGTTTCAAAGCCATTCCGCTCGGCCCAGCGCATATACATCCGAAGCAGCATCTGGACCCAGTCCATAGCCTCGGTGCCCCCTGCCCCCGCATGGAGGGTGAATATGGCGTCGCTTGCGTCGTATTCCCCTGTCAGCAGGGTTTCAAGCCTGAGCTTTTCATACCGGCTTTTCAGGCGGCCGGATTCCGCCAGCACCTCATCAAGAACCGTTTCGTCCTGTTCATCCAAACCGAGCTGTGCAAGGGTCAGGGCATCCTCACAATCGCTTAGCAGCTTTTTATATACTTCCTGCTTTGACCTCAGGGCTTTTGTCCGCTTAAGTACCTTCTGGGATTCCTCGGCATCGTTCCAGAAATCCGGATCGGCTGCCTTCTGCTCAAGTTCCTCAAGCTCCTTCTCCAAGGCAGGGAAGTTAAAGTGAATCACCCAATTCCTTTATTCTGTCCAGCAGCTCGTCCAATTCAAGCTTTGCCTGTTCGAGCTCAACCAAACTCACTTCTTCTCAGTCCTTTCGAAGTCAAAATACGCTGTCGCCCGTATTTGCAGTTCGGGACGGCAGCCTTATCATTATACAACATAGAATGCATCAATGGAATAGCCGATTACTTAATCAGCAGCACCCTTACCGGCGAGCCGTCCGAGCCCGCGATCCTCAGCGGCAGGCAGATATAATCATACACACCAGGCTCGATATTCCGTAGATCCAGGTTCTCAATGATGGCCATCTCATGGGAAAGGAGTTTTTTGTGCACGGAATAGCTGTTGTCCCTGCTGAGTTCGATTGAAAAATAGTCCGTTCCCACCGTGAGGATCCCGCTTTGCACCAGGTATTCGGCGCATCCCATGGTTATCGCCGGGTATTCATCCCAGAATGGCGTTTTCTCGTCCCTCATGCTTGCCCTGGTCCTGAAGAAAACAGCCTTGACCCCGGCAAGATCATATGGCCTCAGCAGCCCTTCATCAATCACGTCGGTCTGGGCGGATACCACGAGGACCCGTCCAAAAAGGCGTGATATGTCAACCGAATCTATGTCCTTTCCTCCTTCAATAAAATGGAGCGGAGCGTCCATATGGGTTCCGGAATGAACGCCCAGGCTTAACCGCGACACATTCGCGACTGAGCCATCGCTTATGGAGGAGGTCCGTTCCGCCACAACCCCAGGGTCCCCCGGCCAAACCGTCATGCCGCTGACGATCCTCCTGGTCACATCAATAACCTGTCTGCCTTCAAACATCTTTTCACCCCTTTGCAAACACAACAGAGCAACCTCGCCCATTGCCGAAATCAAAGATTTCGAACGGGTCCCCGAGAACATCGAATCATAAATGAATATAGCATTTTTGGCTATATTCATTTTATGATATAATACCTCACATGGAAAAGCCGGTAGAATGCCTGAAATGCCAGTATTACCAGGTCACATGGGATCCCCGTCATCCGAGAGGATGCAGGTTTTACGGGTTCAAAAGCCTGCATATTCCATCACAGGTAGTACGGGAATCAAGCGGAGAACCCTGCAAGGCTTTCAAACCCCGGGCAACCGGAAGCAACTCATAGCGGGCTGATCTTCCTGTCACAACCCCAGCAGGCCGCGCAGCTCCTTTTCCATGTCGCTGGCCGACATGATGCCAAACCTTTCATACTCGGCCATATGAAACAGGATCATCCTGAAGGCGGCGGCCTTCTGCTCTTCTGAAAGGTCAAACAAATTATCCAGGGCCTTCCTGGCATCCGCCGGCTCCCCGGCAATATAGAACCTTGCTCCGCAAACAGGCAGGACATCCCTGAACGAAGGGCTCTTCCATACCCTGTTGGGAACATAGGCTGCTATCTCATGGGCCTGCAGTTTCTCCTTTTTCCCCATGTTTATTCCAAGAATGACCACAGGGAGTTGGGACGGAACCTTGCGGCTTATATGTTCAAGATTCATTGACTGGATGTCGTTCAGGAATTTCTCGGCACATTTGCCGGGGTCCGTGCCCACTCCGTAAAACAGGTCGGTGCTAAATTCAACGATCAGATCGGAATCCCCAGCCAGGGCCGATACAATATCATACCCGGCCTGGTTTATGTGCCCCTTGACCCTTTTATAGGTCAGGGCGTACTGGTGGAGCCTGCTGCTCCCATCCCTGTTTCTGCGAAGTTTTATTCTGTACTGAGCCAGATCCATGGATCTACCCCTTTCGTACCCGGCAAAACAGCGTTTGCCGGTTCATGGGATTTCTGCCGATTGGCGGCGGCAGGCTGTCCCTGATGGACATTATATCATGTCGTGTTCCATTTCCGAAACCCTGGGGCAGGCAAGCCCTTGCCTTCAAAAATCAAGACCGGAGGCGAAACCTTCCGGTCTTAAGCATTGATGTCTTAACCCTTAGCAGCAATCCTTCCCGAAATGGCATTTGTCATGCCCGCCGAAAATACCAGGGAAGAATATCAGGATAATCAGGATGACTATTATAATCCATTCCCAACCGCCTCCGAAGAAGCCGCCGCAATCTCTGCAATCGCCCATAGGAACACCCCGTTTGCTTTTTGTCTGATTCATACTATGCGCGGGGAATGCTCCATGACACAGGCTTAGTTTCCGTAACGGTCCAGTATCATGTTGTAAAGCTGCATATACTGCAGGGCTGAGCGGTCCCAACTGAAATCCTGGGACATACAGGATTTCACAAGCTTCATCCATTTTTCCCGGTCGCGGTAAACCTCCAGGGCACGCACCACCGCGTCTTTCATCTCGTGGGCGTTATAGTTGGCGAAAGTGAAGCCTGTGCCTTCCCCGGTATATTTATTGTACGGAATCACCGTGTCCTTAAGCCCGCCAGTTTCTCTCACGATGGGCACCGTACCATACCTCATGCCGAAAAGCTGGCTTAAACCGCAGGGTTCAAACAGGGAGGGCATGAGAAACATGTCGCTGCCCGCATAGATCCTCTGTGCCAGTACCGGATCGTAGCATATATTGGCGGAAACCCTGCCGGGATACTGTGACTGGGCCCATCTGAAATAATCCTCGTAACGCTTGTCGCCGGTGCCCAGGACGATGATCTGAAGATCAAGGTCCATAAGTTCGGGCATCATATACTCGATCAGGTCGAAGCCTTTCTGCTGGACCAGGCGGGAAATAATCCCTAAAAGGGGCGTATCGGGCTTTACTTCAAGACCGCAGTCCTCCTGGAGCCTTTTCTTGTTTTCCAGCTTGCCTTCGGGGCTGTGAACCGAATATGTCTTGTAAAGCCGTTTATCATTCTCAGGGTTGTTCAGTTCATAGTCTATGCCGTTCACAATGCCGTACAGATCGGCAGATCTTTTACTTATCAGCCCCTGGAGATTTTCACCGAAGAAATCGTGTTTTATCTCTTCCGCATAGGTCTTGCTTACGGTGGTCAGTACAGTGGAATAGGCCAGCCCGGCTTTCAGGTAGTTGATATCATCATGGAACTCCAGCCCGTCCTGGTTAAAGAACTTCCAGTCAAGACCGATTACATCATCCATGATCTGTTTTGGGAAAATCCCCTGGTATTTCAGGTTATGGATCGTAAACACGGTATGGATATTCTTGTAAAAACCATCCCACCGGTAATCCCTGTAGTGGGCGTCGAGCAGGACGCTCACCAGGCCTGTCTGCCAGTCATTGAGATGGATGATATCGGGTCTGAAGCCGATAGTGGGCAGCACCTCCAGGACAGCCTTTGAGAAAAAGGCGAAACGCTCCCCGTCATCGTACATCCCGTAGTACCAATCCCTGAAGAAGTAATATTCGTTATCCAGAAAATAATAAGTCACTCCCTCATACTCAAGGGAAAAAACACCGCAGTATTGCTTGCGCCAGGTCAGGTCCACCATGGTATAGCCCAGGAATTTCATCTGTTCAGAGAATTCCGTCGGGATCTGCCTGTACTTGGGCATCACAACCCGCACATCGGCGCCCAGTTTTTTCAGGGCCTTCGGCAGCGAACCTGCCACATCTGCCAGACCGCCCGTTTTGGCAAAGGGCGCAACCTCAGAAGACGCGAACCATATCCTGATATCCTTCACGCTGTTACCTCCTTAAGCCGTACGGTTATATAGATTATCCCACATTTTGCTCGCGAAAAACAAACCCATTCAGGAAATACTATGGTAAGAAAAAAATTATATCACGCGAGGTGCAATATGACCGGCAGAAGGAAAAGGATACCGAATTCCGCGGGCACCGCAGCCCAGCAGGATATTGAAAAAACCGACCGGGCAGCAAAGGTTCCCTTAATTACGGAAGAAGGCGTTGAAGAAGCCCGCGACTGGGTAAACGAACATGAGTTATGAAAACGCGGGCTTTAAAGCCCGCGTCATCCCATGTCAGTTCACAAACGTGTAGTTCAGGCCGGAGTTGTTATCCCAGTTTTCCGCGGAGTCCCTGAACGCGAAGTTGACATTCTTGCCCCTTGTGATGGGTATCGTCGCGGTAAAGCTTCCTGTGGCGTCCCTGGACAGGACGACTTCGGATACATCCTCCCAGTTCTGGTTGCTGCCATAGCCGTACACGCCGATAATCCTGTCGGCCCCGGATTTGGACAGCAGGCCCGAATAGCAGATCCTGGCTTCACTTTCGGAAAGCTTGTCAAAGGATACACCCGCATGGGAATAGGTCTGGGTGCCATACTGGGCGACACCGGCCATGTCGGAACCAAACTCGGTGTCGGCATCTTTGCCGGAGGCATTTATGGCAATCCCGCTGTAATCACTGGCGTGGGCTCCTTCTTCGTGATCGGCCGCAAGGTAGGAATCACGGCTTTCTGTGTCTGAATCCGCATCCCGGGCAATCTCTTCATCCTTCCTTTCGGCGAACTCGGAAGCGATTTCAACGTCCCTCTTCCTTCTTGCCGGGCTGCTCTGCCTGTTTGCGGCTTTCTTTGATAAAAAGGAATCCCTTGTCAATTCGTCAAAAATACTCATTGCCTCTTTACCTCCTTTCGAGTTTATTATTTGTTCCGACACATTTTTTTATTTTAGCAATTTTTCATATTAAAACTTGATAAAGGCCTCCAAAAGCCTTGCAGCGTTCTCCACGTCCTTTATGTCAACGATTTCCGAGGCGCTGTGGATGAATCTCGTGGGAATTGACACGCCTCCCGAAGGTATTCCGCCGGCGGTGATGTGTATGCTCCCGGCATCGGTGCCGCCCTTGTCCACGACCTCGAACTGGAAGGGAATACCGTTCTCCCTGGCGCAATCTACAAGTCTTTCCCTTATTCTCGGATGGGCTATGACACTGTTGTCCTTTACCTTTATCGCAGGTCCTTCCCCCAGCGATACAGCCCCGGGTTTGCTCTTCGGCGTGTCACCGGTCCTTGTAACGTCAATGGCAATGGCCAGGTCGGGCCTGATGGCGTAAGCGGCGGTGCGGGCGCCCCTTAAGCCCACTTCCTCCTGGGTGGTAAAGACATAATATATCTCATTATCTGTTGCAGGACATCTCCTGGCAAGCTCAGCCAGTATCGCGCAGCCCACCCTGTCATCCAGGGCCTTGGAAATAATAAGGCCGTTCTGCTCAACCGGCCGGCCCTCAAAGACGGCCATGTCGCCTATCTCAACCAGCTCCCTTGCCTGTTCCCGCGTTTTGGCCCCTATGTCGATGTACATCTTGTCGATTTTGGCATCCTTCATGCTCTCAATGCTCTCTTCATACCAGACAACACCGGTCAGGCCATTCTCAAAGACAACCCGCTGGCCGAGGGAGATAAGGGGCAAAACGCCGCCCACGGTTCCGAACCGCAGGAACCCTTTATCATCGATCGTGGTGATAATCAGGCCGATCTCATCCATGTGGGCGGCCAGCATTATCTTTTTGCCGGAGCCCTTCTTTACAGCTATCAGGTTCCCCATGGCATCCGAGCTGATCTCGTCCACTTTATCCTTTATCATTTGGGTGACAACCTCCGCCACCCGGTTTTCACGGCCCGACGGGCCAAAAGCATTCACCAGCATGCTTATCGTGTCAAACATCGCTTTCCCCTCCTGATTGATTCTGGTCGAACCCGTATGCGCCTGCATTCCCGTCCTCCGAAAACCAGCCTGCCAGGCCTGCAAGAGTCCCCTCAGCCAGTTTCAGGACATTAAAGAAATCCCTCTTGTCCATAATCGACACGGGGGTATGGATATACCTGCAGGGCACCGATATCGTGCATACCTTTACGCCCCTGCCGCTCACCTGAATTCTTCCGGCATCGGTGCCGCCCGATATGGTCCGTTTCACCTGCCACGGGATACCGAGCCTTTCAGCGGTATGGGTTATGAACCTGAACAGGCCCCTGTCCGAGATCACCGACCGGTCCATGACGGTCAGGGCCGGGCCATCGCCAAGCCGGGTGCTCATCATATGCTCATCGGTCCCGGTAAGGTCATAGCATGTGGTCCCTTCCAGGATGATGGCCGCGTCAGGTTCAACCGCATAGGACGCTGCTTTGGCTCCCTTAAGGCCTATCTCTTCCTGGACAGTGAAGCAGCCGTAAACATCAAAGGGATACCTGTCCTTAAGAAGCTCGGCAAGTAATGCGCAACCCACCCGGTTATCCAGTGCCTTGGCCATCAGCTTTTGGTCCCCGAATTCCACAGGATCATAGTCAAACGCAGCCGTATCGCCTACCGATACGCTCGCCTCGGCCTGCTCCCTGTCCTTTGCGCCTATATCGATGGTCAGCCCGCTCTTTTTAACCGTGCTCTTCCTCTCGGAATCATCCTGCAGATGTATGGGCTTGTACCCTATTACACCGGGTACCCTGTCCTTGCCTATCCTGACCCTCTTCCCTACCAGGACGCGGGTTTCGATACCGCCCACGGCCTTGAACTTCAAAAGGCCGTTATCGTTGATCCCGGTTATAAGCAACCCGACCTCATCCATATGGGCAGCCAGCATGACCTTTTTGCCCAGTCCGGTTCCCTTCCTGAAAGCGATCAGGTTTCCGATATTGTCTACATGCCAGGAATCCGCCCGGTCTTTTATAAGTTCGATGATGAAGTCCCTCACGGGCTTTTCATCGCCTGAAACCCCATCCAGCATGGTAAGCTTCTTCAGTGTATCGATAAGGCTTTCGGGATATTCCCCGGAGGCCGTACTTAAGACACCATGTTCAATCATTTGAATCGCCCTCCTGATCCAATTCATCCCTGAAAGCGATATAGCGGGCTGCCAGACGGGCCGCTGCCCCGATATCGTCAAGGCTGACCATCTCCACCGCGGTATGCATATACTTTGCGGGAATGGACAGCAGCAACGTAGGGATGCCTTCCAATGCCGAAGAATAAACCGCCGCTTCGGTTCCCGTATCCTTCTCCTCGGCATCGATCTGGTATGGAATCTTCTCCTGCCTGGCAAGCTTTATGCACGCCCGTGTATGCTTCCGGCTCAATATTGGGCCTACTGCTATGGCAACCCCTTTACCCAGCGGGAAGCTCTCATCGCTGGGCGCATCCGGCATATCCCCGTGGCAGACGTCTATTGCTATTGCCAGGTCAGGTTTAAGGTTCCAGGATGTCATAAACGCTCCCACCAGGCCGGATTCCTCCTGGACGGTGGCTACCGCATAAACATTGTCCCGGTGCCGGATCCGTTCCAGTTCCTTCAGCATCTCCACCAGGGCGGCCACGCTGCTCCGGTTGTCCATGCTCCTTCCGGCCATCCTGTTGTTTTTCAGTTCAAGAACAGGGAAGCGGAAGGATACCACATCGCCCACGGATACAAGTTCCCGGGCCTGCTCCGCGCCGTATCCTATATCAATGAGCATATCCTCCAGCTTCACAGGCTTGTCGGAATCCTCGGGCGGGATCAGGTGGGGCGGCTTTGAGCCTATTACGCCATGGAGATCCCTCCTGCCATGTACAGTCACTTCCATGGCGGCCAGGGTTTTGGGATCAACTCCCCCCATATTGGTGAACCTGAGAAAACCGTTTTCATCAATGCCCGTGACAATCAGCCCAATCTGATCGTAATGGGCGCTAACAAGGACATTGCGCGGGTTCTCCCCCTGGCCCTTCCTGAGGCCTATCACGTTATAAAAGGCATCCACCCTGACTTCGTCGCAATAGTCCGACAGTATGCCCGATATTGCCTGAGCAGCCGCGTCTTCCCTTCCGATCACGGCATTTATGCTGCAAAGCTTTTTCAACAAGTCGCGGCATTCCATTGAATACACCTCGATTCAGTCCTTTTCATCCCATGGATGCAGGATCTTTTCATTCCGAAAACTCTCGCCATTCTCAAATATTATCCGCACAAGCGGCGGGCTTTATCAGTATTGAATATCATACCATAAAGCTGGCAATGGACGCCATCCCCGCCGCAGGAACCATTTTATGCGCAAAAATTGATAAAGCGGCTGGATTGTTGGTTCCAGCCGCCTGCATTAATTGAGCCTGTTAAATCGTATTTGCGCAGCGATTGCAAAGGGTGGGATGATCATGGCTGTGGCCCACGGTTTCGGAGTACACCCAGCAGCGTTCGCACTTCTGCCCGTCGGCAAGTTTTACGACTGCCTCCAGACCTTTCCCATCCATGAATTCCAGTTCTACCTGTGAGGTGATGAAGACTGTGGGCAGAAGTTCCTTTACGCTTTCAAGGAAGTCGTAAAGCGGCTTGCCAGCCTTCAGGACCACCTTCGCCTGCAGTGACTGTCCGATGAGTTTTTCGTTTCTTGCGTCCTCCAAGGCCTTAAGGACTGTTTCGCGGACCTCCAGGATCCTGTCCCATTTTTCGGCAAGGGCCTGGTCCTCGTATTCGGGCCTGACCTCCGGCCAGTCATTGAGCATGACGCTCTCGGGATTGTCATTTTCGCCATGCGGGATGTACTTCCAGATCTCCTCGCTGGTAAAGACCAGCACGGGAGCCAGGAGCCTGGTCAGGGTGTCCAGGATGATGTACATGGCTGTCTGTCCGGAACGGCGCTCCCTGCTGTCAGCCTTTGAGGCGTACATCCTGTCCTTGGTAACGTCAAGGTAGAAGCTGGACATGTCCACCGTGCAGAAATTGTGGATGGCGTACAACATAACATGGAAATCATATTCGGAATAAGCCTTCTCGATCTTATCCACCAGCCTGTTGAGCTTCATAAGCGCCCAGCGGTCAAGCTCCTCCATCTCGGCAAAGGGTACGCTGTGCTCGCTTGGGTTGAAATCATAGATATTCCCGAGCAGGAACCTGGCGGTGTTCCTGATCTTGCGATAACTCTCCGAAAGCTGCTTGAAGCCTTCATTGGAGATGCGGATATCGGTCTTGTAATCGCTGGAAGACACCCAAAGCCTGAGTATATCAGTGCCATACTGCTTGCATACATCCATCGGGTCAATGACATTGCCCAGGGATTTGCTCATCTTCTTGCCCTGCCCGTCCACCACGTATCCATGTGTCAGCACTTCCCTGTACGGGGCGCGGCCTTTTGTGGCAACAGCGGTGAGGAGCGATGACTGGAACCATCCCCTGTGCTGGTCGCTTCCCTCGAGATACATATCCACGGGCCAGCCCATATCAGGATTGGGCTCTGCCACGGCGGCATGGGATGAGCCTGAGTCAAACCATACATCCATGATATCCTGCTCTTTTCTGAAGCTGCGGCCTCCGCAGCTGCAGGTATAGCCCTCGGGCAGGATCTCGGAAGCATCATGGGCGAACCAGGCGTCGGAGCCCTCTTTGGCAAAAAGATCCTGTACGGCTTTTATGGTCACGTCGTCAATGATTTCCCTGCCGCAGTCATTGCAGTAGAATATGGGAATGGGAACACCCCAGAGGCGCTGGCGGGAAATACACCAGTCTCCCCTGTCTTCCACCATCTTGGAAATACGCTCCTCACCCCATTTGGGAATCCAGCGGACATCCTTTATGGCTTTCAGTGCCGCGTCCTTGAACTTGTTAATGGAGATGAACCACTGCTCGGTTGCCCTGAAAATGATGGGGTCCTTGCAGCGCCAGCAATGCGGGTACTGGTGAATGATCGTCTCTTCGGCCAGGAGCAGGTTCTTCTCCCTTAAAAGCTGCAGGATCGCCTTGTTCGATTTCTCATAGAAAAGCCCCTCGAAAGGCCCGGCGTCCTTTGTAAGGCAGCCTTTGTCGTCAACGGGCACCAGGGTTTTCAGTTCGGGATAATTCCTGCATACCTCAAAGTCTTCGGCGCCATGGCCGGGCGCGGTATGAACACATCCGGTACCGGCATCCAGGGTTACATGGTCGCCGACGATGACCAGGGAATCCCTGTCAAGGAACGGGTGCCTGCACACCGTATACTCCAGCTCGGAACCCATGATCTCCCCGAGGATCCTGTATTCCTTGATCCCCGCGGCGGCAGCCACGCTTTCAATCAGGTCCTTTGCGATTATATAGCGTTCACCGCCGGTTTCGATGACCGCGTAAACGAAACCGGGGTTAAGGCATATGGCCATGTTGCCCGGCAGGGTCCATGTGGTGGTGGTCCAGATGACCACATACAGGTTATCGAGGGAGTCCACAATGCCCCTGAGCTTTCCCTTGTCGTCGGTCATGGGGAATTTGACATAGATGGAGTTTGTGGTATCCTCGGCATATTCTATCTCAGCTTCGGCAAGGGCGGTTTCGCATGACGGGCACCAGTATACCGGGCGCATGCCTTTATATATGCAGCCCTGCTTGGCCATTTCGCCAAACACGCCGATCTGCCTGGCTTCATACTCGGGCAGGTAGCTGATATACGGGTTATCCCAGTCGCCTATTACCCCGAGGCGCTTGAAGGCGTCCCTTTGAATGTTAATGTACTTCCAGGCGATCTCCTTGCATGCCTTCCTGAAGACCACCGGATCAGTATCGTGACGGTTCAGGCCTCTTTCCTTGATGGCCTGCTGCTCGGTGGGAAGGCCGTGGGTATCCCATCCGGGAACATAGGGCGTATAGTAGCCCTTCATATCGTAATACCGCATGATGATATCCTTCAGGATCTTATTCAATGCGGTTCCCACGTGGATTCCGCCATTGGCGTATGGCGGGCCGTCATGCAGCACGAATTTTTTGCCGGAATTGCGGTTCCTATCAAGCCTTTTATTATAAACATCCTTCTTCTGCCATTCCTCAAGGATCTGCGGCTCCTTCTCGGGAAGCCCGCCCCGCATCGGGAAATCGGTTTTTGGCAGGTTAAGCGTCTTTCCATAGTCAACTGCCATCTTTATACCTCCAAATCTCTTCATTCTCAGGTTTTGTCCGGGATACCGGTCCTGTCTTGATGTATCAATAAAAAAGCCCTTCGTCCCATGGGACGAAAGGCTCTGCTTTCCGCGGTACCACCCAAATTGCCCCATAACCCGCCATGGATTACAGGACCACTTGTCTGAGGATAACGGCCTCATTCCGGCTCGCCTTATTCGGCCCTCCGGGCCTTTCAGGCTGCGGCTCGCGGTTGATTTTCAGATTCCGTATCCTGCGGGGCTCCCACCTTTCCCCCCACTCTCTGAAAGGCCTCAGGAATCCTACTCGTACCGGTCATCGCTTTTTGCAATCTTTTATTGATTATATGCCATGAGGGCTTAAGTGTCAACACCGGCCGGGGGTTGCGCCCCAGGCCCTTTAAGGGTTCCGGCTGAGATGAAATTTATCGTCGGCCGATGGGGACCGTCCCGGAGGATTGCTCCTGTTTCCATTATCGGCCTGCATTTTAGGTTTTATGCGCCATTTGCCAATTTTAGCGCCATTGGGTTAGTTCAAATAATTGCGGGCGGAGCGAATTCCTGTCCTGTCATTACGAGTTCAGCAAAGCCGGGCGCGGTAATCCCTGCATAACGCAAAACGTTGAAGGTTGAAGCTCTGTAATTGTATGCACAAGACGTGCTGTTTCAGTCTCGAGTGACTCCGCAGGAGCAGATGAAGTTGTATGCGAAATGCGCCGATCGAGCGGGAAAAAACAACCGGATGTTGTTTTTAGCCGGCAGTCGCACGGATGCGACGTTGCCGGCGGCCCTGCGAGATCAAGCATGAGCATGTACAACTTCCTGCGACGAGGACTGAAGGAGAGACTGAACAGCACGGCTATAACACGTAATTCTTTGAGAAACGCAGCAGAGATTGCCGCGTACCTCTTGTACTGACAACTTAGTCAAAATGCGGCCTTTAAGCCGCATTGGTTATATCCCGAACCTTATATGTCTCTTCTGATACTTACGCGCGGTCGCGCAGGTCGATAAGCTTCCTCTTGAGATCCTCCTCCATCTGCCTCAGTTCAATCTCGGCCTGCTGCCTCTTCGCGCGGCCTTCCTGCTGGATCCTTATGGTTTCCTCAAGGGTGGTCATCAGGTCTTCATTAACCTTCTTAAGGGTTTCAATCTCCACTATGCCGCGCTCGTTCTCCTTGGCTATTTCAATGGAACTGGTCTTGAGCATCTCGGAGTTCCTGGCCAGAAGATCGTTGGTAGTCTTTGTGACGTCCTTCTGGAGTTGCAGCGCGCTCTGCTGGCGCAGCATGGTGATGGCAATGGCGACCTGGTTCTTCCAGAGGGGTATGGTATTCATTATGGAGCTCTGGATCTTCTCAACAAGGGTCTGGTCATTGTTCTGGATCAGCCTGATCTGGGGTGCGGTCTGGATGGCAATCATCCTGGTCAGCTTCAGATCGTGGATCTTCTTCTCAAACCGGGAAATGAGCTCCGACATATCCTTGACCTTCTGGGCATCCACAGGGTCGCCGGTCCTTTCGGCCTTTTCCCTGAGTTCGGGAAGGACCTTATCATTGAGTTCCTTAAGCTTCAGTGAACCGGCCATGATATAGATGTCCAGTTCCTTAAGGTACTCCAGGTTTTTGGCGTACATGGTATCCAGGGTGGTGATATCCCTGATGAGCTGGAGCTTGGCTCGGTCCAGCTGATCTATGATTTTCTCTATCTGGACGCTCAGCTTTTCGTACCGGGCCATGAACTTTCCGGTTTCTCTCTTGATGTTTCCGAACAGCCTGTCAAAGAAACCCTGCTTGTTGGGATCCAGGCTGTCAATGTCCACTTCCTGCACCTTTGTCAGCAGGTCGGTCAGGACAGTGCCTACCTCTCCGCTGTCCTTGGCCCTGATCTGGCCGAGGATGGCATCAGAGAACTTGGACACCTCGCTTTGTGCCAGGGTGCCATATTGTATCACCGACTGGGAATCGCTTATATCGATTTTTTTGGAGAGTTCAATAACCTTTTGCTGCTCTTCAGGGGTCATTTCATTCCATCTGTTTACATCATAGTTATCTATTGCGGCAGCCGACTGGACCGGGGAGGTTTGAATCTGTGCATCCATAGCCTATCCAACCTTTCCTGATGATAAGTAACATACTCATTTTACCAAATTACCATACTGATTAACAATCCCTACTTCTGCCCGCTTGTGGAAACCGGAGGCGGGTTTTTATCCTTTCCCGATTCCCCGCTGGTTGTCATGTTCCTTGAAATGGTTTCAAAGACTTTTATCTCGGTGTCCAGATCCATCACATCATTTGCGAGCATCTTCTCCTTTTGCTGGAGGAAAGAGGCGCGAATGCTCTTGAAGGATTTCTCGGTCTTGTCCAGTATGCCGACGGCATCGGCAGGCATAGGCCTGGTTGTGGCCAGTTCAACGTATTTCATGACGATCTTGTGGGTGGGTTCAAGGTAATATGTTATAAACTGCTTGACAACCCGCAGGTCGTTGGGGTCCTTCCTGAGCATGTCAAATATGGATTCTGCAATCTTGCAAAGATCCTCAATCTCTTTTTTAACCTCAACCTGCATGAGCCGGTAAGAAGCCTGCCGCATGGCCAGTGTCAGCCTTCTGCCGGCTTTTATGGTGCTGTCGATCTCCTGCCGGGTCGCGCTGTCTACATTGACAAAATCGTCCTTCCTCCTTATTGAGGCAATAATGATCACGGCAAGCAACGCGATCAGCAGGACCACAATGCCCCCTACCCCAAACAATAGAGTTATTAAGCTCAAATTATCTCACCACCAATATATGATCGGACGTAACATGTCCGCTGCTTTTACAAATATGATCAACGGTCCCTGCAGGACCCTGTAAGTTCATTCTACACATACGGAATTTTAATGTAAAGGGCTTGGCCTATGGTCACCATGGCTCTCCCGGTCACCGGGTCGACCGTTTTTGTATCCACCACTGCCCTACTTCTCATATATTCAGTCCTAACCCCGTTTATCACAGGGCAGTATCCCTCAAGGCCGATAAATCTCCTTCTGAACTGGTTCCTCCCGACAGATTCTATCCATTCCCTGTCGGCGAAATCCGCCGGTTCCAGGATGACCGTTCCTGCTTTTCGTTCTCCGGGCGTCAGAAGGTGTTCGGGTATGGCCGTGGTCCTGAGGGAACAGCAATAGTCCAGGCACAGCAGGCCCTCCAGGATCTCCGGGTCAGCCCCTGCATCCAGGGAGAAATCCCGGAACAGTTCATAAAGCCTTATAGCCGAGAGCGGCATGAACAGCAGCTTTCTCTCCTTCAGCCACCGGCTCAGGCTGAGATACATGTCAAAGGCCGAAGGGAAAAGGGTCTCTGCATATTCCAGCGTGAAAGTAAGCCTTCCCGTATTGTAGAACCTGTCCAGCGCCTCCTCGACACCCTTGAGCATCGTGATTTCCCGCGCCGTCATGTACCGGTTGGACAAAACTTCATAGGGCGGGCAGCTCCTGTACCGGTAATTGTGCTGCTCGGCCTCAATCCTGATCCTGGTGCCGGGGAGCAGCTTCAGGAAACCAAGTTGGAGGTGGTGTGCCTTCACCCCATAAACAGCGTTGAAGGATTTCCTGAAGGAGTCCAAGTCCTCATGGGGCAAACCAGCGATCAAATCGGTATGGACATGGATATTTCCCCAGGCAGTTATTATCTTAAGGTTATCAAGGGCCAGGTCTGCATCCATGGTCCTGGACACAGCCCTCAGCGTTTCCGGGTTGGTGGACTGGATTCCTGCCTCGACCTGCACCAGACCCTTGGGCATTGATGACAGGATCTCCATCTGTTCATCACTCAGCCGGTCAGGGTTGATCTCGAAATGGAAGGTTACATCTTCAGGCGAAAACCTTCTGATATACTCCCATATCTCCATGGAATGCCGCCTGTTCACGCTGAAAGAACGGTCAACAAACTTGATGACCCTTGCTCCCGCGCCGACAAGTGCGTCGATGCCCGCAAACACTTCCTCCAGCGGAAAGCAGCGCACTCCCCTGTCTATGGAGGACAGGCAATAGGAGCAATTGTAGGGGCAACCCCTGGACGACTCAATATAGGCTATCCTGTCCCTGATACGCTCCAGGTATCCGGGGATGAACGGTGAAACGTAATTTGAAACAGTTTCGTCCGCCATCCGGCCATCAAGCTCCAGCAGCAGCCGGGGAAGCCGGTCTTCCCCTTCCCCCCGGATGACATAATCGGCGCCGCAGGACCTGAAATCATCTCCCGAACCGTCATAACATACCTCGGGACCGCCCACCACTATTATGGTATCCGGCCGGACCTTTTTAAGGTCTGATATGAGGTTCTGCACCAGCACACGGTTCCAGATATAGCAGGAAAAGCACGCCACATCAGGCTCTTCATCCATTATCTCCGACCATATCTTCTGGAGGGAATCGTTGATGGAGTACTGGAGAACAGTAACATCCACCCCTCTTTTCAGACAGGCGGCTTTCAGGCACCAGGCCGCCAGGCCTTCATGATCGTATTTGGCGTTTATGGCGACAATTACTGTTTTCATCCTTATCCCGCTTCAAGGTTATCTCTCATGTCCATGGCCCCGGCTTAGCCCGATGTTCCCGGGAAGCATATCCTGCCAGGCTTTTCACCCTCTCCGGATACCGCTTCTTATTTAATTCTATACTCCAATCATAAAGGGGAGATATAAGGAAGATTAGAATTTGATTAGAGGGCAGGCCTGTATTCGAAAAGGTCGAAATCAGCGATATTATGGCTCTCCCTGCCATTGCCGGAGGCATAAAGGCCTATGGTGGTTCCAACGAATCCTCCGGCCACATCGGTGCTCAGGATCCTGCCGTCAACATTTTGGGCCAGTTGGAGTACCTGTTCCCCATCCCCGAAGAAGAAGCTGTAATCCTGGCCTTGCGCCGATATTTGCATAACAAAGCGCTCGGAACTCCATGGAACAGAGTTCATTATCGTCTCAATACCGTCGCTGCACCGGACAAGACGGACCACGGTCTGGCCGCCCTCATGGGTATACTCCATCCTGTAATGATAGCGGTCGCTCTGGAGCAGAACCATTCCGGCCGCTTCACTTGGCCCCGGCACAAACTCCAGGACTGTCCTCGCGGTAAAGCTCATATGCTGCTGACGCCTGCATACCAGGCTTGGATTCGCAAGCTCAGTCAGTTTGGGAGGTCTGACCCTGAGCCGTAAATAACCGGGGCGTTCTGTCAGGCTGCAGAACTCTTCCCTCGGGGTGCGCAGGTACATCCAGCAGGGATCAAGGCTGCTTTTGTCGAAATGGTCGATGGGCGCTGGAGGCTCAACCTCCCACCGGGGAAGGTCGGGACATGGATAGGAGAATTCGACCTTGCCGGTTCCGGGGCTTACCACCGGCCATCCGTCCTCCCAGGTCACGGGAACAAGGAAGGTTTCACGGCCCAGGTTCCGGTAGTATCCTCCATAGGGCCTTGACGCAAGGAGTACCATCCACCATTCCCCGTTCTGGGTCTCCACCAGGTCGCCGTGGCCAGCGTTTACGATGGGATAATTGCGTCCCAGGTGGCGGTGAGTCAGGATCGGATTGCACCGACAACCTTCATAAGGCCCTGTTATATTGCGGCTTCTGGCAATGGCAACCGAATGGTGGAAATCTGTTCCGCCTTCGGCTATCATGAGGTAGTAATACCCGTCCTTCTTGTATATATGCGGAGCTTCGGGCCATACGGCCTTCTTCAGAGCCCCGCGCCAGAGTCCGAAGCGCTCGCCTTTCAGGGTCATGGTATCGAGATCCAGTTCCCTCATCCATATCTCATTGTCACCGTTATAGGCAGGTCCCTCGGGAACCTCCCAGGTGGCTACCAGGTAGCATCGGCCATCATCGTCAAAGAACAGGGAAGGGTCAATCCCCGGAGCATCAGTCAGCCAGTACGGATCGGACCAGGGACCTTCAGGCCTTTCCGCAGTAACAATGAAGTTCCCGCCTTTTGTCACATTGGTAGTGATCATATAGAACCGTCTATCATGGTAGCGTATGGTGGGAGCGAAGATCCCCTGGGAATGTCCCGCGCCGTCCAGGTCCAGTTGGGATGGCCTGTCCAGGACGTGGCCTATCTGCTTCCAGTGAACCAGGTCACGGCTGTGGAAAATCGGGACTCCGGGAAAATAGGCAAAACTTGAGGTTACCAGGTAATAGTCCTCGCCTGCGCGGCATATGGACGGATCGGGATAAAATCCTGGAAGAATGGGATTTTCAAAGTAACCTTGATTCTTCATACCTACCACCTCGCTTGAAGGCTGTGCAGCCCTCATTTATTCATAGCTTTGTGTCGTTCCATAAGGGCATGGATCTTTTCTGTGGGATCCAGCAGTGAGCTGAGGGAGTCGTCGTGGTTGAGGGTATTGATCAGCAGCGCAAGGAACTTGGACATGTCGACTTCCACATACCAGGGCGCCTTTCTCAGTCCATTCTGCCTGTAGGTCAGGTTTGTGGAGAATACCCTGTTAAGCATGCCCCGTTCATACAGGTCATGGAACTTGTCCAGCCCTTCGGTGAACAGGGCGAAGGTAACGCCTACGTATATTTTATCGGCCTTTCGCTGCTTGAGTTCATGTACGATGTCAATTATGGAGTCCCCGGAGGACAGTATGTCATCTATGATCAGGACGCTCTTTCCTTCAACCGAATCTCCCAGGAACTCATGGCTTATGATGGGGTTCTTCCCATTTACCATCCTGGTCAGGTCGCGGCGTTTATAGAACATGCCCAGGTCCAGCCCCAGCACGTTGGCATAGTAGATGTTTCTGGTAAGGCCTCCCTCGTCGGGGCTCACCACCATCATGCACGATCTGTCTATCTTAAGATCGGGCTCACTGTTTACAAGGGCTTTTATTATCTGGTATGTGGGAAGTATATTCTCAAAACCCTTTATGGGAATGGCATTCTGAACCCTTGGATCATGGGCATCGAAGGTGATGATATTCTCCACTCCCAGGGCCTCAAGCTCCTGCAGTGCTATGGCGCAGTCCAAGGACTCCCTGGAAACTCGTTTATGCTGCCTTCCTGCGTACAGCAGCGGCATAATCAGGTTGATCCTCCTGGCTTTCCCGCCAATAGCGGAAATAATCCTTTTAATGTCCTGGAAATGGTCATCCGGGCTCATGCGGCATTCCTGCCCGAACATCTTGTATGTGCAGCTGTAGTTGCCCACATCTGAGATTATATAGAGATCATAGCCGCGCACCGATTCGTGGATGACGCCCTTACCGTCCCCGGTGCTGAACCTGGGACAGGAAGCCGAGATTACATAGGATTCCTTCAGATAATGCTGGGTTAAACTGTTCTCGTCTGAAAACAGGCTTTGCCTCATCGTTACAAGATGGTTGTTCACAAGCGTTGCCAGTTCATGGGTCCCCTGCATGGGTATTATCCCAAGAGGACCTACAGGTAGTTCATGCTCGCCGCCTACAGAATAAGTTTTCTGAAACATAACCGGGTGCCCTCCATAGGGTTATTTTTGCCTTTTTATCGCTTAGGCAATCTCATCGTCCTTCACATTATAGACCACATATTCGCTTATGTAAAACACATTTCGTCAAATTACGCAATGTGCCGTTGCAAATTCATCACAACCCCGGTTTTCCACAATCAGTATTCTCTTCCAGCAGGTTCTGTTATAATATTGGCTGGAAGATTTATCAATAATCCGCCAAGGAGGCAAACCACCATGAGAATTACCAAAAAACCCTTTGGAAAGACCGATGGCCAGGATGTTTACCTGTATACCCTGGTCAACAGCAATGGTATGAAAGCCGAAATCACCAACTATGGGGGCATCATAGTATCGATCTTTACGCCCGACAGGGATGGAAACCTTAAAGATATAACGCTGGGTTTTGATACCCTTGAGGAATACACCGGAATCCATCCATTCTTCGGCGCTATAATCGGACGCCATGCCAACCGGCTGGAGGACGCATCGTTCACTCTCAATGGCGTTTTTTACAGGCTCAACCCCAACGAAGGCAGAAATCAGCTCCATGGCGGACTCACAGGTTTTGACAAAAGAGTATGGTCTGGCGAAATAGTAGGCGAATCAGGCCAGGAAAGCCTCAGGCTGACATACCTGAGCCCGGATATGGAAGAGAACTATCCGGGAAATCTTGATGTGACAGTGACCTATACGCTTAATGACCGGAATGAACTGGTTATCGACTACCATGCGGTGTCGGACAAGGACACGGTAGTGAACCTGACCAATCATGCCTATTTCAACTTGTCCGGGCACGATTACGGAACCATTTACAACCACCAGCTCATGATCAATGCCCGAAGGTTCACTCCCATATCCTCCGAATGGCTTCCCACGGGCGAGATCCGTGATGTGGCCGGCACCCCCTTCGATTTCACCAGTATGAAATCCATAGGGAAAGGCCTTCTCGAATGCATGGACGATGAGCAGATGAAGTTCGGATGCGGCTATGACCACAACTTTGTACTGGATGTAAGCGGGAAGGAGCCGGAGAAGGCAGCCGAACTTTATGATCCTCAAAGCGGCCGCTTAATGGAGGTTTATACCACGAAGCCCGGAGTGCAGTTCTATTCGGGTAACCATGTCAATGTGAAAGGCAAGGGCGGCACATATTACGGGAAACATAGCGGGCTGTGCCTGGAAACCCAGTACTTCCCCAATTCCATGAAGCACACCCACTTCCCTTCGCCCATCCTCAGGGCAGGCGATGTCTATCATCATATTACCATCTACAAGTTCGGAGCGAGGTAAAACTAAAGCCAAAGGAAAGACAGGGGGATAGTTTTCAAACCATGGGGACGGTTCCGCTGGTTCGAACCAGCGGAACCGTCCCCATGGTCTTCCCCTGGTCTTATGGTTTTTGCAGGGTCAGCACACCATCCTTCATCCTGTACACAACATCCGCAGCCTCCGCGACATCGAGGTCATGGGTGACGATAACAACACAATAGTCCTCCTGATGGGCGAGGGCCTTCAATATCTCCATGATGTTGTTGGTGTTGGCTACGTCCAGGTTGCCCGTGGGCTCATCACCAAGAAAGATCTTCGCGCCCGTTGCAAGGCTCCGTGCTATGGCCACGCGCTGCTGCTCACCGCCCGACAGGCGTGACGGGAAGCGCTTCATCTGCTCTTCGGTTATTCCTACGCTCTTCAGCAGGCGCTCGGCGTGCGGCCTTGCATCGGCAGGCTTAACACCGCAAAGTTCCATGGGATAACACACGTTCTCCAGTACCGTAAGCAGCGGGAACAGGTGAAACATCTGGAAGATCATGGCTATGCACTCGCGGCGGTAGCGGTCCAGGTCCATCTCGGCAATGTTTTGCCCATCGAAGGCTATGGTACCTTCGGTCGGCAGGTCAAGCCCTGCCATCATGGATAGCAGCGTGGACTTGCCGGAACCGCTGGGACCGATTATGGCATACAGCCTGCCCGGCTCAAAAGTGCAGTTCACGTTGGAAACCGCAGGTTTTTTCGCGCCGCGGTACGTGTATGAAACATTGGTAAGCGTCAATGTGGACATTCATGCCCTTCCTTTCTTTCAGTGAAGTTTCGCTGCCCGATGTTGTCTGTCACTGCCAAAAAGCATATTTGATTACAATTTCTCTGTTCACGTAATTGAGATTGCTGCGCCCGGTTTAGTCAGACCAGCGGAACCGTCCCCCTGGTTTGCCCCTGGTTTGCTCCCGGTTTACTCCCTAACCTGCAGCAGCTCCAGAACCTTGCGCCGGGTCACCATTGCCGCCGTAATGGATGAAGCCAATGCGCAACACAGCAGATACAGCCCGCCGCATATGACCAGCGTATCAATTCCCCTCACGAACAGTCCGGCATCGTATATCACAAGTCCAATGGCAGCTATAACAAGACCTGAAAAGCACAGGCCTGTCTGCTCAATGGCCAGCATGCAGCGTGAGCGGCGCTTGGTGGTGCCGAGGATTCTTAAGATTGCCGCTTCCTTTGCCAGTTGCATGATGATCATCACAGGGGCGATGAGACCGATCAAAATCACCGCCGCTGTTGCAATGGGGAACAGCATGTCCAGCATATCCCGCATACGCCTCACGTTGTCCAGTTCAGTGGTGTCCATCTTGAATGTCAGGGTATCGGTATATTTCCTGTCATCCCTGGCCAGCTCCTCCAGGTAGTTTATAAGGCCTTGAGGGTTTTCTTTATCAACCAGCACAAATTCGGCAGACTCCACCGGGAACGGGTATTCGATGTACTGGCTCGCTGCTTCAGCAGCTTTGCTTAATGGTGCTATTATATAGATTTTACTGATACGCTCATCCTCGGTCGTTATTATGCCTGCCACCTGGAACCCGGTGCTTGATTCCTTGATCTTTGTGATAAGCTCCTCATCTTCCGGGTACATCTCCGACAATAACAAAAAGCGGTTCCAGCTTAACAGGGTGATGGTGTCCCCGGCCTTGACCCCATACATTTCCGCCAGTTGATTGCCTATCAGGCACTGGGGTACATTCTCCTGGAAGAATGAATCATCAAAGCCTTCAGCGTATTCAACGGTGTACTCAAAGGGCGATGTGCTTTGCATATAACGTTTAAAATCGTTGGTAAAGGCAAAATAATAACCGGCTCCCACGGGCAGGTCATTTAAAATGACCCAATAGCCGCCGTCATAATAGAAATCCTTCATGAGTTCGGACTTTGAAGCCTCCATGATGGCACTTGAGGAATAGTTGCTTAGAGTGCCTTTAATCTCTGTCTGATCAAACAGTTCATGGTAGGACAGCCTTGTAACAGCCAGAAGCCCTATGGCTCCCGTCAGCAGCAGGGCAAGGAACACGGCGATGACGGTTTTCCATCCCGCCCGCCCCATATGGCGCAGGATGTAGCGGGTGACGTGCTTCACCGGCCTGTAGCCTCCCGGCTTTGGCAGATCCGAACCTATCGGGAATGAAAGGGTGAACTCTGGGGGCGGCGCGGTTTGGTCCAGCACGGCCAGTAAAGCTTTCTTTCTTGCTTTCCTGCCCTTGACACGGACCGCATCTCCCTGAAGCAATGCCAGCGGAGGGGTCTTTGCCAGCTTCCTCATAAACAGTGCCGAGAGACCAATCAAAAACAACGCCTCACCCAGCAGGCAAAGAACCATGGCCCCTGCCGGAAGGGACGCATCGGGGGTATAATTCTCCATTGTGGCCGCCAGATCCGTAAGTGTGGACAAGAGGGTTCCGGAGGCATAAACCATTCCCGCTATGCCGCCTGCGGGTATGGCCGCGGCAAAAAGCACTGCAAGGGGCAGCGCCAAAGCATTGCGCGCCTTATTGCGCGGCGTGCCCAGTGCCCGCATGATGGCATAGTTTTTCTTCTGACGCCCTATGTACAGATACGCTGTAAGGAGCAGGGCTGCAGCGGCCCCGCCAATATACAGGGCAGTGGTCATCAGGGAAGTGGTCCGGCTGGTGTCGATGCTGTCCTTCACCTTCATCCAACCCCTGTCCGAAAAACGCAGCGTGAGTCCCAATTCTTTTGCGAGAGGTTCTGCCGCGCTCAGGAAGGCATCCATCTCCAGGGCATCATCTATCACAACGCTGAACTCCGCAGGCCTTATCTCATGGTCAGCCGGCGGTTCCACAGGCAGCAGGGATATGGGCACAAACAGGGTATTTGGGGTATAGCACCACCAATTCGCCCCATCCCGTTCATGCTGAGCATCCACATCAAGATAGGAACCCACGATCTCCAGTTCCACGGTCTTAACAGGCTTTCCGTATCGTTCCGGGATAACAGCTGTGGCACCCAGAACACCGTTCTGCAGGGATAGCTTGTCGCAAAGCTCCACCGTGAGCTTATCCCCGATCTTAAGCCCGTTTAGCTCCATGAGGGATGCGTTGACCACACAGGCATTTGTGTCATCTTTTGTCAGGGCACGGCCTTCCTTGATCACCATTTTCCCCTCGTTGAAGCGCGGTATGGCAAATATATCCGAGGTATACACTACATCAAAGGTCTTCAGATCCTGGTTGGTGATCTCTATAATCTCCCGGACCCTTGCAAATTCTTCAGTTTCAAGGTAATTCTCCGGCTTGCCGTTCAGGAGCCAGAAGGAATTGCAGTAGTCCAGGGTATCCAGATCTCCTAAATAAATAACCCCGTTGTCCTGCTTAAAATATCTCGGATCCCATCGTGCTATCACGAGGCAGCGGTCACCTGCCGACAGGCCGTCAACGAAGCTCTGGCCAAAGGGATTGTTCTCCATATGATAAAAAGTACGCATATCACCCCTGGACAGAACCACATCAGCTCCATCCACAGCGAAAGTAATGACCGAAAGGTCGCTTCCCTGTTCTATTGGAAGACCTCCCGCCAACTGTTTGCAGTCAACCAGGCTGATTATGTTGGTTTCCGAGGAACCCAGGGTTTCATGGCTGATACCGGCTATTGTACCCTCAACCACAACCCTGGACGTATAGTTATACTTCACGATATATTGCTCAAAAATCTCAATGCGCCGAAGGCCATCAATAATTCCGGCGGTCATATAGCGTGTTTGGGCTGAACTTACCCCGGGCAGCGCCGAAAAGGCATTCATCTGTTCCCCGGTCAGCCCGGCAGGGGGCCATATCTCATTTTGATAATAATGGTACCGGGCACTGTTGGGCAAAAAACTTCCGAGGATCAACGCCGTGTTGGGCACACCGTTGTCGAGAGCTGCAACACCCCGGTAATAGCTGATTGCACGGGACATCTCCCGTTGGGTTACTGTATAATCCGCTACTCGGTAAAATACCGCGAAGGAAGCCGCGGCAATGAGGAGGAAAGTAACCAGCGTTTTGAACGGCGCCCGAAAGAGTGTCTTCAGCGATAATCCCGGTCGCATGGTAATCATCTCCAGTGGTGGCTGTGTGATTGCATTTTTTGTTTCCAAAATAAGGCTATATCCTTGGAGAACACGTGTCAAGAAAGCAAACCAGCGGAACCGTCCCCCTGGTTTTCCCCCTGGTTTTCCCCTGTTTTTTATGCATTGTATGAGGAGGATGGGGTGCTTCCGCCCCGGCCGGTCCAGTTATGGTGGAAAAACTCGCCCCTTGGCCTGTCGAGGCGCTCGAATGTATGGGCGCCGAAGTAGTCCCTTTGGGCCTGCAAAAGATTGGCCGGAAGCCTGGCAGTCCTGTAGCCGTCAAAATAGGCAAGGGCGCTGGACATGGCAGGCGCCGGAATCCCGTTCAGCACGGCCTTCGCCACCACTTCCCGCCAGCTTTCCCAGGCATTTTCCAATGCCTCCTTAAAGAATCCGTCAAGCATCAGGTTTTCAAGTTCCGGGTTCTTATCGAAGGCATCTTTGATTCTCCCCAGGAATACAGACCGTATGATGCAGCCGCCCCGCCACAGGAGCGCGATACCGCCATAGTTCAGGTTCCAGCCGTAATATTGGGCCGCTGCCCGCATCAGGGCAAACCCCTGGGCATAGGATACTATCTTGGATGCGTAAAGTGCTTTCCTGATGGCCTCGCAAAAAGCATTACGGTCACCCGGAACGGCAACGGCCGGGGCGGTAAACACTCCGGATGCCTTAACCCTTTCATCCTTCAGGGCTGAAAGGTTCCGGGCAAAAACCGCCTCCCCTATCAATGTAAGCGGAACGCCATGGTCCAGGGCAGCCGTCACTGTCCATTTCCCCGTGCCCTTCTGGCCCGCTGCATCCAGGATTTTGTCCACCATCGGTCTGCCATCCTCATCCCTGGCCTTCATTATATCCCGCGTAATCTCGATCAGATAGCTGTTGAGTTCCCCCTGGTTCCACCGGTCGAATACCTCCCCGATGGCATCGGCATCATAACCTAAAAGATCTTTCATGAGATGGTATGACTCGCAGATAAGCTGCATATCACCATACTCGATGCCGTTATGGACCATCTTTACAAAATGACCCGCTCCGTCATCGCCTACCCAGTCACAGCACGGAGTGCCATCTTCCACCCTGGCCGCGATGGCCTGGAAAACAGGCCTGATAAGAGGCCATGCCTCGCGGGAGCCGCCGGGCATGATGCTGGGTCCCTTCAAAGCTCCTTCTTCACCGCCCGAAACGCCGGCGCCGATAAAGAAAATTCCCTTGTCTTCAAGGTATTTCGTCCGCCTTATGGTATCCAAGTAATGGGAATTGCCCCCGTCTATCAGTACATCACCCTTTGAAAGAAAGGGAACGATCTGCTCTATGAGATCATCAACCGGGCTTCCGGCTTTGACCATCATCATGATTATCCTCGGGGTCCTGAGGCTATCAACAAACTCATTAATGCTGTATGTTCCAAGTATGCTCTTTCCCTTTCCCCTGCCCTCAACGAAACGCTTCACCTTGTCGGTGCTCCGGTTGTATACCGATACTGAGAACCCCCTGCTTTCCATGTTCAGTACAAGGTTCTCTCCCATGACGGCCAGCCCGATGAGGCCGATATCACTCTTCTTCATGCTTTCCCTCCTCGTTTTCAGGCGTAAGCCTTTTTATCGTTTCATAAAGGATCATTGCCTTCTCATAGGTTTCCCTGTAAATCCCGCGGTTCTCCGGGTTTGGCTCGATAATCGCCTGGGCTTTCATGGCGGGAAGCGGCTTATCGAGCCCGTCCACAGCCCCGGTTGCGGCCATGGCAAGAAACGCCGCGCCAAGCGCCGATGCCTCGGTCACCCTGGGAACCGCAATCCTTCTCCCAAACAGGTCAGCCTGCATGGAAAGCCAGATCCTTGACCTGGCATAGCCGCCGCTGGCCCTTATTTCATGATCAGGGGCCATCTCCCTTTCCAGTATTTCATATATGGAATACAGCCTGAACAGGATGCCCTCCATGGCAGCCCGGACAAGATGTTTCCTCGAATGGGCATATGTCAGTCCACACATGATACCGGTCGCCTGGGCGTTCCAGTCGGGACTGCGCTCCCCGGCAAGATGGGGCAGGAAGATCAGGCCCTCGCATCCCGGAGGCACCTCTTCGGCATAACTGTCGAAAAGCCTGTAAACGTCACCTTCAAAGGCTTCGGCTTCTTTTTCAAACTGGTCGGGGAAATTGTCCCTGAACCATTTCAGCACAATACCGCCGTTGCTGATTGCTCCGCCAGCCACCCACCAGTCATCGGTAAAGGAACAACACCAAAGGAACCGTCCTCCTGGCGCCACTGGTGTCAAAGGTCTGTCAACCGTTGTCCTGAGGGCTCCGCTGGTGCCTACGGTGGAAGACATGGCCGATGAATCCATTACACCGCATCCCAGGTTGGCCATTATTCCGTCACCTGAGCCGATGGCAGCAATTATGCTTTCCGGGAGACCCATGGCATCGGCATATTCCCTTTTCATGCCCGTGAGAACATGCAGGCATGGAGCCACGGGACACAGAACGCTCCTGTCGATTCCGAGGATATCTTTAAGGATGTCATCGTCCCAGTCCTGCTTATGGATGTTGTAAAAGCCCTGGACCGATGCCAGGGTATAGTCCGTAACCTGCTGGCCAAACCACTTGAAAAGTATATAGTCCTTGATGGTCATCCACCTGCTGGCCTGCCTTGCCAGTCCGGGATGGCGCCTTTTAAACCACAGGATCTTGCTGATGGGATATAAAGGATGCTGCACCCGGCAGCCTGTTTTCCGGTACAGTTCCTGCACCGGGTAGTTTTTACCGATAATCCCGGCTTCTTCGATGGACCGGTTGTCGGCCCAGGTGATGAGACGTGTAATGGGACGGCCTTCTGCGTTTATGGCCATCAGACTGTGCATCTGGCAACTGAAGCCCATGCCCCTGATCCGGCGCCTTGAAACTCCCGAAAGGGCGACGCATTGCGAAACCGCGGAAACAACAGCATTTAATACCGCATCCGGATCAAGCTCCATCCAACCCGGCTGAGGGCAGATCAGGGTATACTCATGCCGGCTTATGGCTGCTTCATAACCCGAAGCATCGAACAGAACCGCACGGGTACCCGACGTGCCAATATCAATGCCCAAATAATAATCCTGCATGGCCGAACCTCATCGTGCAAGGGCTTCTTTGCTTATCATCATTTTATTGCATCAGGTACAGCAGATCAACACCCGCCGAAACTGCTGCGGTTCACTTTACCAAGCCCTGCTCGTCCAGGCTTGCCTCATGGTACAGTTGGGAATACAGACCGCCTGCATTCAGCAGTTCCTCATGGGTGCCCATCTCCTCAATACCTTTTGAGGTGAGCACCACGATCAGGTCGGCGTTTTTGATGGTTGAGAGCCTGTGGGCGATAATCAGTGTGGTCCTGCCCCTGGTCAGAATGCTCAGCGACTCCTGGATAAGCCTTTCGCTTTCGTTGTCCAGGGCGGATGTAGCCTCATCCAATATCAGGATGGGCGGGTTTTTCAAAAAGGCCCGGGCAATAGAGATCCGCTGTTTCTGGCCACCGGAGAGCTTTACTCCCCTTTCGCCCACAAAGGTGTCGTAACCGTTTTCAAGTTCCATGATAAAGTCATGGGCATTGGCCAGTTTGGCCGCGGCGACCACTTCCTCCTCGCTGGCGTCCGGCCTGCCATAGAGTATGTTCTCTCGGATGGTACCGCCAAACAGGTACACGTCCTGCTGCACAACGCCTATGTTTCTCCTGAGGGATTCCAGCCTGATCTTCCGGATATCCTTGCCATCTACCAGTATCCTGCCTTCATTTACCTCATAGAACCTTGGGATGAGGTTACAGAATGTGGTCTTGCCGCTGCCAGACGGCCCGACCAGAGCAACGGTCCGGCCCGGTTCTATCCTGAGATTGATGTTTTTCAGAACCTCGGTCCTGTCATTATAGCTGAATGATACATCATCAAAAACGATTTCTCCTTTGACAGTCTCAAGTTCCATCGCATCGGGACTGTCGACTATCTCGGGCTTCGTGTTCATCATGCTCAGGAACCGGTCAAATCCCGACATCCCCCTCTGGAAGGACTCGGTGAAATTCACAAGTCTCTCGATGGGATTCAGGAAGACATTTATATACAGGATGAAGGTAACCATCTCGGTGGCGCCGATGGCCCCCTTGGTCACAAATATGCCTCCCGCCACCAGTACAGTTATATACAGGATTCCCTGCAGGAAGGAGTTGCCGCTGAAGAAACGCCCCATGATGGTATAGCTGTCTTCCCTTGTTTTCACGAACTCATGGTTGTCCACATCAAATTTGCTCAGCTCCATGGCCTCATTGGAAAAGGACTTAACCACGCGGATTCCAGCCAGGCTGTCCTGTATCCGGGCATTGACCTGTGCGATCTTCTCCCTGTTCTTTGCGAAAACCGCCCGCATCTTCAGGTTGTAGAATGCGGTAAATGCCGCTATGAAGGCTGTCAGTCCGAGCAGGATCAGGGTAACCTTAATGTCAATGGTCATCATGATCACGACCGAACCGGCTATCTTGAGCAGCGAAATGAACACGTCCTCAGGTCCGTGATGGGCCAGTTCGGATATCTCGAACAGGTCATTGGTTATCCTGGACATGAGCTTGCCGGTATTGCTGTCATCGTAAAAGGAAAAGGACATCTTCTGCAGGTGGCTGAACAGATCCCTTCTCATGTCGGCTTCCATCCTGGCTCCCATGATATGTCCCCAGGAAGTGATGTAAAACTGGCAGAAATACCTTATGACATAAAGGATGAGAAGTCCGGCCGCGGACAGGAGGATGAGCTCCAGCATATTGTCAGGTCTTTTGCCATACACCTCGTCCAGGAGATACCTTATCAGAACAGGAAAAAAGACATCAATCCCCGAAAGGATCGTGGCGCACAGCATATCCAGGAAGAAGATCCCTTTATATGGCTTGTAGTAACTGATGAATGCCTTGATTTTATCCATGTCTATCTACCTCGATGTATAGTCCTTTCATTTTAGATTATTGGCATGGATAATTCAACCCGCATGGTAAACGTACCATGGGATAAAGGCCAGCGCATGGCAGGTGAGGCTGCGGCCCTATTCAAGGATGAACAGGTCTGCCTTTTCCCTGTCCGAAAGCGTTCTTCCCTCAAGCTGCTTTTCCGCCTTCTCGATAAGCATGCGGGTATCATAGAACGGGATCAGCAGCAGTTCATTGACCTGGCTGCTGATCAGCGTTTTGAAATCGGGGGAAACCCCTATCAGACGGTCCAGGTAACCCAGCTTTTTCTTGTTTTCCCATCGCCAGATAATGGCTTCGGCGTTCTCGCCCTGGGTTATAAGAATATCGCGGTTTTCATCAAATATTACTCTTGAGGTCGCCTGTGACATGCCCTTCAGTTCCGCCGCCAGTTTCCCTGATGATGTTTCATAACAGCGGAGGCTGTAATCGTCCATGCAGACAAACAGGTACCTGCCATTGTCATCAAACAGCACATCCTGCGCTTCAATATCAAAATCATTGATTACCAGCCGCTCTTCAAAGCTGTCCGAATCTAAAAGGCGTATGCTGTTGTCCGGATAGATGGCGGATATAATATTGCCCTTGCCGCTTACCGCAATTGCCCTGATATCTTCCTCCGGGAAAGTGAAGAGTTCCTTGCCGGTTTCGGTGCTGTAAACCGTCGTGCCACTGTGCGGTGATGCCAGGATAACCCTTTTGTTCCGGTCATAGAATTGGGCTATCCTGAATACGAAGTTATCTGTTTCGGCAACCAGGCTCAAGTCATTCGTGCGGACAATCCGGGAGCCATCCATGGTTTTAACCATGCAAAGCAAACCATCGGGGCTTATATGGTTTATTTCAACGCTGTAGTCATATGTATCCCGGGCAAGGAGTTCCAACGTCCCGGCATCGTATACCGACAACACTCCTCCCAGGCCGGCGGCAAGTATCTTTCTGCCTTCATCCGTGAAACGGGCATATGTAATAGTCATCCCGGTTTCGATTATACCTTTCTGCTCCCCGGTCTCCCAGTCCCAGACCACGATTTCCCCGGTATTGAAAGTATAGGCCAGGATCATGCTTCCATCAGGGCTGAAGTCGCATTTGTTAATGGTATCATCAGGGCCGGACAGCCTCAGGATGTCCTCATTCTGCAGGTTCCTAAGCAATACAGCCTTGTCCGAGTAACTGTAAGAAGCTGCTACCACGCCCGAACTTATCATGATATTGTTGATGCCCTGGGATAGCTCAACCCTGCCGAGGAAATACTCCCAGCCGAAATCATCCATGACCCAGAAACGAATGGTGCCGTCATAGGACGATGATATCACGAACCCGTCCCATATGATGTAATCGCTGACATTGTCGCCGGAGATAAATGTGTACAGCAGTTTATCAACGGAAACATCCAGGACATTGATCTTCTCGCTCTCCGTGAAAACAAGCAGGTTTTTGTCATAGGGCGAGAAAGCCAGGCCGCTTATGCTGGAGTAGTCAAACTGGCGCTCAATACGCCTGTAACCGTCAAAGTCAAAGATATCCAGGGCGCCTTTCCCCTTTGACAGAAGATCTGTCGCTTCCAGGACGAAATCGCTGGACGCCACTGCCACGATACCGTCGGAAACGGCAACATCGGTAATCTCATCATACTCCACCCGGAATTCCCGCAGCAGGCTATTCTTCTTAATATCGAAAAGGAGGGCCCGGCCGGAATTGGTGCCCAGGCACAGGTAGCGTGCAGTGTCGTCCATGCTCATGCTGGTGACATATACAAAACCGTCACCCTTTAGGTAGTCCTCTATGTCATGCCTGAAAAGCACGGCGCCTGTCCCCATATCCAGCAAAGCCACAGTTTCGCTGTTGATAACAGCAACACTGCGACCGTCCGAACTCAGTTCGAAGCGGGTGATATATTCATCATACTCCCAGTTCGCCTTCATGGTTTCAAGATCCAGGCAGGTCAGCCTTCCGTCAGCCATGTAAACTATGGTCCTGTCGTCGGCATATGCCAGGCTGCCCTTCCTGGGATATCTCTCGCCGGTGTAATGCTTGTTGAGCAAATCCCCATGCCGGGTGTCCCAGACATACAGGTAGCCGTCCCTTGCCCATGTCACTGCGGTTTCCCCATCGAAACCCAGGCAGATGAAGTTCACGATATTATCATGCTTGAGCGCTACATCCGGGAGGAACCTGTTATCTGTTTTATAGACATGCAAAGCCTGGCTCAGGGCATACTCGGCTTCCTCAACATATGGACGCTCGGGATTGTCCAGGTCTGCAGGCAGGGCTTCCCTTGCAACCATGATGGCAGTCCTGCGGTCTCCCTCCTCCAGGAGCTGGGTTGATATATTAGCCATGTACAGCGACTGCCCTTCAAGCGTCTTCTGAACCTGCTGCTCAAGAAGAACTGATTTCTGGCGTATCTGCCAGGCCTGCCACGCACTGAAGGATCCAAAGCCCAGGAAAAAGACCGAAAGGGATATGGACAATGATAAAATCCGCTTAATTGCCCGCTCCCTGTGACGCTGCCTCAGGTCGTCGAACCGGCAGTTGAGGATGGGGGCCAAGAGGCGCAGGATTTCCACCTTGAGCTTTTTCTTCATCTTGCCCAGGCTGTCCGCCCGTATATCGGCCGCCAGCGGTTCTACCTCTTCCACAACTTCCCTGACCTCGCCGTCTTCACCCACCACCTGTCGCCTTTTTAAGCGCAATGGTTCGGGAAAAGATTCATCAGGTTCCCCCTCCACCAGGAGTGCCAGGATTCTGTCCTGTCCGTGAAGTTTTGAAAAGGTTTCTATCTCCTGCATCACCCATTTGGACTGGGATGTCCTGGGCGAGCATATGACTATGAGGTGCTCGGAGTTTGCCAGGGCTTCGTTTATACTGTCAGCCAGGTTTGAGGAGGTGGGAAGCTCCTCCCGGTCCCGGAAAACCCTGCCCACTTTCTTCTTTATACCCCTCCTGGTCAGGCTTTTCGGAACCTTGAAGCTTTCCAGCATCCTGTGCAGCTTTTCCGCTATGGATTTATCGGGCTCGGTATGACGGTAGCTGATAAACGCGTCATATTTATAACTCTCATTTTCCCGCATATGCGCACCCCATCGGAAATGTGATATAGCCGGCATCTGGCCTTTATTATTTTAAAACTACATGACAAAACCTGAAAAGTCAATATAAGGTAAGCGCCTCCGGATTTCAGCGGGAAGCTGCGGCAAGCAAAACAGGGAAACCATGGCTTCCCTGTTGTACAATAATCAGATTATTGATTCAGTCCGGCCGGTCGGTGAACATAAGCGGCAGGAGACATCAGCCCTCCAGCCTGCTGTAGACACGCACCGCCGTTTTCCCCAAAGCGATAACTCCCGCCGCCGATAAGGCAGCCAGTATAACAACAATGGCGCCATACAGCAATACCGGGCTTGCCTGGAGCCTGAGCAAACCATAGGAAACAGCGCCCAGTGCCACAATAACGGTCGCTCCAGCAAGCATTCCCAAAACCACGTTCATGTTCTGCTTGATGGCTTCGGTGGGATTGTTCCAGTTAAGTTTCGGCCTTGCAATATCTATGAGTATTCCTGCGAGGCAGACCGGGAAAAGCGCCGCCGCGCTGAGCACGGTGCCTGAAAGCCATACTCCGAAGCTCAGCCGCAGGGAAAGCGCCATGGCCAGCGAGGTGGCAACAGCACACAGCAGCGATATGGAATATCCTGCCATCAGCTTTCCTGCTGCCTGGACCTGGGGTTTGACCGGGATGCTTTTCAGAATCCACAATGAGTTGCCCTCCCGGGAGTATGTGCTGGAAATGGCCGCATTAAAACACCCGAAAAGGGTCAGGACACCCGAAATTATCAACACCCTCGCAGACGATGAACCAAACCTGTCGATGAGCGAGAATAACGCCTGCAGATCAGGGTCCTGGGCAAAAGTGCCCCCGAAGAGCGGCATGGCCATGAGCACAGGGCCGACAATAATGCCGATCAGGGAGTTTAGGGCATAAACAGGTGTTCTCAGAATGATCTTCCATTCATTCTTGAAAATCACCATGACGGGCGAAGAGCCTTTATAGGTCAATTCTTTCCTGACAGTCTTCTTTTCAGCCTCAAGCTGGGCAGTCGCTCCCCTTTGGTAGATCAGTGAGGACAGCATCCAGACAGGTACGAAACATGCAGCCGACAACAGGATAAGATAGCCAAGATTCTTAATCGCTTCGGCGCCGGTATGGGAAAGGGCTTTGGTAATCCAGACAGAGGGCGGGAATATCCTTCCCGACCATTCAACCAGCCCGTCCCTGCTTTGCAGGATTTTGAGGTAAAGCTCCATCTCCGAACTGTTCTCAGGAATCCGGGAAAACAGGAAGTTCTGCCCTGCAAAAAGGGCAAGAAACAGGACGAGGGAGCCAATAATGATGATCAGGTCCCTTCTCCTGGAACGGCTTACAACATTCATCAGGACCATGGACAGCAAAGATGATATAACCAGCGGCACTATGGGCAGAAGCAGGATGCATATCAGTGCCGCGATATAGTAAAGTATGCCCTTCTGTGCCCCCGTCCCGTATATGATGACGGGAGGCAGCATGAAAAACAGGGCTATGGGATATTCCCCCATTAGGACCAGTATGAATTTTGACAGGAACACACTGCTCTGCCTGATGGGCAGAGAAGCCAGAAACTCCGTATCCCTGGCAAGAAACAGGGCGCCCAGGATATAGAATATGCCGAAAAAGAGGATTACCAGTCCGCCGGCTGCCGCTCCCATGGTAAGGATCAGCTGGGGTGAGTTCATTAGCCTTGCTGCCTCATGGAGTTTGCTCATCATGTAGGTATAGAGGAAAACAAACTGTCCCAGGGCAAATATAATGATCAGCGCCATCCCTATGGTCTTCCACAGCTCTTTCCTGTTGTGTCTGAAGTTATACCTTGCCATGGACAGCCCGAACCTGGAATTTATCTGCAGCTTCAGGAGACTCAGAAACTTACTCATGGGTTTCACTTCCTTCACCGGTAAGTTCCAGGAATATGCTCTCCAGCGATTCGTCCCCCGAACTGCGAAGTTCGTCAAGGGTGCCTACGGCAATTATCTTACCCTTGTTTATAATCCCGATGCGGTGGCAGAGCCTTTCCGCAACCTCCAGGATATGAGTGGAGAAGAAAACGGTATATCCCTTTTCGCAATGGCGGTTCATTTCCTCTTTCAGCAGATGGGCCGCTTTGGGATCCAAACCGGTCATTGGCTCGTCCAGGATCCATAGAGGCGGGTTATGGAGGAGAGCCCCGGCAACGATAATCTTCTGCTTCATGCCGTGGGAGTAGCTTTTTATGGGCTGGCCGGCAGCCTGCTTCATGTCAAACATATCCAGGTATTTTTCTATGCTCCGCTTCCGTTCCTCGCGGGATACCCCGTAGACATCGGCTATGAAATTCAGGTATTCAATCCCGGTGAGCCGGTCATAGATATCATGGGTGTCAGGAACATAACCCATGCTCAATTTTGCGTTTATGGGATCCTTCTCAATATCACAGCCGTTTATTGTTATGGTTCCCGAATCAATTGGAAGCACTCCGGCGATCATCTTGATGGTAGTTGTTTTTCCCGCGCCATTGGGACCCAGGAATCCAAATATCTCTCCCGGCCTTACCTCGAGAGAAATATCGTCAACTGCCTTGACCTTTCCCCTGGCGTAACTCTTGGAAACATTTTTTATGGAAAGCAAAACAATCGCCCCTTTCTATCCGCTGCTTCCAGTCTATCCAATACTTGATGGGACGTCAACCATGGCCAACGCTATTGCCGGGACTTATCTGCTTTTCCGGAAGGCAGTGAACAGGTTCAGTTCTGCGCCGGTTCCTGCCCCTGGCTCAAACCGGGTTTCCGTGCGCCCACAACTCCAACCAGTATCGGCACCAGCAGGCTTATGCCCCCGGCAATAAGCCATTCGTTCAGCGCAAGGGCGGTGGTTCCGAAGATCGGTGAAAGGAATGGAAGATAGATTATCCCCAACAACATGAGTACCGAGGATAATACTGCCAGGACCAGGTATTTGTTCGAAAGCACCGGAAGCTCAAACAGGCTCTTATGCTCCGATTTGCATTCAAATACGTGGATGAGCTGGGACATTACCAGGGTCACCAGGGCTGCCGTCCTTGCGGCGGCAAGGTTTTTGCTCATGGTATTTACAATCATGAAGCTTGCAATGGTAGATAAAGCAATGAATACGCCTCTTGTCAGGATCATCCTTGCAAGCCCGTGTGAGAATATGCTTTCATCGGGGCTGCGGGGAGGTCGTTCCATGATGTCGGGCTCGCCCGGCTCCATTCCCAGGGCAATGGCGGGCAGGCCGTCGGTTGCCAGGTTCACTGCAAGCACCTGGGCCGGGAGGAGCGGTATGGGCAGGCCAATGAGCATTGAGAGGAACATGGTGAGCACCTCTCCCACATTGCAGGAAAGAAGGTACCTGATAAACTTCCTTATATTTGAATAGATATTGCGGCCTTCTTCCACCGCGGCGACAATGCTGGAAAAATTGTCGTCCATCAGTATCATGGATGCAGCCTGCCTGGTCACATCGGTTCCGGATTTGCCCATAGCAATCCCTATGTCGGCATCCTTTACTGCTGGCGCATCATTCACGCCATCCCCTGTCATTGCGACAATATTCCCGTTGTTTCTGATAGCTCTCACTATCCTCAGTTTATGCTTTGGGTAAACTCTTGCAAAAACAGTTGCTTTTCTGCAGGCCTCCTCCAGTTCCTGGTCCGACATCCTGTCTATCTCGCCGCCATTGACTACCAGGCCACCTTCCCTGTATATATCGAGGGCCTTGGCGATCGCTTCGGCTGTCTTTACATGGTCGCCGGTTATCATGACTGTCTTTATCCCGGCCCGCCTGCATTTGGCCACCGATTCAAAGGCTTCCTTCCTCGGAGGGTCGGTCATACCGGCCAGGCCGATAAAGACCAGTTGGGATTCCAGGTCGTCACGCCATAACTGGGACGGCTCAACGGTTCGATAGGCAAATGCCATGACCCGAAGTGCCCTGGAGGTCATGGCGCTGCATTCGTCCCTGAGCTTTTCCAGGTCTTCAGGGGTTATATCCCTCTCCCTGTCGGCGATCATTATTTTGGAGCATTTTTCCATGATGATTTCCGGGGCGCCTTTGGCAAACAGAAACAGTTCGCCGCTCCGGGACCTGCAGACGACCGACATGAGTTTGCGGTCCGAATCGAAGGGTATTTCCCTTACCCTCCTGTAGGCACTGAAAACCGATTTCTTGTCAAACCCTGCGTCTATAGCGGCCCTTACCAGCGCAACCTCGGTGGGGTCGCCTTCTATATCAAGGCCAGCGTCACTGCTGTCCATGATCCGGGTATTGCCGCATAGCATCCCGATCTTGAGCAGCAGCTTCAGGCCTGTGGTCTTCTCCGCATGCACCTCCCTGCCCCGGCACCAGGCGCTGAACCTGCCGTTGCTGTCCTTGTGCAGCACATACGGGTTCTTGCCCGCATAGGCTTCAACCACAGTCATCCTGTTCTCGGTGAGGGTTCCGGTTTTGTCCGAACAGATAACCGTGGCACAGCCAAGGGTCTCAACGGCGGGCAGACGCCTGATAAGGGCATTTTTCTGAACCATTCTCCTTACTCCGATGGCCAGGGCGATTGTCACAACAGCCGGCAATCCTTCCGGAACCGCCGCCACCGCAAGGCTGATGCCGCCAAGAAGCATCTGGATTACAGGCTCTCCCCTGAGAATTCCCAAAAGCGCAACAATGGCGCAGATGACCAGGCATCCGGTAACCATGTACTCACCGAGCTTTTCAAGCTTCTTCTGGAGTGGTGTTTCCTGGACGCCTGCTGTTTCCATCAATTCTGCAATTCTGCCCATCTCGGTTTCCATGCCGGTGGCCGTGACCAGGGCTTTTCCGGTTCCGCTGGTGATCATGCTGCCCATGTAAACCATATTCCGGGAAGCAATGCCTGCCAGGCTGGCGTTTACCTGGTCTGTCCGCGATTTGGCAACCGGGATGGACTCACCGGTAAGCATGGACTCATCCGAATACAGGTTGTTGGCTTCCAGCAGGACAGCATCAGCGGGGACACGGTTCCCGGCCTCCAGGACGACCAGATCCCCGGGGACTACCTCTTCGGCAGGAATATCCCGTATAACCCCGTCCCTGACCACCCTGGCATGGGGCGCAGCCAGGCTCATGAGGGCCTCCATGGCTTTTTCGGTCCTCATTTCCTGGATGAAACCCATGAGTCCGTTCAATATGATGATGGTCAGGATTGCTATGGCTTCACTGTTTTCACCCATGGTAAACGATATGATAGAGGATGCTATTAGAATAATAATCATAAGGTCTGTGAACTGGGAAAACAGGATTTTGAGCCACCCATGGCGTTTTGCGGATTTCAGCGCATTTCTTCCATGGATCTCCAGCCTTTTCCGGGCTTCCTCTCCAGTCAGGCCGCATACGGCATTTTTGCTATTGTCCGTTAGGGGGAGCTGCCTTTGCGCTTCCACACCATCACTCCTCGGGTACATTGCAATGGGTCCTCCAGGCGGGACAATGTATCCTATGCTGTTTCCAGCCATAATAGTACAGGCTATGGCTTAACTGCAAACAGCCGGGCTGCATATCATGGAAAGAGAGCTTCACGGGAGCGCCGTTTTATGTGGATACTGATAATGACCCTTATTTCGAGTTTTGACTGTGTCCTGGCGGGCATGTCCTATTCCGCCAGGGGAATCCGGATCCCGCTGGTCTCGAAGCTCCTTGTTTTTATAACTGCCCTGGCCGTCGGCTGCCTTACCGAACTGGTTTCGGTATCACTGACCAGGCTCATTCCTGCAGGTCTTGCGGAGGTCCTGGGACAGGTCGTCCTTGCCATGATGGGATTGTTCATGCTGTTTTCGGCCATATTGGACAGAAAACCGAAGCATAAAAAAAAGAGCCTTCCGGAACATCAATCGCCAAGAACGCTCTTCAAGCTCGTTTTAAAATCGGCCGGCATCACCATCCAGGTTCTTAAACATCCATCCGAAGCCGACATAGACCAGTCAGGCCGGATAGACCCATTGGAATCCATCCTGCTGTCCATCGCACTTACGTTGGACTCGGTGGGTTTAATCCTGTGCAGCGCCCTGATCGGCCAGAATACGATCCTTTTCCCGGTTGCACTGAGCATCGGGCAGCTTGCCGGGCTCATCGCAGGAGGCAAGCTGGGATACTGGCTTGCCGGAAAAGCCCCTTCCCCATTGGCCAGATACCTGCCATCTCTTATCCTGATCCTTATGGCGGGAATCGGGCTTATTCGATAATCAGTTCAACGGGACAATGGTCCGAGCCGTAGACATCGGATAATATGGCAGCGTCCACAAGCCTTGGCTTGAACCTTTCCGAAACGCAGAAATAGTCGATGCGCCATCCCACATTCTTTTCCCTTGCGTTGAACATATATGACCACCAGGTATAGGCGTCGGTCTTATCGGGATAAAAATATCGGAAGGTATCTATGAACCCTGACTCCAGGAGCAGGGTCATCTTGCTTCGCTCCTCAGGTGTGAAGCCCGCGTTGTTCACATTGGATTTGGGATTCTTTATATCGATCTCCCTATGGGCAACATTCAGGTCCCCGCAGAAAATAACAGGCTTATGGGTATCCAGCGACAAAAGATAGTTCCTCATGTCATCCTCCCATATCATCCTGTAAGGAAGCCTTACCAGGCCTCTCTGGGAATTGGGAGTATAGATGTTCACCAGGTAGTAATCTTTATACTCGAGGGTGATCACCCTTCCTTCCCGGTCATGAGCCTCTATTCCCATGCCGTATGATACCTTGAGAGGCTGGATCCTCGTGAAGACAGCGGTTCCCGAATAGCCCTTCTTCTCGGCATAGTTGAAGTAAAGGGTATATCCCTCCAGTTCCAGGTCAAGCTGTCCCTCGCTCAGCTTGGTTTCCTGCAGGCATAGTATATCGGGCGACCTGCTGTCGAGGAAGTCAAAAAAACCCTTGCCTATCGCTGCCCGCAAACCATTTACATTCCATGAAACCAGCCTTGTCATATCCATCCATCCTTCTGGAAATATTCAGCCCTCTTCGATCCTGTCCCATTGCCTTGCGGCTTCAAAACGGGCAACCGCGTCCATGCATTCGGACACAATCCCTTGATCAAAACCCATGATTCTCAGAAGCTTTATGGCATTCCTGGTGGCAGCCCGTCCCTCCCTGAGCCGGTAATCAAAGCTGACCTCGCTGTCGGTAACGGTCTCCTCGAAATGCTTATTCTCGAATATCCCATCAAGTATATCGGCAAGCTCCTGGTCGTGGGTAGCCGCCATAAGGCAGACATTTTCACGGGCAAGTGAATACAGGACCCTTGACGATGCCGCGATCCTCTCTATGGTATTGGTTCCCCTAAGGACCTCATCCACGACGCACAGGCACCTAATATCCGGGTTAACGGCAGAAAAGATCCTCTTTAAGGATTTTATCTCGGCAATGAAATAACTCTCGCCATCAATAACGCTGTCCCTAAGCGCCATGGAGGTTATGGGAAAAAGCGGAACCGATGTCCAGCTTTCGGCCAGGCATGTGCCGGTGGTATGAGCCAAAAGGGTATTGATGGCAACTGTCTTAAGGTATGTGGATTTACCCGACGCATTGGAGCCCGTGACCAGGACAGGTTTTTTCAGCAGGACAGGGTTTCCTACACAGTTTTTGACCATGGGATGCCTGACGTTCAACGCATCAATGCTGTGCATGCTTTGGTCATGCTCCCATGCGATCTTCGGGACGCACCATTCCTCCAGCGTCTTTCTGTACGAAGCGATGCATATGGTGGCATCCAAAAGGCCAATGAGCCCGAACAACCGGGCAAATTCGTCAACCTTTTGCCTGAGCAGAAGAACCGACGCCTGGTAGCTCCATATGTCTATCAGGAAAATCATCTTGGGAATAGTCGTGGGATCGTCGATGACTTCCTTGTTTATAAAAAAACTTGGGGAACCCCTCCTGGCAACCTCCCTGAGGCTCCCTAAAAGCTCGTCAAGCCGGGAAGTCACGTCGGGGATGCCCTGGATATCAAGCCCGGCTATCCTGTCTGCAAGGGATATTATCGCTACGGCAGAATTAACGATGGATATCTTTGAATCAATTTCCTTTATGGCCTTTTCGTGATACAGGACATTTAACCCTATGGAAAGGATCAGCAACAGCATACCCAAACCCACATTCACAAATATCACAGGCAAGGTTAAAAAGGGAATGAAGGTAAGCAGTTTGAACCAGTTCCCCCTCCTGAGCTGCAGACGGTCGGTATCGCCCACCAGTGTTGAGGCGCCCTTATCCCTGTACTTGCCGAACCTCTCCAGGTGCATCTGTACCCTTTCCCTGACCTCCGGGTTCTCTTCCCAGTATTGGATGAGCCGGAGCCTGTCCTCCATGCTTTCCCTGTCATACAGAGGTGTCCTTAAGAGGGAATAGAGGACTTCGTCCCCCATTGAGGAATGGGTGCTGTTAATCAGGGTGTAGAACCTGTCCATATCAAGGTCGTTCCAGGTGGTGTCGTCGATGACGTACCGGGCGTTCTTTTTCCCATACTCCCTGAAAAAGGTTGCAACGCGCCTGAAATCAAAGTCGTCAGGGTTGTTGTCGGGAAGTTTGCCCCACTGTTCCCTCAGGCGTTTCAGTGTCCTTTCATCTCTTTTGCTCCTTTTGATCAGGAAGCTTATAAGCATGAATATTCCGAATATGGCCGCTGCGAATATGAAATCCAAACCTGTACCCCTCCATCCATTGGTTCTTTTTATTATATAATTCATTTGATCATAAGGAAAGGTCTGCCCGATCCATGATTTATCAGGCCTCGGGAAGCAGGCAGCAGGTCCGTAAGGCAAATAATGAAAGAAAATGTGCAAAATTTTTCCGGTTATATATGGACTAATCTTGAGTCTTTGGATATACTTCTCTGAGAGTATGCTGTTGCCTCTTTAAGGGCCCCGGCATTCAAGAAGCTAAACCTAAAGTAGGGGGGAACATTTGTATGCAGCGAAAAATCTATCATGTGGAAGAAAGGGTGCCTTTTCTCATGGGATTGCCCCTGAGCCTGCAGCACCTGTTCGCCATGTTCGGCGCGTCGGTGCTGGTACCCTTCCTTTTCAACAACGCGGCCCGGACCGATTATGTCATCAATGTGCTTAAGACCACGATGGACAAGCTGACACCGGAACAGCTGGCACAGGTCAATTCCATCACTGTTATTGATCCGGCCCTGGTTCTCTTGATGAATGGTTTTGGCACGCTTCTCTACCTTTTCCTCTGCAAGGGAAAATCACCTGCTTTTCTTGGTTCAAGCTTTGCCTACCTGGCGCCGACCTTCGCCATAATCACAAGTTCCACACAATATCAGGCAAATTTCTCGAAAGCACTGGGCGGTTTTGTCGTTTCCGGTGTTATTTTTTGCCTGGTAGCCATCCTGATCAAGCTGGTAGGCACCAAATGGATCGATATAGTGCTGCCGCCCGCGGCCATGGGACCCATCGTGGCGCTTATCGGTCTTGAACTCGCAGGCACGGCGGCAGGCAATGCCGGATTGCTTCCCGACGGCAGCGGCCGGTTCTACTGGCCAAATGTGGTCATCGCCCTGTTTACACTGGCGGTTGTCATACTGGGAACACTGCTGTTCAGGGGATTCCTGTCGGCAATACCCGTACTGATAGCTGTGGTTGCCGGCTATGCCCTCGCTGCAATCCTTAATGTCAGCAACCCCGGAGTTATTAATTTCGATTCGGTAGCCGCGGAACCATGGGCGAGACTTCCGGTATTCACAACGCCCACCTTTGATCTCAATGCAATACTTATCATCTTGCCGGCTACATTGGTTGTGGTTTCCGAGCATATCGGTCATATCATAGTAACCAGCAAGATCGTGGACAGGGATCTTATAAAAGAGCCCGGGCTCACACGCTCCATGCTGGGCGACGGTCTTTCCACCGCCATCTCCGGCCTTGCAGGGTCCTGCCCGACCACCACTTATGGCGAGAACATGGGCGTCATGGCCATCACCAAGGTCTACAGCGTATGGGTTATTGGCGGTGCGGCTGTGATATCAATCATTATGGCCTTCATAGGGAAACTGACCGGCATAATCAACAGCATACCCGGCGCTGTCATGGGCGGTATCAGCATCCTGCTCTTTGGAGTTATCGCGGCATCAGGTATCAGGATGATAGTTGAGGCCAAGGTGGACTACAGCAAGTCCAAAAACCTCATACTAACAGCGGTCATCTTTATAGTCGGTCTCAGCGGCATGTCCATCAGGCTGGGAGAGGTGGACCTTACGGGAATGGCCCTCGCGGCTGTCATCGGTGTTGTGCTGAGCCTGCTGTTCTATGTGTTTGAAAAGCTTAAGCTCACCAATGACGCGGAAGAATAGCGGAAACATATAACATATATTTCAGTATTCAAGCCGCCGGCGCACGCCGGCGGCTTTTTGTCATAACGGGGATCTGCTATTCCTTGTCCTTCTTCATCTGCTCCTTCATTGTCTTCGCAGCACGGCTGATCAATAGCATGGGATAGATGGAAAGGCCTATGACCATCAGGGTTATGAGAAAAAGCGTCATAATTGTTTTACCGGTTTTGGATGCGTGGGAACCCTGGTTTGACGATGTGTTATTCCTGACGCCGTCCGCAGGCTCTTCCACCTTATTATCGTTCTGAGATGACATCGCAGCTACAGCCAGATTTCCCGGACCATGCCCGGAGATCACAGTTTCGCCCATAACCGCTCCGGCATGGAATTCCATGGCCTGGCTCGCGCTAATACACAGGAAAGTGAATAAACCCACTGATAATATGAATAACGCTGTCCTTTTCATTAATTGTTCCTCCCGGCGGCACAGGTTCGTCTTCCAACAGCCCGCATTTGCAACTTCCGGCATCGGTTTTTATGATTGATCTTTCGGACTGTTTTCTTGCAACCGCCTAGTATTATAACAAATCTTTGGGACCGCTACTTCTACTATCCCCCTGAGTTTTTAAAGGATTATATCCTGGATAAGACCCTTGAAACACAAAAGCTGTTTCTTGAGCGAATCACCATGCTCTTTGAGGAAGGCATCCGGAAGGGCGAGGTGAAAAGGCAGCCTTCGCGGAACCTTGCCCTGGCGTTTTATTACCTGATGATCGGGCTTTCCATGTCGGTAAAGCTCTATGACAAAACCGAACTGGAACGTGTCCCCTGACCCAGGAACAGATGAAAGAGATCGATAGCCTGCTTGCCTCTGTCTGAGGTTCCGGCGGGAAACTTTTTGCCGCGAAATGCCCCTGACAGCTTGACAGGACAAGGGCATTCACGGTATATTATTTAAAGCAGAGATGAGATGAGAATAGAGAGACGAGATGAGAAGAGGCTAATGGCTGAATGATGGTACATATCATGGTCAGGTGTCTCCTGGCCGTTTTTATTTGGCGCCATTCCTTTCATCACACCTCTGCGAAAATCAAATTCAAGGAGGTTTTTTTCATGTCACAGGAAACCATGCGCAAAAGGACTATCCAAAACAAATCAAGGAAAGGCATGTCGGTAACCGATATCCTCCTGGTGGGCGTGCTGCTTGCAGCGGGCGCGGTTCTTAAGTTTTTCGTGGGAGCCTTTTTCACAGCAGGGATGAAACCCAATTTCATAATTGCCATGTATTGCCTGGCTATCCTGCTGATCAGGCCCCGCCTGTATGAGGCCCTTATTATAGGCATCCTGGCAGGCGTAATATCCCAGTTCTTCCCCGGAACACCATACCTGAACCTGATAAGCGAGCCCGTAGGAGCAGTTGTTATGTATTTTCTGATGCAGGTTCCCATCAGAATGGAGATAGGCAAAATTACCTTCAAGCCTGTTTTCGCCACCTTTATCGCGACGCTGTGCAGCGGTTTTTCCTTCCTTGGCACCCTTTATCTTTTGTTCTACGCCGGGGCCAATGTTTCGGCCATGCCTGTAGCCGTATTTTTAGGCATTATTCTGGGCACAGCGACAATCAACTCGGTCATAGTCGAGGTATTGTATGTTCCGGTAAAGCTTGCCCTTGGAAGGAAGGTCACCAATGATCCGGTTCAATGATGTTTCCTTTTCCTACGAGAACAGCGATGAGATGGCGGTCAGGAACATCAATGCCCATATAGGCAGGGGCGAGTTCGTGGGCATTATCGGGCCATCCGGTGCGGGCAAGTCCACCCTTCTTTCCATGATTAACGGCGTGATCCCGCATTTCTACAAGGGCGACTTCTATGGCGAGGTCCTTGTATGTGGCAGGGACACGGTGGAAAGCACCTGCGGCAAGCTCTCACATCATGTGGGGAGCGTCTTCCAGGACCCGGAATCCCAGATTGTTTCGACTGTTGTGGAGGATGAAATCGCTTTTGGCCTGGAGAACTTCAATATCCCTGCAGGTGAGATTGAGGCCAGGTTGGCCGAAGCCCTCAGGATGGCCGGTATTGAACACCTGAGGCATGAAAGCACCGCCGCTCTTTCCGGCGGGCAAAAGCAGCGGGTTACCATTGCAGCAGCCATTGCCCTGAGGCCGGAAATACTGGTCCTGGACGAGCCGACCTCACAGCTTGATCCCCGGGGAAGCCGGCAGGTTTTCACGACCCTCAGGCAGTTGAACCGGGAATATGGCATTACCATCATCATAGTGGAGCAGAAGGTCATGCTTCTGTCCGAGTTCTGCAGCCGGCTCATGGTTATGGAGAAGGGACGGATCATCATGGACGGGCCCACGCGCAGCGTACTGGAGCATAATGACAGGCTGTTGGAACTGGGCATCAATTGTCCCAGGATCGTCACCCTGACAAAGCTCCTTAAGAATGCCTCGCTCTGGTCCGGCGGATACCCTGTGGATGTTGACGAGGCAGAAACGGTTGTAAGAGGGATAATGGAGGGAACCCATGATCAGTATCAGGAACCTGAGCTATCGATACAATAAAAAGGCCCCGCTGGTTCTGGACAATATTAGCCTGGAGATAGGGCGCGGCGAGTTTGTGGCGCTGGTGGGACAGAACGGCGCCGGCAAGACCACTTTGCTTAAACAGCTGAACGGTCTTTTAAAGCCGTCTTCCGGAAGCGTCACGATAAACGGCCTGGACACAGCGACAGTAAAAACCAGCGAACTTGCCTGCCACATCGGTTTTCTGTTCCAGAACCCGGACCATCAGATCTTCTGCGGCACAGTCTACGACGAAATCCGCTTTGGCCTGGTCAATACAAGGCGCCAGCAGGAACTGATTGACGGGAGGATCAGGAGGATCGCGGGGCTGCTTGGCCTTGAGGGCATGCTGGACAGGAATCCCTTCACTTTGAGTAAGGGAGAACGGCAAAGGGTAGCCCTTGCATCGGTTCTGGCCCTGGAAACGGAAATACTGGTCCTCGACGAGCCAACCACTGGCCAGGACTACAAGGAATGCGTCGAGATCATGGAAATTGTAAAAAGCCTGAACCAGCAGGGCAAGACAATAATCATGGTATCCCACGACATGGAGGTTGTTGTGGACTACTGCGAAAGGACCATCGTTCTCCATAACGGGCGTGTGCTGGAGGACGATGATACAGGCATCGTCCTTCGCAAAACCGAAAGCCTGGGGATGGCAGGCCTGGAACCGCCCCAGATCATACAGCTTGCCCAGCGTTTCGGACCTCTTTTCCAGGATGTCATCTCGCCCGAGGATATGGCCCGAGCCATTATATCCTGCGCGGTGCCGGGAGGTGTGAGGGCATGAAGCAGATGCTGGAGTATGTCCATGGGAATTCATTAATCCACAGGCTTAACCCGCTGACCAAGCTCATTTTTGCGGTTGTTACCTGCGTCGCATGCTTTATAGGCAGCAACCACCTGTTCCTGTTGGGCATACTGCTCTTCACGATTATAATTGCAGGTGCAAGCGGGATTCTTGGCAGGGCTGCCGGTGTATACAAGGCCCTGTTCATCCTGGGCCTGTTTCTTATGCTGTTTCAGCTTTTGTTCACACCCCAGGGCAGGATCCTGTTTTACATACTGCCAGGGGTTCCCGTAACAGACATTGGCCTTGGCTTTTCATCCCTGTTGATGCTCAGGATGATGGCGGCGCTTGCACCCTTATCGCTGATGCTGATGCTCACCCCCATGAATGAGCTTCTGACAGCCATGACGCACAACCTGAAAGTCCCCTACCGCTATGCCTTTGCGGTGGTTACGGCACTGCGCTTTATACCGGCCTTCTCCCGGGAGATGGACCAGATAATGCAGGCGCAGAGGTCCCGGGGCCATGAAACCGACACCAGGAATCCAATAAAAAAGATCCGGGTCATCATCCCCATGTGCATCCCCCTGTTGATCTCATCTGTCAGAAAGGTTGAGACAATGGCCATTTCCCTGGAAACAAGGGGGTTTTGCACCGGGCCGCGCTCATGCAGGAAAAAGCTTGGATTTACATTATTCGACATATTGGCTATAATCTTAGTCATGGCCGCTTTGCCGGTGAGCATCATCATAGGATGATCCAGGCATGGCGGCGGCAGTTTGATAAGGCAAAAACAACAGCGGCGTTTACTGCTCGAGGTTGCATGATAACGGAAAGCCGGGTGGTTTGCATTGATAAAACTTCTGATGGGCAACGAAGCCATTGCCCTTGGCGCGATAAAAGCGGGCGTCCGTGTGGTTTGCGGATACCCGGGCACACCCTCGTCCGAGGTTCTTGAAACAGTTGCCAAAAATAACGACGGCTCCATATATGTGGAATGGTCGGTAAACGAGAAGACCGCCATGGAAGTGGCCGCCGGCGCGGCCTACTCAGGCGCGAGGGCCATGGTGACCATGAAGCAGGTAGGCCTTAATGTCGCTTCCGACCCCCTCATGAGCCTTGCATATATCGGCGTGAAAGGCGGGCTGGTCATAGTGGCGGCTGACGACCCGGGACCGCTGTCATCTCAAACCGAGCAGGATACCCGTCACTTCGCGAAGTTCGCCAACCTGCCCGTCCTGGACCCCTCTACCCCCGAAGAGGCATATGAGATGATCCAGGCAGCCTTTGACCTGTCGGAACAGGTTGGTCTTCCCGTTATCCTGCGCCCGACCACAAGGATATGCCATGCCTGTTCTTCCATTGATGTTTCCGGCAGCCGCGAAGAACATATCCCTTCAGGCTTTGAAAAAGACCCCCGATGGGTCATCTTCCCGCAGCTTTCTTATAAAAGGCATATCGAGATAGAAAAACTCCAGACAGCCTTATCCCTTATTTTCAGCAAAAGCCCGTTTAACAGGGTTTCGGGCAAGGGTGCCCTTGGCATAGCCGGTTCTGGTATCGCATGGTCCTATGCCCTGGATGTGATCCGCGACCTGGATCTGGATATAAAAACCTTCAAGGTAGGCACACCCTACCCTTTCCCGGCTAAGCTGGCTGAGAGCTTCCTGGACGGTCTCAGTGCGGTGCTGGTATTGGAGGAACTCGACCCGGTGGTAGAGGAAGCCCTTCTCGAGATAGCAGCAAACAAAGGGCTCAAAATCGGCATCCTGGGGAAAAAGACCGGAAACACGCCCTATGCAGGGGAGTTTTCCTACGAGATTGTTCATAAAGCCATTTCGGAATTTTCAGGCCTGCAGAGTCATGATACTGACGAACCTGCAATTCCTCCACTTCCGTCACGGCCCCCTGTGCTTTGTGCCGGATGCCCCCACCGCGCATCCTTCTACGCGGTGAAAAAAGCCATGAAGGGGCAGAAGGCCGTTTTTACAGGCGATATCGGCTGTTACACCCTTGGCAACGCCAAACCCCTGAACATGGTGGACACCTGCCTGTGCATGGGTGCTTCCATTAGCGTGGCCCAGGGGATCAAGCGGGTTGAGCCCGATACCAGGCTGTTTGCATTTATCGGGGATTCCACATTCTTCCATACAGGAATACCGGGCGTCATAAACGCCGTATATAACCAGACCGATATTGTCATAGTGGTCCTCGACAACGGAACAACAGCCATGACAGGGCATCAGCCCCATCCCGGCACCGCAAGGACCATGATGGGGAATATATCGGAAAAGATAGATATCGAAGCCCTTTTGAAATCTGTCGGAGTGAAGTGGGTCCGGAAAATCAATCCCTTCGATCATAAAGCCGCCGTCTCAGCGGTTAAGGAAGCGTCTGAAGTTAAAGGTGTTTCGGCCATAATATTTGAATCTCCCTGTATCGCCCTGGCAAAGAAGCCCGGGGCTTTCGAGGCTGATCCCGGCAAATGCAGGGCATGCGGCATGTGCGTCAGGGAGATCGGATGCCCGGCCATGGTCCTTGGGAAAGACAAAAAGGTGCGGATTGAACCGTCCGCCTGCTACGCCTGTGGGCTATGCGTCAGCATATGCCCATTTGGAGCCATTGGAGGGATGAAACATGAAGACTGACATTCTTATAGCAGGAGTCGGCGGACAGGGCCAGATCCTGGCATCCAGGCTCATAGGGGTGGCAGCCATCCTGGAGGGGTATTCCGTAAGGACTGGCGAAACCATCGGAATGGCACAGAGGGGTGGCTCCGTCGTAAGCCATGTCAGGATAGGCGGGGACAGCAGGGCAGCCACTGTTCCATTCGGCAGGGCCGACCTGATGATAGGTTTTGAACTCTGCGAGACCGTAAGAAACATAAAGCGCCTTTCGGAAAACGGCCGGCTTATAGTTAATACCCAGAGGATCAACCCTGTCACGGTATCGCTGGGCATGGAGAAATATGACGCCGCTGCCATGGAAGAATCCCTTAGAAAGGTCACCGGAAGGCTTATCATGATTGACGGTTATTCCCTGGCCGGTGAGGCAGGGTCGGTAAAGGCTGTCAACACAGTCCTGCTTGGCGCTGCTGTGGGTTCAGGGTACCTGCCCATATCAAGGGAATCCTTTATGGAAGCCATAAGAAGTATAATCCCACAGAGGTTTCATAACCTTAATTCTGCCGCGTTTGACAGCGGTTACAGCCTGGCTGGCCGCATTATCGCGGAAAACGCGGAATTGAGTATGAGATAGAATCCAGAACAGTCAAGAGGAGAGATAAGCATGAGAGCAGACCAGTTTTCAGGCATTAAGGCACTCTTGGAAAGGGTATTTGCCAACAGTCCTTTCTATCGAAGGAAATTCCAGGAGGCGGGACTTACTGCAGACAGCATCAAATCCCCCGAAGATTTCCTGAAAATACCCTATTCAGACAAGGAAGAACTACGGCTGGCCTATCCCCTGGGTCTTTTATCGGTCCACCAGGATGAGATCGTACGCATCCATTCTTCCTCCGGGACAACCGGAATGCCTGTTATTATCCCCTACACCCGCCGGGATGTGGAAGACTGGGCAGAGATGTTTGCCCGCTGCTACGAGATAGCTGGAATAACCAGGAGCGATGTGATCCAGATCACGCCGGGTTATGGGTTATGGACAGCGGGCATAGGTTTCCAGGCAGGAGCCGAAAAACTGGGAGCCATGGCCGTACCCATGGGTCCGGGCAATACCGAGAAGCAGCTCCAGATGATGATGGATCTGAAGAGCACCGTGCTTTGCGCTACGTCCTCCTATGCCCTGCTTATCGCCGAGGAAGTGGAAAAGCGCGGAATTAAGGACAGGATTCATCTGAAGAAAGGAATTATCGGTTCGGAGCGCTGGGGGGACCTGATGGGAAAACGCATCAGGGACGGACTGGACATAGAACTCTTCGACATATATGGCCTTACCGAGATCTATGGTCCCGGAATCGCCATAGACTGCGAACATCATAAAGGCATGCACTATTTTGACGATTTTCTCTACTTTGAGATAATCGACAGTGAAACCGGAGAGGTCCTGCCCGACGGCGAATTCGGTGAACTGGTCGTTACCACCCTCAGGAAGGAAGGCGCGCCGCTGGTCCGCTATCGCACCCACGACCTGACACGGATTATACCTGAAAAGTGCCCCTGCGGCAGAAGCTATCCCATGATTGACCGGATTATCGGCAGAACCGACGATATGGTCAAGGTTAAGGGCGTGAACATATACCCGGGCCAGGTAGACAGCATATTAAAGGACATACCGGGCGTAAGCAGCGAATACCAGATTGTAATCGACCACCAGGACGGCAAGGATACGCTCACGCTGCGGGTGGAAAAGGAACCCGGTTGCTGCAGGCCTGACCTGGAAAGCGTTATTATGGATTGCTTCAAGAAAAAGGTCGGTATCAGGATCAATGTTGAGCCGGTTGAATTCGGCCTGCTTCCGAGAAGCGAAAAGAAGAGCAAAAGGGTATTAGATTACAGGGTTAAATAATGGGCTTAAGCCTTTCCCATAAAACCGGCCGTGCCCATTATTGCTTCCATAAAAAAGCCAGGGAAGGCCTTAACTATCGGCCTTTTCTCCCCGGCTTTTTTTCCTTTTGCAGTAAGGCAGGTATCTGCTGTTCAGTCTGTGATGCTCCAGACAGGCTTTGCAATCACCATGCCGGGGGCATTTCTTCCTTTTACAGGTACAGTATTCCTTACCGTTCTCCAGCATGTTCAAACCACCGTCCGCCCTGACTTTTTATTTTGCTTTACAAAACGAAAGCCGGGTTATCCGGCTAATGATAACCTTTCTATTTGTACCAATCATCAAAATGTTCCTGCAAAAATGCTGTAAAGCCGTCTGCTTCATTCTGCCACACTTATGGGCCAATGGCAAGACCATACGAAACTCTTACGGCAGGCACCCCAACATTTGCCGCAGGATCCCAAGCATTCAAAATGGGGAACCGCTTTACGCGATCCCCCATTTCCTTTTCAGGCTTTTAGACCTGTTCTTCGGTTTATTCGTAGAACTGTGCGTATTTCTCTGTACGCTCGTCGATGATTGCCTGTCCGCCGGAGTTCAGGTAGTCCTGCATACCGGCATCGAACACTGCATCAAACTGATCGGGCGGGCAGGATACAGCCTGAACCAGGAAGGTATCACGCTTCTGGGACAGAGCCGGGCCCATACCCTCTTCAGCCTTGATCTCGCCGACGTTGAACTGAGGAATGATACGACCATCCTTCGTGGAAAGCGGCCATGCCTTCTCAATGTACCTGGGATCAACACCAGGATAGTTGAGAGACAGCGACTTCGCGGTCAGTGTAGGATCTCCAAGATCCAGACCATTGATGGTGATGGTGTAGTCGATATTGCTGGGCGAGTTCATGATCTTATCGCCTGTAGCGCTCAACATCTTCACTGCGCCGTCAGCGGTAATTTCATGGTTTACACCCTCTTCGCCGATCTGGAGGAACTTGCGGTTCTCAAGGTTGCTGATCCAGTCGAGGTACAGCAGGGAGGCGAGAGGCTCATCATTGGTGCTGGGGAAGAATACCTTACGGTCGATAGGATTGGAGAGGAACTTCCTGTACACGCCTGCGTCATTCTCAAAGGCTGCAACTGCGATAAATCCGGCCTCAGGACCAACAAGCCTCTGCAGGTTGGCATGGATGCCTTCATCGCCATTACGATAAGGATAGTCCCAGTTATGGATAAAGGATCCTACATAACCGGCCTTCATCAGGTTATCCTCTGTGCTGTCACCCGAGCCGTAGAGGTTGAAGTCCTTCCAGATAAGGCCTTCGTTGTACCACTTGTTAAGTACCCTTACACCCTCTTTGATTCCGGGATACAGGATATGCCTGTCATCGAATCCACGGATGTAGCCTTCCTTATCAGTCATGTCGTTGGGAACGAAGGCAGCCAGCAGATGATCTGCACGCCAGCCAACATCAAAGCTGATGGAGAACGGGATCATCTGGTTTGCTTCGGATCCCAGAAGCACCTGAGCATTGTTCTTGAAGGCATAGAGCATGCTTTCAAATTCCTGGAGGTTTGTGGGTTCCTTAAGGTTCAGCTTATTCAGCCAGTCCTCACGCACGAAGGTGTTGATTCGGGCCTGGTTGAACAGAAGAGCCTCGATAGCCCATACTGTGCCTGTCTGAGGATCCTTGTTCCAGAACAGGTTCCTCTCTCCGAGCAGTCCGTACAGGTTGGGCAGCAAGTCCTTGTACTCTTCCAGGTAGGGTGCCATGTCAAGAACACCGCCCATGTTGGCGTATGTCTGAATGGTAGGATAGCTGTAGGTTACGCAGACATCGGGAGCATCGCCGGCGGCGAGCAGGTTGTTGATCTCCTCAACCTCTGTCCAGCGGCCTACCGGAATGTAGGTTACCTCTACGTTATGATCGCGAAGTACACCCTCTTTGATGAAGTTGGTAAAGAAGTTGTCTTCCGGTGGAGACCCGCCATCATTGTTACGATCATAGATCTCAACCGTGATGGACCTGGTTTTTGTGAACTTCCTGTCAACAATCTCAGGTTCCGGTGTCGGCGCTGATGGTTCGTTGCTTCCAGAAGACGGCGATGTCTGCTGCGCCGGAGTAGGCGTTGTTGAAGCCGGCTCGCTGCCGCAGCCTGCCAGAAGCGCGACCATCATGAAACAAACGAGCAGGATGGAAATCGTTCTCTTCATATTAATCCTCCTATTTGCTATATTTTAGACACATAGTGTCCGGGGCACTGATTTATTCCTTTATGGCGCCAAGGGTTGCGCCTGTGATGAAGTATCTCTGAAGCCACGGGTATACGAACAGGATGGGCACGGTAGCAAACATGACTGTCGCTGATTTGAGGGTCTCGGAAAGTCCCGGAGGTGAAAACCCTTCCTGTGTCGTAACTTCTATATTGCTCATGCTGTTGATAATTAGGTACAGCAGATGCTGAATAACATAATACTCCCTTTTTTTCATGAACATCAGGGAATCCGAAAACCCATTCCAGCGCCCCACCGCATAGAATAGGGCCAGCGTGGCGATAACAGGGGTGGACATCGGCAGGTAGATGCTGACAAGTACCCGCACAGGACCGGCGCCGTCCAGTTCCGCCGATTCCCTGAGGCTTTCAGGTATGCCATAAAAGAAACTGCGCATGATGATCATGTTGAACACGCTCAGGCAATACGGAACGACCAGGACAACCGGTCTGTTCAGAAAGTCCAGCTCCTTGAGCAGGAGATACATGGGGATGGTGCCTGCGCTGAAATACATGGTGAAGATAATAATTGTGTTGATAATGCGGCGCCCCTTAAGTTTATCGTATGTAAGCGGATATGCGCATATAGTGGTCATAAACAGGGACAAACAGGTTCCGATTACGGTCAGGATGGCGGTCCAAACCAGGGACCAGGTATACTTGGTGTCATTGAGTACCAGTTTATAGGCATCAAGATTTAATCCAACAGGCCAGAGCCAGACCTTGTTCTTGATCAATGCTTCCGAGGCGCTTAATGAGCGGGACAGCACATTAAGCATGGGCAGCAAACAGACCAATATGAGCAGGAAGCAGAAGAAGGCAACAACCAAATCGCCGACTTTTGATTTTTTAGACTTAATCATGCTGTAAACCTCCTAAAACCGTGGTGCAACTCATCCTTACCAGACACCGCGCTCGCCGAATCTCTTTGCTAAGGCGTTTGCCATGAAAAGGAATATGACGCAAACCACGGACTGGAACAGTCCAACCGCTGTTGCCAGCGAAAATTGCAGCGCCTGTATACCATATTTGTAAACAAATATCGAAATAACGTTGGCCACATCGTTCACCATATGGTTCATCAGGGCAAATGGCCGGTCGAACTCGCTTCCCAGTATCCTGCCAAGGCTCAGGATAAGCAGCGTAACAATTGTTGTACGTATGCCCGGCAGCGTAATATGCCACATCTTTCTGAAGCGGCCGGCGCCGTCCATTTCGGCGGCTTCATACAACTCAGGGTTGATGGCCGTGATGGCGGCAAGGTAGATGATGGTGTTCCACCCTACACTCTGCCAGATCCCAAGGAATACATAGGTTACCACCCACCATTTGGGCTCGTTCAGGAAAGGAATAGTATCCAACCCTATCTTGGTAAGGAAGTTATTGACGAGACCGCTGGTGGGAGCGAACAACTGCCTGGCAAGTCCGGCTATGATAACCCATGAAAGGAAGTGAGGCATATAGGCAACGGTCTGCGTTACGCGCTTGTACCTTGGGAACGGCAATTCGTTGAGCAGCAGCGCGAGTATGATGGGAGCCGGGAAACCGAAGATCAGGTCCAGGAAATTAAGCATGATGGTATTGCGCAATGCGTTGATGAAGTCCTTGTTTGAAAATGCCTTGATGAAATACTCCAAACCGTTGTTGGCTGCCCAGGGCATTTCCCAGACGCTCTTAACAATACTGTATTTCTTGAATGCAATCTGTATATATTGCATGGGTATGTACTTGAAAATAATAAAATATGTAAGAGGAAGAAGCAACAGAAGATAAAGAGTCCAGTATCGCTTTATGTAGGCAATGAACTTTTTGCCCCTTCCGGGTGAGCCAGCCAATGCTACGGTTTTCACTGTCGTATCCCCTTTACTCTACATATTTTGATATGCCGGGGCAGAAGATGTCATGTACTCCCAGCCTGACCTGTAACCAAACATATGCACGATCTTCCGGCCTTCCTTGAATAAAGATTACCACGAACCTTCATGCGTGTCAATACTAGGATACTAAAATATCACACATATTCAACAGATAAAAAACATTGAAAAGAAGCCTAATTGCGCATATTGCACAAAACCCGGCTTGACTGTTATCCTATAAATATCAGTACAGGCTAATTATACTTGTATTATAACTTATTAAATCCTATAATGAGTTAGATCTGTTAAAGAAAATTTCTATATGTATAATCCGGGAAGGGGCGGATATTATGAGCATAATGCTTCCAAAGCTTATATCGGATGGAATGGTTCTGCAGCGCGGCACCGCGGCCAGAATCTGGGGAAAGGCCGATGAGCGCGTTACTCTCACCTTTCTGGGAAAGCAGTATGTTACGGCTCCCGACCCGTCAGGATACTGGGAGATCCTTCTTGATAACCTCCCGCCCGGTGGCCCGTACACCATGAGTATCAACGAAATAACCATAAATGATGTATTTGTGGGTGATGTGTGGCTCTGCTCAGGCCAGTCGAACATGCAGATCCCCATGTCAAGGGTAAAGCATATGTACCCGGAGGAAATCGCATCCCCCAATCCGAATATCCGCCAGTTCACTGTGCCCCAGCGTTTCAATTTCCATGGGCCCCAGGACAGCCTTGAAGGAGGGCATTGGTCCGCGGCTTCCACCGACACTATCAGCGACTTCTCAGCAGTGGGTTACTTTTTCGCAAAACGACTTCATGAGCGATATCATGTCCCCATCGGGCTGATTTTGTCGGCAATTGGCGGGACCCCCATCCATGCATGGATGAGCCGGGGGGCTTTGGAGGCTTTTCCCGAACTGATCCGGGAAGCTGACCTATGCGCCGACGACGGCTATGTGGCAAGGGTACAGGCTGAGGATATGAGGCAGATAGAGAGTTTCTTCAGCGGGATAGACGCCTCCGATCCGGGACTCCGGGAAAGCTGGCATTCTCCCGACTACAGCGATGAAGGCTGGGAAGAACGGGACCTTCTTGATCCCTGGCCAGGTTCGGGCTCGGTGTGGCTGAGGAAGACCCTTCACATCCCCCCTGAGCTTGCCGGAAAAAAGGCGACACTGTTTTTAGGCACATTGATTGACTGGGACATGGTCTATGTAAATGGACAGGTGGTAGGAAACACCACATACCGGTATCCGCCGCGGGAGTATATTGTGCCCTCGCTGCCTTCGGGGCGCTGTGTGATAGCAATCCGTGTAATCAGCAAGGATGGGGGCTGTTTCACTCCCGGAAAGCAATACCTGCTCTCCACCGATGACGGGGTATTCAACCTGAACGGCAAATGGCTTTTCCGGCGGGGCGCTTCAGCCTTGCCTCCCGCACCGGAAGTCTTTTTTACATACAAGCCTACGGGATTGTACAACGGAATGATAACGCCGCTTAGGCGATTTACCATAAAGGGCGCGCTCTGGTACCAGGGTGAAGCCGATGCTGATAATCCTGAAAGATATGCCGAGAAGCTCCGGGCACTTATAAGCACCTGGCGGTCGGACTGGGGATATGATATTCCCTTCCTGCTGGTGGAACTGCCCCATTGGGAAGGAGGACCCCACTGGCACCTTTTGAGACAACAGCAGTGGCTCGCTCTGGATATGCCAAAAACCGCCATGGCAGCGGCTTTCGACCTGGGAGAGCATAACGACCTGCATCCGCTGGGCAAGCAGGCTGTGGGCGACAGGCTGGCGCGCTGCGCCATGCGCCTGGTCTACGGCGAGAAACTCCCCCACTCTCCCTTTGAGATAGTAGGTTATCGCAAATAGGAAAGGCTTTAATGGTCAGCCGATGTATTTGGCAAGTAACAGGCAGGGATTCTCCTCGTTCCAGAAGAGGGGAAAGACCTCCAGCGGGCAGAACCCGTTTTTAAGATAAAATGTCCTGGTCCGTTCGTAGGGTTCGTACTGGGCTGAGGCGTCAAGGGTCTTGACAGTGATGAATCTGAATCCGTTGCTCCTGCCGTAATTCTCAACAGCCTTAAGGATGGCGCTCCCCACGCCCTGCCTGTGGTATTCCTGCAGCACACCCAGGGTATACATGTCGATCGTGTATTCATTATGTATTTTCAGGGCAACGAAGCCGATGGCCCTGTCCCCGTCGAACGCCGCAAAGAAGGGCATATCCCTGTGTATGGCAGACTTTCTCACAATGTCTTCAGGCGGACTGAACCAATCGGGCAGCGCGTTCATGATTTCAAGAGTTATACTGGTCTTAAGATCCTTATCGTGGACTTCCCTTACATCGTACAAATCCATATGCCTCCTTCATTTTGCGGCTTCAAACAGCCAGTTCCATGTGGCAGACGGTAAACGGCAGGTGCGGGAACTGCCTGGTTTCAGTTTCGATAAATCCGATGCACTTATACCATTCCTTCAGGACTGTGTTCTCGTTAATGATCCCGATGGAGATCCTCCTGCCGCCGGCTTCCCTGACAGCCTTCACAGCAAAATCCACCAGTTGCCGGCCATACCCCCTGTGCCTGAAGTCGGGCAATACGGCAAGCTTCTCCATATAGTACAGATCATCCTTTGCTTTCCTGACTGCGACAAAGCCTACGAGCCGGCCATCGCAGAATCCGCCGTACATTTGCGCCCCTTTCTGCCGCATGGCGGTAAGGGCATCCAGTTCAATGAAGGCCGCGTTTGTAGGAGCATTCTCCCTTGTCAGGCCAAACTCATCGGCAACGGTTCTGAATGAGCTTCTTATGACCATGACACATTCTTCATCAACATTATCTATCCTTTTTATCTCAAACATCTTCCAACTTCCCTCATTCATCGTCAGTTCTTTTTTACGGCTATCCTCATCCTGCAGCAGAATTCGATGGTGAACACCTTGTCACCTAAGATGCTGCGGATTTCATGATGATTCTTTTGCAGACAACTCCTCAATCCAGCTAAACAGCATATCTGCGACAGGATTATCATAAAGGAATATGCCAGCGGCCAGGTTGGAGTGGAACATGTTTTTACTTTTTTCAATATGGCACCGTGCCAGCCCCGGTTTATAGCTGTTTATCCTGTCCGCGAAAATGATTGAATTCCCGGTTTCCAGTAAAGGATCCCTTTCGGCATGAATGCACAATACCGGTACATTCTCATCACCTCTGACAAGGGACCAGGGATCTGCTGATTTTCTGTCATAGTTCCTGGGGAAAAGGCCATTCAAAAGAGCAGCAATCGTTCTGCCCCTGCATTCTTCAAATACCAGGGGACCGCTCAGGGAGATGAAACCTTTGAATATATCACGCTGTATGCCGTATTTCTCCTGCAGGTTCCTGTCATAGACCAGGACTGCCCCCAGGTGGGCGCCGGCTGATGAGCCGGCAACAATAACATCTTTTACGGGATTGCCCGCGCTTCCCCGCAGTTCAATGTACCTTTTTACTCCCGAAAAAACGTCCTCTGCCTGAACCGGGTATTTGTGCCGCGGTGCAAGCCTGTATCCGGGTAAAACGGCATGATAGCCCAGGTCCGCGAATTTTTGCCCGATAAACCTGAATGCGTCGGGCGAGCCCTGCCTCCATCCGCCGCCGTGTATGTATATCACAGTTGTATTCCTGCCAGGTTCCTTAGGCGTGAAAGACAGGATATACTGGTTTTTATCATCGCCAAAAACATGCCTGCTCGCGTTTACGCCCTTATTCGCGGGCAAGAGTTTCCGGAACAGCCCCGGATACGATAAATACTCTCCCAGTATGTTCACGAATCCCATGCTATTCACCCCTTATATCAAACCCACATTATTATATCAGGTATATGGCGGGTAACCAATCTTTTGACATAACATGGGAGCCAATATGGCATAGCAGCCGGAAATTCAACATCTTATTTGTATTACGAAGTGATGGATATCTTCGAACATCCCTCTCCCTTCTGCATATGATGCTAATGAGAAGGAGGCGAGGCGTATGTTGGACCGGATAATCTGTCAGGATAATGAAACAGCATTCTGGGGCTATTTGGTGGTGGCTATAGGATTCTTTATTGTCGCCTGTTCATTCAAGAACGACCGTAATTTCTGCTGTAAGCCTTCATGCGGAAGATAAGCAGCCAGCTGCCGCCCGACAGGCGGCCTAATGCAAAAGCCACCCCACAGGGTGGCCTTTATCAATTCGCTCACGCATTCTCCGCCTGGCGCCTCTGCTTTATGATCACCAGGGCAACGGCAAGGACGGCAACAGCTATGCCCAATTGCATACCCAGGTATCCCAACCGGGGTTTCAGCGAGTCAAAAGTGATGTTTGCCATGCTTATGATCTCATTATTAAACCTCACATACCAGTAGGTGGGAAAGATCCGGGAGAAGGACAGGACCTGCTCCCCTATAAGATACTGGGGAACAAAAGCCCCGCCGGTAAAGCACATGCCGAGGGACAATACATTTGTCACCGCCGACAGGGCATTACGGCTGTTAAGCGCGCTGCCGATCATAAAGCTGATGCTCAGGGAAACAAAGGTAAATACAAGGCCATTGAGGGCTACAAGCATAGCCTGCTTTGCCGGCATGGCTTTCCCATACAAGACAAACCCCATCCCCATCATGATAAGCCAGCATACCACTGCATAGATCAGGTTGCCGAAAAGGATCTGCATGTTCTGCTGCCTTAAGGGAACCGGAGAACAGATGGTTCTTCTGCGAAGGTCCAATTGGTTGAAGACCAGCATGAAAGTCCCCACTCCCAGGATCAAAAGGTTAAGGATCACATATGACATGTAATTATAAAATATACTGAGGGATTCACCGGCATCTGCGTTTACCGCCGTAGGCCTGACCTCCACAGTCGTCTCAACCGCCAGGTCCCTGCTGACCAGGGCAACCAGTTCCCTTTGCGATATTCCAGGGATATTGGCCAGATAGAACCTGGCAGTGTTTAAAAATTTGCTGATATTCATGTCCAGGTACACCGAAGTAGTTGTGCCGGGTCTGCTGATCTTCTCAATCTCAACCGGCCTTTCTGCCATGAAGTCTTCCGTGAATCCCGCAGGGATCCTGAGGATGTAGTGGACCTCTTCAAAGAAAAGCGCATCCTGCAGGGAAGCCTGGTCATGGTTCACGTCAACAAAGTCCGCATACTGTAACAGGTAGTTCTTAAGACCTTCGGTCAGTATGGAGGAATCCGCCTCATCCAGATAGGCCATTCTTGCCCTGGCATCATCAAACTGCACAGTGGATGCAGGGGCGCCGCTGGTCATCAGGATCGCGGCAAATGCAACAAACACAAAAATGTATATCAGCAACTGGGGTATGCATTTCTTAATCACCCTCTTGTATGCTTGGAATACTGGCATATCGATTCCTCCTTACGCTAAGATAGGTCAGCAGGCAGAACACGGCTGCAAAAGCCAGCAGCAGTACGATATTAAGGGCAAAACGCTCGTAGGTGTCATAGTAATACAGGGCATAAAGGGCATCGGTTATCAGGTTTGCCGGGTTGATGTATGCCATAACTGGAACGGCTTTTGTGACCACATACTTGAATGACGCGAAGTAGAGACCTGCGAAACCCGACAATGTCATTGTTATTCCCAGCAGAACACCCGTCTTTATGCCATCGCTCTTCCTGATAAGGCCGCCCACCATGGTTCCAAGCGTTATACCGGTCAGCGAACCAACCAAGCCGGTCAGCAGGATACACCACACCTGATTGCTGAAGGACACCTTCAGGACCATGCTCATATACAGGATCAGGATACTCAGTTCCGCAAACTGGATGATCCAGGCAGCCAGTATACCAGCCAGGAGTGTTTTCATCTTGTGGACAGGAGCCAGGTTGACGCGGGCTCCCTTCATGCTCTGATCCGCCTGCACCTCGTTTACTGTGCGAATTCCCCAGAAGGAGCCGTATAGGGCTGTCATGGCAAGAAGGGCATAGAAGTATGTTACGGTGATATCTGTTTCATTTTTCCCCGGGTTTCTCTCCACGAGGAAATCATAATTTGCCGAGTAATCTTTCAACGCATCCCTGTTGGCCAGCAACTCGGGACTCATTTGAAACAGCGTCGCATACGAGGCGCTGACCTGCTGGTATTGGTCCAGAAAGCTTTTTATGATTGACTGGTTGAACCCTGACTGATTTACCACGAGCTTTATGTCCGGATCCAAAAGAATTATGCCATGCACTTCCCCCTGGTCCAGAAGGGTTTCAGCTTCCTCCAGGGAAACCAGCTCCATGGACAGTAATGGCTCCTCGTCTCCCTGCTTTTCGGTGACCGAGTCCAGAGCTTCCTGGAACATCCTGTTTTCCTGGTAAGCATCATTGTTCACAACAGCAACCTTTATCCCGGTGAAGCTGGTGGCTTTGCTGAAATTGGAAAAAGCCATCAGAAACAGCGTTGAAAGCAGGATCGGGAAGACCATGGTCCAGAAGAGGGTAACCCTGTCACCAAGAAAGCATTTCATCCGGTACTTGAAAACATGAGCAAACATGTCAGTCCTCCTCTCAATCCCTAAGCTGCCTTCCGGTGAACTCCAGGAACACGTCGTTCAGTGTGGGCAGCTTTGAGTAGACGCTGCCATAGCTGATGTTTTCCTTCCTGAGAAGATCCATCAGGTTCAGAAGATTGTTTCTGCCCTTTGTGAAGGTAACAGTCAGGTTGCTGTTTTCATAATCCACCTGGCTGGCATTGGGCAGCCGCCGTATGACATCCAGCAGGTTTTGGTCCAGTTCAACCGATTCCACTGAAACAATCTCTCCCACGTTAATCATGGACTTCAGTTCTTCCTTTGTCCCCGTGGCGATAATCCTGCCCTTGTCAATAATCATGATGCGGCTGCAGATCTGCTCTACTTCCTCCATGTAGTGTGAGGTATATACGATGGTGGCTCCCAGCCGGTTGAGCCTGACTATACCCTCCAGGATATTGTTCCTGCTCTGGGGATCGACGGCCACGGTGGGTTCATCGAGGATGATCAGTTTAGGTTTATGGGCAATCCCGCAGGCAATATTCAGCCTTCTCAATAAGCCGCCGCTGAGCTTCTTGGGATAGAAGGAGCGGAAATCGTTCAGGCCGACAAAATCAATGGCTTCCTCCACCAGCTTTTTTCTTTCTGTTTTGTCTCTTACATACAGGCCGCAGAAGTAATCAATGTTTTCATATACGGTCAGTTCGTTGAACACGGCCACATTCTGCATTATGACACCGATATCCTTCTTGATGTCATAGGCATCCGGCGCCATAGGCTTGCCGAAGACCGAGATACTGCCCTTGTCATACTTTAGAAGCGCTAATATGCAGTTTATAAGGGTTGTCTTGCCTGAACCGTTTGGTCCCAGAAGTCCGAAGATTTCACCCTGCCTGACCTCAAGGCTCAGGTGGTCCACCGCTATCAGATCCCCGTATCTTTTTACGAGATTCTCAACTTTAATAACCATACCGATTCCTCCGCATCGTAAATACCGTCATAAAATATAGCCAGGAGATTCAGCCTTGTCTGAAACGCCGGTCATATTTCTCCGCAGTTTTATTGTAGGCAAAACCAGGGGCCGGATTAAGTGACGGGAGGAATGAATCCATGTGACATATGTCATATTCTCAGCTTCTGTACATTGATGCTCCGTTATGATAAAACAGGAATATGATGGTGGAATCTGGCAAGCCAAAACCCGGGAAAGATATTCCGGTCTCGGCCAACACTTTGTTTGACAAACTGGTCCTGTTCCTGTGCTGTCTTGCCGCCTGCTTCCTTGTAACAGGCAATGTTTTCTATGTCCCTGTTCTTGTTGTTATCACCCTGAGCTCTTTCAACACATATTTTGAGAAAAGGGCACTGACCCGTGTCACCACCGGCACATACCTTTTGGCGAGCCTCTTTTTCCCGGAATGGTTCTATTTTATCCCTGTCATGATGTATGATGCCATCCTCTGGGAAAGCCCCTGGATTCTCCCCCTGGCAATACTTCCGGTTATTACCCATCGTGACAGTCTTCCCATCGTGGGCATTTTTTGCATCGTCCTGTACCTTGGGATGGCGTGGTTCATGAACTGGCGCTCATGGCGGCTGACCCACCTGGAGAAGGAATACCGGAACCTCAGGGATACCACCAAGGAGCTCATGCTTTCACTTGAAGCCAAAAACAGGGAACTCCTGGAGAAGCAGGATTATGAGATCAACCTGGCCACCCTGAACGAACGCAACCGCATCGCGCGGGACATACACGACAATATCGGCCATGTTCTTTCCAGTACCCTGCTCCAGGTGGGCGCCCTGCTGGCTGTAACCCCGGAAGGTCCCATGAGGGAAAACCTTATTACGCTTAAGGAAACCCTCTCCAGCGGGATGGACAGCATACGGCAAAGCATCCATGACCTGCATGACTCTTCCATTGACCTGCATGCAGAGATTTACCGGATAATTAAGGGTTTCACCTTTTGTCCGGTCAGTTTCACAGACGACATTGAGAACAAGCCTGATCTGCCCACCACCTATTGCCTGCTGGCTGTCGTAAAAGAGGCATTGTCAAATATATCAAAACACTCGGACGCCACCGAGGTGAATATTATCCTCCGTGAGCATCCGGTCCTTTATCAATTGATATTACGCGATAATGGCAGCAAACCTGCTCAGGGTCTTGTCCTGTCCCCGGAAGGCGAATATATCCCGGGCAGCCAGGGCATGGGGCTGAAAAGCATATTTGAGCGGGTGGAAAGATTGAACGGTAAAGTCCGTATCAGGACAGACAACGGATTTGAGTTGTTTGTTTCCATACCAAAGGGGTCATGATGCATGAATGTTGTAGTTGTGGATGACGACAGACTGGTTGGCGCTTCCCTTAAAACCATCCTTGAAGCGAGCGGGGAAGTAAATGTTGTGGGAGTGGGTTCAAGCGGACAGGAAGCGATTGCCCTCTATGAGCGCTACAGGCCAGACATTCTCCTGATGGATATCCGCATGTCAGGCATGAGCGGTCTTGATGCAGCCGAGAAGATACTATCCTATGATCCTTCGGCCAGGATCCTTTTCCTCACCACATTCTCCGATGACGAGTACATTATCAGGGCTCTTAAAATGGGAGCCCGCGGCTACCTGCTGAAACAGAACTATGAAAGCATCCTGCCGTCCCTAAAGGCTGTTTATAAAGGGCAGAGCGTATTCGGGGACGATATTGTGTCCCGTATTCCCACCGTGCTTAAGAAAAGCCGAAAGCCGGACTTTTCAAAGTATGGCATTAGCGAGAAGGAAGCCGAGATCATCGCCCTGGTGGCCGAAGGCATGAACAACAAAGAGATAGCCGCCACGCTCTACCTCAGCGAGGGAACGGTGCGCAACTATCTCAGCGTAATCCTGGAAAAGCTGCAGCTTCGGGACAGGACCCAGCTTGCGGTGTTTTATTATAAGAATCAGTAAAGCCTGATGCCTCATTATGTTTCCTTTAATTATAT
>JAAXZX010000044.1 GCA_012719645.1 Clostridiaceae bacterium
AAAAGAAAAAATCCGGAGGTAGCAGGATGAATCTGGTCCATCGGATTGGGTCCATAAAACGGTTGAATGAAGATACCTTCCTGATGACAATAGAGTCGCCCGAAATCGCTGCGTCGGGAAAACCCGGGCAGTTTGTGAACGTGAGATGCGGCGGCCCCGACGCTTACCTGAGGCGTCCTTTCAGCATCTGCCGCATTGACCGGGACCGGGGCACATTCGATATAGGGGTCCAGGTAAGGGGCAAAGGGACCCAGGCCTTGTCCGCCATGGGCGAAGGTGATCCCATAGACATCATGGGTCCGCTGGGAAGAGGATTCAGCCTTGACAGCAACGACCGGAGGATCGCCGTGGTTGGAGGTGGCATCGGCGTGTTCCCGCTGCTGCAGCTTTTAAGGGAGCACCCGGCCTCTGAGAAACTTGCTCTTTTAGGCTTCAGGACCCGGGACCAGGTGGTCATGGAGGAAGATTTCCGAAAGGAATGCCATGAACTTTCCATCTCCACCGATGACGGGAGTTATGGCGTACCGGGATTTGTCACATCCCTGCTGGAGAAGAAGCTTAATGAGAAGCAGTTTGACCGGGTATTTATCTGCGGGCCCGCACCCATGATGAAACGCGCTGCAGAGATCTGCAAACAGAAAAACATCCCGTGCGAGGTATCGCTGGAGGAGAGGATGGGCTGCGGATTGGGCGCCTGCCTGGTATGCGCCTGCAAGGTAAGAATGAACGGCGACTGGGATTATGCCCATGTCTGCAAGGACGGGCCTGTATTCAGCGGGGATAGCGTTATATTCGAATAAATCCGGCCGATATCCGGCCTTGATTTGGCATAACGGAGATAAAAAACTTGCGACCGCGGGGAGTTTTGGTCCATGATGGAGAAAAAGGTTGACCTGTCAGTGAATATTGCCGGCCTTGGCCTGAAAAACCCGGTTATTGCAGCATCGGGTACCTTCGGCTTTGGCCGTGAATACAGTGCCTTTTTTGATCTTTCAATGCTCGGGGGCATCGCGGTTAAGGGGCTGACCCTCAAGCCAAGGAAAGGGAACCCGCCGCCGAGGATCGCCGAAACGCCTGCAGGAATCCTGAACAGCGTCGGCCTTCAGAACCCCGGAGTCCACGCGTTCATAAAGGACGAGATCCCGTTCCTGCGCCGGTATGATACGGCAATAATTGCAAATGCCTCAGGAAACACCGTGGAAGAATACGAAGAGATGGTAAGGATACTGTCCGATGCGGACGTGGATGCCATAGAACTGAACCTGTCCTGTCCCAATGTGAAAGAGGGCTGCATGGTTTTTGGAAGCACCGCGTCAGGCATCGAGCAGGTGGTTTCAAGGGTCAGGAAATCCTGTAAAAAACCGCTTATCGTAAAGCTTACGCCCAATGTCACAGATATATCCGAACTCGCCCGTGCCGCCGAGGCAGCGGGGGCTGATGCCGTATCCCTGATAAACACCCTCCTGGGAATGGCCATAGACGCCAAAACAAGGAGGCCTGTGCTGGGGAATATAACGGGCGGGCTATCAGGACCTGCGGTGAAGCCCATAGCCCTCAGGATGGTCTATGAAGTGTCCAGGGCGATTAAGATACCCGTGATAGGCATGGGAGGCATAACCACCGGCACCGATGTGGCCGAGTTCCTGCTTGCCGGCGCATCTGCGGTCATGATAGGCACGGCGGGTTTCGTAAACCCATATGCCTGGGTGGAGGCCATCGACGGCCTTGAGCAGTATATGGCGGAAAACGGCTTCAGTTCGGTTTCAGAACTGATTGGCGGGTTAATCGTGTAGCGCTGTTATCTTTAAGAACCACAGTTAAAAAGGCGGGGATCCACGTGTACAGCCAGCTCATATCCTATCTTTTCGAGACTAAAGCAATAAGGGTGTGTCCCAAGGATAAACCCTTCTGGTATACCTCCGGGAAAATAGGCCCATACTATATCAACACCCATTTCCTGTTCGGGAGCGAGGATGAAGCCAACAGGCTCCTTGAAAAGATCGACGGCCGGAAGGATGACAAGGAAGCATGCACCGGGGAGATCCATAAAACCGTTATGGACCAGTACCGGAACAACCCCATCTACCGGGGAACCATAGACGCCCTTACGGCCTATATCAATGAGCAGCTGAACCCTTCTGAGATTGCCTTTGTTTCAGGAGGGGAGCGCCGGGACTGGTTTTTCTCCATACCCGTTGCAGACAAACTGGGAAAGCCGCATATCACCCTTTTCAAGGACATGGGCGCGGTCGTATATGAGAACGGGTCATCCCATGAACCCGGGGATTTGAGCGGCGCTGCCGTGCTGCACGTGGCCGACCTCATCACCTCGGCCTCCAGCTATACCCGGGCCTGGGTTCCCATAATCGGCGACCTGGGAGCAAGGATGAAGCACAGCCTGGTTGTGGTGGACAGGCTCCAGGGAGGGGCGGAAGCCCTTGCAAAACTCAACGTGGAATCCCACGCCCTGGTCAGCATTGACAGGTGCGTATTCGAGGAAGCCTTTAAAAGGCGGTATATAGATAAGGCCCAACTGAAACTGGTGCTGGATTACATGGAAGACCCGGACGGCTCCATGAGGCTGTTTTTAAAGGAGCACCCAGAGTTCCTGGAAGATGCCATAAAAAGCGGCGGCAAGACTGCGGAACGAGCCAGGCTCCTTATTGAAAATGATCTGTACAACCTGAACGCGAAATAAAAACGCGTCCGCCTCGGGTTTTCAGGGGTTGAACGGGATAGATGAAACTGCCGGAACATTTCGAAGAAATCTTCAGGGATCTGATGGATCCCGATGAATACGCGCTTTTCAGGAAGTCTTTCGATGATGGGCGCATAAATGGCCTGCGCCTGAATACGCTTAAAACCAATCCCGCCTCATTTGAGAAGCTCTTTGAAGGAAAGCTGACGCCCATCCCCTGGATCGCGGAAGGCTACTACTATGAGGATTCTGCGCCAGGCAAACACCCGTATTATCATGCCGGCCTCTACTATATCCAGGAGCCCAGCGCCATGATGCCTGCCCAGGCCTTGTCACCCAGGCCGGGGGAGAGGGTCTTGGACCTTTGCGCGGCTCCCGGAGGCAAGACCACACATCTGGCCTGCCTGATGAAGAATTCCGGGCTTATAGTGTCCAACGACATCAGCCCGAAACGGGTAAAAGCGCTGGTTAAGAATATTGAGCTCATGGGCATAACCAATACGCTGGTAGTAAACGAGACCCCCGAAAGGCTTACCCGGGTCTTCCCTGAATACTTTGACAGGATACTCCTGGACGTTCCCTGCTCCGGCGAAGGTATGTTCAGAAAAGACTGGGAGGCCATAAGGAGTTATTCGAGGTATAAAAGCTCGGAATGCGTCGCCATGCAGAAGGAAATCTTCGACAGGGCATATGCAATGCTGAAACCCGGCGGCATCATCGTTTATTCCACCTGCACGTTCAATCCCGACGAGAATGAGAGGAACATGGCGTATTTCGCCAAAGAATACAATCTTGAACCGCAGCTTATAAGGGATTATCCCGGATGGGAGAGGTCCCGGGGAGAATGGTCGGGGGACGACAGCGAGCTCTTCAGCCGGGGGCTGCGGTTATGGCCGCATAAAGCCAGAGGCGAAGGCCATTTCGTATTCTGCCTGAAAAAGCCTGGAACCCCGGCCGGTACAGTTGCTGGCAGCGATATGCTTCTTGAACGGCGTTCGAGCGAAGGACAATCATGTGAAACAGGGCCATACACGGGCGAATATACCCCGGGTGAAGCGTCATGGGCGAGCATAGATGCGCAGCAGGCCCTTGAAGCCTTCCGGGCCTTTGAGCAGGAAAACCTGAACACCTGCCTTGACGGAGTATTCCATGTAAAGGGCAGCAGCCTCTTCAGGCTTCCGCCTGCCCTGCCCGAAGTCCCCGGCCTGAGATGGGAGAAGGCGGGCCTTTACCTTGGCGAGTATGCGAAGGGGCGTTTCGAGCCTTCCGCATCCCTGGCCATGGCCCTGAACGCGGGCGACTTCAGGCGTGTTGTGAACCTGGCCGCCCTGGACCACGGGGTCATCCGCTATCTTAAGGGAGAAACCCTGATCCATGACGGGGAAAAGGGATACACGGCAGTTTGCGTGGACGGCTTCCCGCTGGGATGGGCGAAACAGGACGGGGGCGCCATGAAGAACCTGTACCCGAAGGGTTGGAGGATGCAGTAATGGGAACCATGCGCCTGGACCGGTTCCTGAAAGAACAGGGAATCGCCGCGAGGAGCGAACTCAAGAAGATCATAAAAAAGGGCCGGGTGAAGGTGGACGGTAAGATTTGCACCGACCCCGGCTTCCATGTGGACCCTGAAACCAGCCGGGTCACCCTTGACGACGCCCCGGTGCGGTACAGCAGGTATGTCTACCTCATGATGAACAAGCCCGGCGGGGTCCTTACCGCCACAACCGACAGGTCTGCCAGGACGGTGCTGGACCTTTTGCCCGAGAAATACAGGCGGATGCAGGTCTTCCCCGTGGGAAGGCTGGACAAGGACACGGAGGGGCTTCTTTTAGTCACAAACAACGGCGACCTGGCCCATAACCTGCTGTCCCCGAAAAAGCGCGTGCCCAAGCTCTATGAGGCTCACCTGGACCGATATCCCGGAGAATCGGCCATAGACGCCTTCAGGAAGGGCGTAGTAATAAACGATGAATTTACTGCCCTGCCGGCAGAGCTTCGCTTTATCAGCATGGAGCCGGTCATAGCCCATGTGGAGGTCTATGAGGGGAAGTTCCACCAGGTAAAACGAATGTTCAGGGCGGTCGGGGCAGAGGTGACATACCTGAAGCGCCTCGGGATGGGACAGCTCAAACTGGATGAAACGCTGGAACCAGGCGGATACAGGGAACTGACAGAGGAAGAAAAGACGCTTATTGGTGCGGAATAGGAATAACAAATCAAAAGGATGGTGCATATGGACAGGCAGACCCTAAACAAGCTGGGACTCATGCTGCAGGGATTATCATACAGGATTTCCGAGGAAATGGACTATTTCATATCCATAAAGGGTGATTTCAAATCAGGCGCAAAGCGCTTTCCGCTTTCAGCCGAGCCTTCAGGCGATATGCTCGACGTGCGTTTCGAAGGCCGGAACGACCGGGTTAAGCCCCGGGATCTTTCCAGCCTGATGGTCGATTATGCCCAGAGGTATGACTCGGTATACCTGGAATGCGGTTTCCGCGGAGAAACGCTGATTATTGAGGCCGGATCGGGGAACGTTACCATGAAAACCAGGCAGCTTGAGGAAGACAGGGAGGACTTGTTCCGGGGACATGCCGAGACCGGCGCCATTTCGGGCAGGGAGTACTGGATAAAGGCAGGAAAGGCCGACCCGTTGCTCAAGGAGATCGGCATCATGGCTGAAAACGGCAAGATAAAGAACGACATGATCAGGAAATACAACCAGATCGACCATTTTGTCGAGCTCCTGGATCCCATGATAAGGGAGCTTGCCGCAGGCAAAAGCGAGATCAGGATCGTGGACTGCGCCTGCGGAAAATCCTATCTGTCATTTGTCCTCAACTACTATATAAAGGATGTCCTGAAGCTGAACTGCAGGTTTACCGGCATTGACATCTCCGAGGAAGTTATCGGGGCCTCACGCGGTATCGCCAGGCGCCTGGGATACCGTAACATGAACTTTATAAAGGGAGATATCAGGCAGCTTATCTATGAGGAGGAAGGCGAGGGGGCTATCGAACCCGACCTGGTGGTAAGCCTTCATGCCTGCGATACGGCCACCGACTATGCGCTGGCCTACGGCATAAGGAGCAGGGCGAGGGGAATCGTGGCCGTGCCATGCTGCCACAGCGAGCTTCTGTCCCAATACAGGTACGATCCCTTCAGGGAAATATTAAAGCACGGGGTCCTGAAGGCCAGGATGGCAGATGTCCTCACCGACGGCATAAGGTGCATGGTCCTGGAGGCCTTCGGCTACAAGGTGTCAGTCGTGGAGTACGTGTCGCCCCTGGACACGCCCAAGAACCTTTTGATCCGGGCAACCCGGGTTTCAGGCTTCAACCGTGAAAAATACAGGATCTGCCAGGAGTTTGTCAGGGAACTTAACGCTGATCCTACAATATTGAAGGAGTTGATGGGCCTGGCGGAGAAATAACAATTGCCTGAGAAGCCGGTGCCGATTACAGGAGCCTCAGGGCTGACCGGAAAAGCTTAGTGCAAAATGAAAAACTAACTTCTCCCAACCATGTTAAGTTTCTTGACAAGCGGGTAACGGGCCTGTATAATAATCATTGCGTCAAGACTATCGCACATTGATTATCACATTGTGACATACCTGCGGGTGTAGTTCAGTGGTAGAACCCCAGCCTTCCAAGCTGGTCGCGAGGGTTCGATTCCCTTCACCCGCTCCAATTAAAGCCTCAGGATTATGCCTGGGGTTTTTTTGCGGGCATAAGGCCCACTTTCTTTTTTTTGGATATTCTGATAAGATTCAATCATAGGATAGCATTCGTAATTTTTTGGATATGATAACACGCAGAGGGCCGCAGCCATGAGGAAGGCCGCTCTTAAACGGCATAATGAGAAGCTGCCGCGCCCGGCATAAAACCCGTGCCTTAAGATTTTTGCTCAAAGGCTGGTGTGGAAAATGGATCAGTATGGTTTTGCGAGAGTTGCCGCCGCTTCGCCTGAGATGCGGGTCGGGGATGTTGAATTTAATAAAGAGCGGATTATCGGGATGATCCAAAGGGCGAACCAGCAGGGAGTTGAGTTCCTGGTCCTGCCCGAATTATGCATAACGGGTTATACATGCGCCGACCTGTTCAGGCAGACCATCCTGCAGGATGGCGCCGTGAAAGCCCTGCAGGAGATTGCAGCCAGCACCCGTGGTTCCCTCATGGTGGTCATGGCCGGGCTTCCCCTCAATATCAAGGGAAGGCTGTTCAACTGCGCCGCCGTTATACAGGACGGCGACATTCTCGGCTTCGTTGTGAAAACCCATATTCCCGGCTACAACGAGTTCTACGAGAACCGGTGGTTTTCGAGAGCCGAGTTGCTTGATATACAGGAAATCCGGATAGGCGATAAGGCTGTGCCCATAGGCAACGATCTTATATTCGCCTGCGAGGATAACGACAACTTCTGCTTCGGCGTGGAAATTTGCGAGGACCTCTGGGTTCCCGTCCCCCAGAGCGGCTTTCTGGCCCAGGCGGGGGCGGTGCTTCTTTTCAACCTTTCAGCAAGCAATGAGCGCGTGGGCAAGGCCTCATACCGGGCCAGCCTTGTGGAGATCCAGTCGGGCCGCTGCGTTGCGGGCTATGTCTACTCGTCCTGCAATATAGGGGAGTCCTCCACCGATTTGGTTTTCGGCGGGCATAACATCATCGCTGAAAACGGCGTTATTGCGGCCCAGTCGGACAGGTTCCTTAACACCAGCGACCTGATCTCCTATGATATAGACATAGACGGCCTTCTGTCCTACAGGACCGCCATGGGCGCCTGCCACTCAGGCCAGAATGCCCGCGGTTACAGGAGGGTCATGTTTAAAGCCTGTCCTTCAAGGCGGGAAACCCTCCAGCGCCGGATCGACAGGCACCCCTTTGTGCCGGACAGCAAGGGACAGAGGGATGAGCGCTGCCGCGAGGTCCTGTCCATACAAACATCCGGCCTTGTGACAAGGATGCGGCATACTGGCCTGTCACGGCCTGTTATCGGCATTTCCGGCGGTCTGGACTCCACCCTTGCCCTGATCGTGACTGCACGGGCCATGAAACAGCTCGGCCTTTCCACCCAGAATATCATGGCTGTCACCATGCCGGGCTTCGGCACGACCGACAGGACGTATAGCAACGCTGTTTCGCTGATCAAAGGGCTTGGAGCGGAATTCAGGGAGATTAACATACGCGAGTCCTGCCTGCAGCACTTCAGGGATATCGGCCATGATCCGGAGGACCATGATACCACCTACGAGAATACACAGGCAAGGGAACGCATGCAGATACTGATGGACCTTGCCAACAAGCATAACGGCCTGGTTGTCGGTACCGGGGACATGTCCGAGCTTGCCCTTGGATGGTGTACCTACAACGGGGACCATATGTCCATGTACGGGGTCAACTCAGGTGTGCCCAAGACCCTGATCCGCCATATCCTGCACTGGTATGCGGATTATGAAGCCGATGAAGCCATAAAGGGCATCCTTTATGATATACTGGATACCCCCATCAGCCCGGAACTCCTGCCGCCTTCCGAAAGCGGGACGATCGAGCAGAAGACCGAGGATGTCCTGGGGCCTTACGAAGTCCATGATTTCTTCCTGTACCATGTCGTAAGATGGGGCTCCCCGCCTGCCAAAGTGCTCTGGCTTGCCCAGCATGCTTTCAGCGGAACCTATTCACGGGACCAGCTCCTGGCATGGCTCAGGGTGTTCTATAAACGCTTTTTCTCGCAGCAGTTCAAGCGTTCCTGCCTCCCCGACGGTCCCAAGGTGGGAAGCATAAGCCTTTCCCCAAGGGGCGACTGGCGAATGCCCAGCGATGCGTCGCCGCAGCTGTGGCTTAAGGAACTGGAGGAGATGTAGAGGAACACATTTTTCCGGCGGTCATTCATAACCCGGGCAAGATTGGCGCCTGACGCACAGGTTTGCTGCCTTGACTTTTTTCGGGCAATAGAATGAACCTGTCTTGTTTACCCGGAGTCAACAATTAATAATAAAAGTATAGTAAATAAAAGAAGGTATCACAGATGAAGAAGATAACAGCCATAGTCCTTGCGCTTGCAGCATGTTTCCTTCTTGCTTCCTGCGGAAACGAGGAAGATACCGGCATATCCGCCGAAACCATAGAGGCATACAAGGCGCAGATAACCCAACTGGAAGAGAGGATCATCAAGCTTAACGAAGAAATCGCTGTAAAGGACAGCCTGATAGAGGAACTCATCCAGGATGAAAGGCAGGTTGAGGACCAGCTGGCAAGAAGACAGGCCGTTGACAGCTATTACAGCGAGCTGGAGAAGTCCCCGAGCTTTAATGGCGGACCCCAGGCCTATACGCTGCAGGGTCCCTTAAGCGGCAACTACTCCATAGACAGGGGACTGCAGACACTGGATAAGATCAAGTCCGCACTGGACAGCTTCACAGCCATGACCGCCCTGGTCAGGGAACGAAGCCTCCTGGATGAAGACGAACTCCGGGCGATAGGCAACACCGGCGAATCCATACAGTATGCGGAATTCTACAACATGCCGGTCCGCATAAAAGGGCAGATCATGGAACAGAACTATATCATAAAGGCCCTGGACTTAAGGCGCGTCCTCGCCCTTTATGAACTGGGGAGGGTGGAGAAAGAAGAAGTGGACATCAAGTACAAAGCCTTCCTGGAAGCAAGGGAGAAGTACCAGGAGTTTATCAGCAGCACCTTCTACAGGGACGGCGACTTTTATGCCCCGCCATTCTATTATTGACACCCGGATTGACGCCGGATATAATAGGCATAAATATGAAGGTCGATGACGGGAATGAGAAGCTGATGCTTTCCCAGCGAGGGAGCGCGACCGGTGAAAGGCTCCCGAAAGACCAGGCTTTGTCCCAACCCCGAGATACAGGCCGATGAGGTCTGCGCATAAGTCCCGATAAAGACTCAATGAGCCGGGCATGGATATATTCCATGTCAATGAGGGTGGTACCGCGGAAATACAATCCGTCCCGTCAACGGGGCGGTTTTTTTATTGAGTGCCAAAACCGGGCGGCATGTTTTAGGAGAGCAGGGATATCATGAAGATGACGCAGTTGTTTTTCAAGACTATGAGAGAAACGCCTTCCGATGCCGAAATAATCAGCCATCAGCTCATGCTGCGCGCCGGGCTGATCAGGAAACAGGCTGCAGGCATATACTCCTTTATGCCCCTGGGTTATCGCGTATTGAAAAAGATTGAGGCCATTATCCGCGAGGAGATGGACGCTGCCGGCGCACAGGAACTTATTATGCCCTCGCTCCTTCCTGCCGAAAGCTACCGTGAATCCGGCAGGTGGGATGCCTTCGGAGATGAGATGTTCAGGCTGAAGGACAGGAACCAGAGGGATTTCTGTTTAGGTCCCACCCATGAGGAGATCTTCACCGAAACGGTACGGGACTATGCCCGATCCTACCGGGACCTGCCCCTGATCCTCTACCAGATACAGACCAAGTACAGGGACGAGATCAGGCCTCGTTTTGGCGTAATGCGTTCCCGTGAGTTCGTGATGAAGGATGCCTACAGCTTCGACCGTGACGATGACGGGCTGGATGTGTCCTACAGGGCCATGGATAAGGCCTACAGGCGCATTTTTGACCGCCTTGGGCTGGACTACGTGGTTATTGACGCCGATACGGGAACCATGGGAGGCTCGGGCTCCCAGGAGTTTACAGTGAAATCCGAAGCCGGCGAGTCCGAGATCGTCCAGTGTACGGAATGCGGATACGCCGCAAGCGTAGAAAAGGCACAATGCGTTGCCGGAGCCAAAGCCGAAGCGGTTGATTCCATGCAGCCTGAATACGTGGCCACCCCCAACGCGAGGACCATTGCCGAAGTCACCGCGTTCCTGGGCTGCCGGGATACCGACCTGGCCAAGACAATCCTGTACAAGGCCGATGGGAAACCGGTTGCGGCCATGGTCCGCGGCGACCGCGAAGTCAATGAAGCAAAACTCATGTCATACCTGGGCTGCAGCAGCCTTGAGATGGCAGATGAAGAGAGCGTCACGACCATTACCGGGGCGGAAGTGGGGTTTGCCGGGCCGGTGGGCTTGCCTGTAAGGATAATAGCCGACCTGGAGATTGAAGGCAGCCCAAGACTGATCGTCGGAGCCAACAGGACAGGATTCCACTTAAAACATGTGGCGCCAGGCCGGGATTTTAACGCGGAATATGCCGATATACGAATCATAACCGGCACTGATCCCTGCCCGCGCTGCGGAGCGGCGCTGGAGTTTGGACGCGGTATCGAGGCAGGGCATATCTTCAAGCTGGGTACAAAATACTCCGAATCCATGGGCTGCATCTACCTGGATGAAACCGGAACCGGGCACCCCATGGTCATGGGATGCTACGGGATAGGCGTGAACCGTACAATGGCGGCCATCATCGAGCAGCATCACGATGAGAATGGCATCATCTGGCCCATGAGCGTTGCGCCATACCAGGCGGTCATTGTGCCTGTGAATGTGCTGGATGAGAAGCAGGCCGAGATCGCCGATAACATTTACAGTGAACTGCAAAGCCGTGGTGTCGAGGTGCTTCTTGACGACCGCAACGAAAGGGCAGGCGTCAAGTTCAAAGACGCCGACCTTATAGGCATACCCATCCGCGTCAATGTTGGAAGGAAGGCCGCGGAAGGACTTGTTGAATTCAAGCTGAGGCATGAGGACAAAGCCCGGGAGCTTCCCGTGGATATGGCAGCGGATGTCGTCCTCGAAGCCATAAAAACAGCCCGGACCTGATACGGACACAAATCAGCGGCGCTATGCCGCATTCCAATACACATAAGTTTTGAAAGGAAGAATGCTATGTCAAAGGAAAAGAAATTTGTTGAAGCCATTACGTCCATGGATGAGGATTTTGCCCAATGGTATACCGATATCGTAAAGAAGGCGGACCTGGCCGACTATTCAAGTGTCCGCGGCTGCATGATCATCCGTCCTTACGGCTATGCCATCTGGGAGCGCATCCAGGGCGAACTGGACAGGAGGTTCAAGGAAACCGGGCATGAAAACGTGTATATGCCCATGTTCATACCCGAAAGCCTTCTCCAGAAGGAGAAGGACCATGTGGAGGGCTTTGCCCCCGAGGTGGCCTGGGTCACCCACGGCGGCAGCGAACAGCTCACCGAGAGGCTTTGCGTGAGGCCCACATCAGAAACCCTGTTCTGCGACCATTACAAGAACATAATCCAGTCCTACAGGGACCTTCCCAAGCTATACAACCAGTGGTGCTCGGTGGTGCGCTGGGAAAAGACCACCCGTCCCTTCCTCAGAACCGTTGAATTCCTGTGGCAGGAAGGGCATACGGTCCATGCCACCGCTGAGGAAGCGGAAGAGGAAACCCTCCGCATGCTCAACGTCTATGCCTCCTTCTGCGAGGAAGTGCTGGCAATCCCGGTTATAAAGGGAAGAAAGACAGAGAAGGAGAAATTCGCCGGAGCGAAGGCTACCTACACCATAGAGAGCCTCATGCACGACGGAAAGGCGCTCCAGTCGGGAACCTCCCATAACTTCGGCGACGGCTTTGCCCGCGCTTTCGGCATCCAGTACCTGGACAGGGACAACCAGCTGAAATATGCCCACCAGACCTCCTGGGGCATGACCACCCGCCTCATCGGCGCCCTGATCATGGTCCATGGCGATGATTCCGGCCTGGTGCTTCCGCCTAAAATCGCCCCGGTACAGATGGTCATAATCCCGGTCCAGCAGCATGTTGAAGGTGTGCTGAATAAGGCTTATGAGCTCAGGGAAAGGCTCTCCAGGGTATGCCGCGTCAAAGTGGACGACTCCGACAAGATGCCCGGATGGAAGTTCAGCGAGCACGAGATGCGTGGCGTTCCGCTGCGGCTGGAGGTTGGTCCCAAGGACATCGAGAAGAACCAGGTTGTCCTCGTGAAGAGGGAGAACAGGGAAAAGCTCTTCGTAAGCATGGATGAACTGGAAACCGTGATCCCGAAACTTTTGGACGACATACAGCAGTCCCTTTACAACAAGGCGCTGAAGAACAGGGAGGAGAGGACCTTTACAGCACAGGACCTTGACGAACTGGAGCGGAAGATAAACGAGAAGCAGGGCTTCATCAAGGCCATGTGGTGCGGCGACGAGGCCTGCGAGGATATGGTCAAGGAAAGGACAGCAGCCACCGCAAGATGCATCCCGTTCGAGCAGGAGAAAATAGGCGATAAATGCCTGTGCTGCGGAAAGGAAGCCAAACACATGGTCATCTGGGGAAGGGCTTATTAAAGCTGAATAGCTTCACCGCATATTTTTCCTGAAACCGCACAAGAATAAATGCAGGGCCTGTTGGTAAAAGCAGCGTCATGAGCCCATCATGGCGTAAATCGCTTTTCCGGCAGGCCCTTTGCGTTTTACGCTTATACCCATTCTAAAATACCGGGTTTTGATGATACAATAGTGATAAGGAGAAATGAGGGGGTTGGAAGATGGAAAGATCCCGGAGAACGGCAAAGAGGCGAGGATTGCTTCGTTACAGCACCAGGGCTCTGATTTTCATCCTGATCGTGCTGGTTGCCGCATTCATCTTCATAGCGGTTCCGAAGCCCGTACTAAAGCTTGCCGACATCACGGGAATCACCCTGACAGACCCGCTGGGCAACACATCCACTGTTTCCGAAAGTTCTTTTTCCCTGTATGTTGATGCCCTGAATGCGGCCAAACCCATTAACAGGGAATTGGTCGGACAGGATCTAAAGACCTTTGGACTGAACTTTACACTGAAAGATGGAACCAGGCAGTACAAGCTGTACGTGGACAGGGATTTTGAAAAGAAGAACCTGTATATCGAAACCGGCGCCGAACTTCTCAAGGTGGATAGCGGATATTTTGAGATGATTCTTGGCAATCCGGTATTTGACGTCCTTTATGAGCATAACAGGCCGCCCCGCGTTGCCCTGACGCTGGACGGGGCAAGCAATACCGTCCTGCCGTCGAATTACGATTGGCAGGTGAAGAAGGCGGACGGCAGATTCCATCCGGCAAGGACCGATTACCTGAAGGGGACCGACAGCTACAGCTTCAGTATCAACCAGGACTCTGTATTCGGTTACGAGTTTGAAACCCAGCCGGATGCTTTTTACCTCTTCATATACAAAGACAATTACCTGGTAAGCAGCGCCCAGCAGCCCGAAAATGTTGCGCTGCTCCTGGATGAGGACGGCCTGTACAACTGCATCATGCAGCTCGAATGGAACGAGAGGGATGACCGGGACTTTTTCGGCAAGGCTGCATACGAGTTCGTGCTGAACGCAGACTATCCTGTCCGGATAGATATTTCCGCCGAAGAGATTGATCCGGGTGAGCTCCTGGTCATCAAGGCTTACAATATCCAGCCCCACGAAGATCTTTTGGTGGAAACAGAATTCGATTTTTCGCCCAATGCCTTCCAGGAGGGCAATACAAGGACGGTCCTGCTCCCTGTGAGCTATTTCCACAAGGAGAATAAGTCCTACGCCGTGAAGGTTTCTTCAGGGGATGTTGTAAAGGAATACAGCGTGTTCCTAAGGCCCAAGGAGTTCATCATCCAGTACCTCAGCATAGATCCCAACGTGGCGGCCGCCACAAGGAATGAGAAGAGCGCTGCCGAAATGCAGCAAAAGGTTTACCCGCTAAAACCGATTACCGACCCTGTCCGGTACTGGGAGGGCGATTTCATCATGCCGGTCGACGGCGGCCGCGTGAATCCCAAGGATTTCGGCAAGAGACGATATGTGAACGATGCCCCTACATCCTACAGGCATAACGGGCTGGATATAGGCCATGACGAGGGAACGCCGATCAAGGCGACCAACAACGGCAGGGTGCTTCTTGCTGAATACCTTATTGAAACAGGCAACACCATCATTATCGAGCATGGCTACGGCCTCAAGTCATGGCATTATCATATGAAAGATCTGTATGTCAAAGCCGGGGATATGGTGAAAAAGGGGGATATTATAGGGACCGTAGGCTCAACGGGCTTCTCGACGGGTCCCCATCTTCATTTTTCATTCACGATCAACGACGTGTGGATCAATCCAATCACCATTATTGAGCAGGGTGTGCCGCTGATTGGAACGGCTGAATAATACCCACCGATAAACTGCCTGAAGACTTGCGCATATAATGGATAAAACGGGCAGGGAAACCGGGTTTGGACAACATTTTGCTTGACAAACAGGCATATAGCTATTAGAATAGTCTTTGCGCCAGCATGGTGGGTATAGCTCAGCTGGTTAGAGCGCCAGGTTGTGGCCCTGGAGGCCATGGGTTCGAATCCCATTACTCACCCCAATAAAGTCAGGTGAATAGAAGTTGGAAACTGAGTCGGTTTTTCCGGTTTCCAACTTCGAAAACTGGCTTTTTGTTTTTTCTCACCATTGCTTGACAAAGGGCCAAACTGTCTTTATAATTGTTGTTGCGCCTTTTTTAATGGTGGGATGTAGCCAAGCTGGTAAGGCACCAGACTTTGACTCTGGCATTCGTAGGTTCGAGTCCTGCCATCCCAGCCAAATATGACCCACTAGCTCAGGCGGTAGAGCACTTGACTTTTAATCAAGGTGTCCGGAGTTCGAGTCTCCGGTGGGTCACCAAGGAAAAGCCTTCGAAAGCAAATTGTTTTTGAAGGCTTTTCTTTTTGTTTTGAGGCCAATATCTGGTGTAATAGAATTAGGTTTGCGATAGGATGAAATATATGCGATATTATGGAAATAGACGTGATATAAATAAACGTATTATGTATTTTTTTGGAGTTGGAGGAAAAGGAAACACCACAGCATATTAGCTGAAAACTATTGAGTATAAACAACGATTTGGGGAGTTTTTTATGGCAATGAGTTCACATGAATACA
>JAAXZX010000045.1 GCA_012719645.1 Clostridiaceae bacterium
AATCATTGCGCTCATCTGTTTACATTTTTCCGGGTTTCATGTATAATTATCACCAAGTAATAATATCATATCATATAAGCATGGTGCTAATTATAATTCGGTAAAGGCTGGTGAGCGCAATGAAAGATTTTGTTGTGGAATACAACCAGAATGGCAGACGGATTGTAAAAGGCCTGGGATACTATGAGAAAAAGACTGTCCAAGACCTGAAGCAACTGGTTAAAAACTGCGCAAGAGAATACGGCAACAAGACAGGGTTCAAGTTCAAGACCAGCGATGGGACCATCGTGGAGAAAACCTACATACAGCTTGATAACGAGATTGACTGCCTGGGTACGGCACTGATCGCCAGGGGATTCAAGGGAAAACGCATATCCATCATCAGCGAGAACCGTTATGAATGGGGGCTTTGCTTCTTTGCCATCATTAACGGTACGGGGATTGGCGTTCCGCTGGACAAATACCTGCCAAGAGAAGAGATCGAGAACCTTGCCAGGAGAGGGCAGGTGGAGGCCATCTTCTACAGCGCGGGATACCATGACATGATGCGTGAGATCGCAAAGACAAACAGCAATCTGAAGCTGTATATCTGCATGGATGAGATTGATCCCGAAAAAACCGATTCCCGCTTCACAACCCTGTCGAGTCTCATTGAGGAAGGGAAGCGGCTTTTGGCGGAAGGCGACAGGTCCTTCACAGACGCCAAGATTGACAGGAACTCGCTGTCCATATTGCTGTTCACATCCGGAACCACAAGCACCTCCAAGGGCGTTATGCTCTCCCATGCCAACATCGCGGCAAATGTGACCTCCATATCGGGAGTGCTCGACCTGCGCCCGGACGATGTGCACCTGTCCCTGCTCCCGCTGCATCACACATTTGAAAACACCGTCGGCCTCATGTTCATGATGCATATGGGGGTCTGCATCGCATATTGCCAGGGCATCAAGCATATCGCGGATAATCTGAAGGAGTTCAATGTGTCCATCATGGTTGCCGTTCCTGCCATATATGAAGCCATATATGCCAAAGTGCAGGAAGGCATCAGGAAGTCGGGCAAGGAAGGGCTTGTAAAAGCGATGACGAAGGTATCACGCGCCCTGAGGAAGATTGGAATTGACGTAAGACGAGTCCTTTTCAAATCCATCCTTGAAAAGCTGGGACCGAAGCTTCGCCTGGTTGTTTCCGGCGCGGCGCCGATGCCCGCCGATATAATAAGGGGCTATGAGGATCTTGGCATCACATTCCTGCAGGGTTATGGGCTGACAGAAACTTCCCCGGTTGTCTCAACCTCCAACGAATTTGTCAATATTCCGGGGACCATCGGCTTTCCCATAGCCGATGTGGAGGTAAGCATCGATTCACCGGACGAGAACGGCATGGGAGAAATCCTTGTCCGGGGCGGCAATGTCATGCTGGGTTATTACGAGGATAGTGAGGAAACCGAAAACGCCTTCACCCGGGACGGCTGGTTCAGGACGGGCGACCTTGGCTTCATTGACAATAGGGGTATCATCACTATCACCGGCCGCGCAAAGTCCATGATCGTTTTCACAAACGGCAAAAAGGCGTTTCCCGAAGAATACGAGATGCTGCTCAATAACATACCTGGCGTCAAGGACTCCTTTGCCTGGGGATACAAGGCCAACGACGGCGATATCCAGGTTTGTGCCAAGCTGGTTCTGGATACCGAATATTTCAGAAGTAACGGCAACCCCTCCCCGGAAGAGATAGGGAATATGCTGGATGAAGAGATAAAGAAGATTAACACTGCCCTCCCCAAATACAAAATCATCAGGTACTTTGTGATGACCATGCAGGATCTGATCAAGACGACCACGCTCAAGATAAGAAGAGCCCATGAACAGGAAAGGATTCAGAAGGTACTCGACGCAAAAGGCCTTGAGATGAGAAAGATGCACAAGCAACTGATAGACTGAGAAAATAAGCTTCATAACGCGTTCAATACTTTTAAAGCCGCATTTGTTGCATTTTTGCAATATGATATCAAAAGTATGCTATGATAAATGCCAGGAGGATATGCATATTCAGAGGTGCAACAGTATTGACGGAGAAAGTTATGAAGCGTAAGGCAAAATGGCATTTGATTCTATGCGCACTGTTTATATCGCTTTTAAGTTGCTTTGTATTTGAGAAGAAGGTTGTCGAAAGCTTCTTTACGGGTTTTGGGTGGCCATTCAGGTTTCTATATTTCATGAGCCACACAATTCCTGCAAATGCTTTTGATGCCCTGGGAAACATCACTGTTATCCCGTTCAACTTCCGTATTGAGCTTTATCTTCTCAATGCGCTGATATATTATGGTGTTGTATTATTACTTTACAAGCTGATTGGCAATGCTTCAGACCTGATAAAAAAGCATAATCTTCGTAATACAAACTGAAGAGTCACCTAAAAAAAGTCGCCGGGACCGAAGCGGTCCCGGCGATATTTTATATGTAAAGAAATTTTTATTAATACTTGAAAATAATAACATCCAGTGATAGAATATTTCCAAACAAATGTTCTGTATCGGGGGTATCCTTCATGTTCAGCCGGGTTGCAACCTGTGGGCTTACCGGTCTTGAGGGCCATCTCATAGAAGTGGAAATCGACATATCAAATGGCATTCCCGGATTCGACGTGGTTGGCCTGGCTGAAACATCGGTGAAGGAAGCCAGGGAACGGGTGAAGGCCGCCATAAAGAACTCGGGTTTCAGGTTCCCTGGCCAGAGGATAACCCTGAATCTCGCGCCTGCAGATATCCGGAAAGACGGAACGGATTATGACCTTCCCATCGCTATCGGAATACTTGTGGCAGCGGGGGTTATACCCGAAGAATCTGTGAAAGGCTATTTCATCTCGGGTGAGCTTGCACTTGACGGAAGCGTGAGGCCCGTTCCCGGGATGCTCTGCAAGGCTATCACGGCAAAGGAGCTTCAATATGGCAGGATGATGATTCCTGCTCAGAATCTGCCCGAGGTATCCGTGGTCCGGGGCATCGAGTATTACCCGGTAAATAACCTGAATGAGGCTGTGGCCCATTTTACCGGGGAAGCAACGATAAAGCCCGCCGAACGGATCGAGACGGGCGAAAAAACGAAGGCGGCAACAGGCCTGGATTTCTCGGATGTCCTGGGCCAGAACCATGCCAAAAGGGCTTTGGAGGTGGCAGCCAGCGGGGGGCATAACGTCATCATGATCGGTAGCCCGGGATCGGGCAAGACCATGCTGGCAAGAAGGCTGCCCACCATCCTGCCCGACCTTTCCTTTGAGGAATCCATGGAGGTTACAAAAATATACAGTGTAGCGGGTATGCTTCCTCCGCATACATCCCTGATTACGGAGCGACCGTTCAGGGCTCCTCACCATACCATGAGCGCCGCAAGCCTGGTGGGAGGAGGAAGGATACCAAAACCCGGTGAAGTAAGCCTTTCCCATTATGGCGTACTGTTCCTTGACGAGCTTCCCGAGTTCGGCCGGACAACCCTGGATATCCTGCGCCAGCCGATGGAAGATGGGTTTGTATGTATTGCAAGGATCAATTCCACCATTACATATCCAAGCCGGTTCATGCTGGTGGCTGCCGCAAATCCATGCAAATGCGGCTATTACGGCGATCCTGTAAAACCGTGCACCTGTTCTCCAAGGGAAGCCGAACACTACCTGGGAAGGCTCAGCGGGCCCCTTATGGATCGGATCGATATACAGGTTCAGGTTCCGACCATAAGATACAGCGACCTTGAATCCAGGTCGGGGGAGGAAAGCTCGGAAGCAATAAAAAAGCGGGTCTGCAAGGCCAGGGCTATTCAGAAGGAGCGATACAGGGGCCTTAATATATTCTGCAACGCAGGTCTCACCAGCGCCATGGTCCGTGAGTTCTGCAAGGTTGACGATGACGGGAAGAGGATGCTGAGGTCGGCATTCGACAGGCTGAAACTCAGTGCCCGCGCCCATGACCGGATCCTGAAGGTGGCCCGCACCATCGCTGACCTTGAGGAAAGCCCGGTTATTCAGGCGGTGCATATCGCCGAGGCCATACAATACAGGTCGCTGGACAGGACGATTTTAGCCTGAAACCGCCATTATGCGGCAAGTTGGGGGTGAAGGGATTGAAGAGCCATTTGCTGGCCTGGATACGGCTGAATATCGCCGAGGGAATAGGAGTCGCCCGTAAGCTTGAGTTCCTGCGCATGTTCAAAACCCCCGAGGCTTTATTCGAAATGGGCAGGAATGAACTGACCAGGCTGGGTCTGAAACCCCACCAGGCCAATTCACTGCAGAGCAGGGAATACCATGATGAGAGCGATAAGATTCTGAAGCTGGCCGAGAAAAAGAACGTAAGGGTTATCTCAATTGAAGACCATGAATATCCCGAGTTTCTGAGGTATATAAATGACCCGCCACTGGTGCTGTATGTGAAAGGCGTGATTCCGAAAGGCCTGTGTTTCGGGGTTGTTGGCTCGAGAAAAGCGACCGGGTATGGCATGGACACCGCTTTCCGCCTGGCTGCGGATCTTGCTAAGGAAGGCTGCGTGATTGTAAGCGGTATGGCGCGCGGGATCGATACGGCAGCCCATACCGGGGCCCTTCAGGCGGGCGGGAAGACCATCGCGGTTTTAGGCTGCGGTCCCGACCAGGCCTATCCCCCGGAAAACAGAGGATTGATGGACCGGATATCAAAGAATGGCGCAGTCATATCAGAGTACCCTCCGGGCACGAAACCCCAGACCTATCATTTCCCGGTGAGAAACCGCATCATCAGCGGAATCTGCATAGGTGTACTGGTGGTGGAGGCAGGGCAGAGAAGCGGATCGCTTATAACCGCCCAGGCCGCGCTGGAACAGGGCCGGGAAGTTTTTGCGGTGCCAGGAAATATCAACCACCATAACAGCCAGGGTACCAACAGGCTGATCAGGGAAGGCGCCAAGCTGGTACTCTCGGCGGAGGACATCCTGGAAGAGATCCCCTGGAGCCTGGCCGCACTGCCCAGGAATAACAGAAACCCGGGTCCCAATGTGGATCAGCTTACCAGCGAAGAAAGCATGATACTCCAGGCCCTTGGCGCCGAGGATCTTTATCATGACCAGATTGCTGATAAAACAGGATTTCCGGCGCATATTCTCTTCAACTCGCTGCTTCAGCTTGAGCTTAAAGGGCTTGTCCGGAAGGACCTTACAGGCAGGTATGCCATTGTTCCCGACCGGTGAATAAACAGGGGAATCAAATAATAGAATGCAGTAGAATACGTTTGGCGGCGGGTTTTAATGAGGGTCATAATTATAAACAGAACCAACCTTACTGCCGTTGCTGTGATCGTCGCGGCCCTGTTCTTTATTGTTCTGAACGCATTTCTTACCCGGGAATACCTGGCACAGGCTTCTGGTTCATACAAGGATGATATCCCCATATACTCGGTGGAGACGGATGAAAAGAAATGCGCAATAACCTTTGACTGCGCGTGGGGAGCCAGCGATATCCCCGATATCCTGGACATCCTCGACAGGTATAAAGCAAAGGCCACCTTCTTCATCGTGGGGGTGTGGGCAGAAAAATACCCGGACATGGTAAGGATGATGGCCGAAAGGGGACATGAGACAGCCTCCCACGGGTACAGCCACCTCCACATGGCTTCCATTCCCGAGGATAAGATCGCTGAAGAGATCTCCCGCTGCGCTGATGTGTTGGAGAAGCTGACAAACCGAAAGGTCGGACTGTTTCGCCCGCCCTACGGCGAATACAACGCCAGGGTGGTCAAAACAGCCGAAAGACTCGGATACCATACAATCCAGTGGGACGTTGATTCCCTGGACTGGAAAAAGGAGATGACCAGGGAGAATATCTTCAACAGGGTGGTTAACAGGACCGGTAAGGGCTCCATAATACTGTTCCACAATGACACGATTCATACGCGGGACGTCCTGCCCGATATCCTTGAAGCCCTGACAGAGAGCGGGTTCGATTTTGTAACGGTTTCGGATCTACTCATAAAGGAACCTTTCAGAATCCGTTATGACGGCAGGCAAATTCCTGCCGGACAGGAATAAAAACCAAATATTTGCATCAGAATAGCCATTGAACGTCGGGTTTCCATTGGCGCCGGAATCAAAATCTTGTTTAAGGAATCTAATATCTGGTGAAATATATGATAAAGGATTCAAAACACCCTGCGGATTCTGTATAATAGTATTGATTGCAGATTCTAAACGGACGGGTTATGGAATAGCATTATAGCAGCAGCATGTTCGATAAATACCAAAGACTTTGAGAGGGGTAGGGGTATCAAATGACGCCGAATACGGCACTGGATAACAACATGGTGAGTATTTCAGGAAAAGTGATTTCAAACCCGGAGTTTAGTCATGAAGTATATGGAGAAGGTTTCTACATAACCTATCTGAGGGTTCCCAGGCTGAGCGAGACATACGATGAGCTGCCTGTCATCTTTTCCGAACGCCTGGTCAGCCCCGAGGAAATTATTATTGATTCGTATGTTTCTGTGGAAGGTCAGTTCAGGTCCTATAACAATTACAATAATAAAATAGGACGTAAACTGATGCTCCTGGTGTTTGCCAGGGAGATTGAATTCCATGATGAGGAGGTGACACATAAAAACCCGAATCAGATCTTTCTGAACGGTTACGTCTGCAGAAAGCCACAGTATCGCACAACGCCATTCGGAAGGGAGATCGCCGATATCCTTCTTGCTGTGAACAGGGCGTATAACAAGTCTGATTACATACCCTGCATCGCCTGGGGAAGAAACGCCAGATATGCCAGCACCTTCGAGGTGGGGGACAATATCAAGATTTGGGGCAGAGTGCAGAGCCGTGTATATCAGAAGAAGCTGTCCGATGACCAGGTTGAGGAAAGGGTAGCCTACGAGATTTCCGTTTCCAAGATGGAGGTTGTAAAGGAAAACAACAATAAAAAGGAAGAAAAGGGGGATTGATACCCATGATAAAGGTTGTTTGCGGTAGCAAGGGCATCGGCAAGACCAAATACCTGGTGTCCGGTGCCAACAGTATGGTTGAAGACTGCTCCGGGGAAATCGTATTCATCAATCACGACAATTCTTTAATTCACAGTCTTAAACATCCTATCAGGTATGTAAACAGTTCTGAATTTCCAATCAAGGGAATCAATGAAATAGGCGCCTTCATATGTGGAATTATCGCTGAGAACTATGACGTGAAAGCAATTTTCATGGATGGCCTTGACAGGCACATTAAGGATCAGGAAGAAATCACCAGGTTTTTTGATAAAATAAAAATCCTTTCGGAAAGGTTCGGAATCAGATTTATATTCAGTATAAGCGGAGATATCAGCGGAACTCCTGATTATGTCAGCAAGGAGTATACCTGTTAGCCGATAGATGGGATTTACTTTAACGGTAAATCCCTTTATAATTTAACTTGCAAAGCAGAGGCATAATTACACGGTGATAATAAAAGAGGTTATTCATATAACTTCTTTTATTATATGAACAGGTTTTCCTGTAACCGGACCCATCCATGCCGCCGGGTGTGTGCAAAGCCGCTCGGATTATTAGCTTGTTGCAATCGGAGGGAGCATATGCTTAACATCGCGTCGGTCGCGCTTTCGGAAGGACAGAGAAGCTTTGACAAGCTATATGACTATATAGTTCCGGATAACCTGTCCGTTTCTCCGGGGATGCGGGCGCTGGTTCCCTTTGGCGTAAAAAACAAGCTCCATTCGGCCTGGATTGTCCATATACGCCAGGAAGAACAGGGAGAAACCTTAAGAAAGCTTAAATCTATCCACAGCCTCGTCGACGGATATCCACTTCTGAACCAGGAAATGCTCAAGCTGAGTGAATGGATGAAAAGCAGGTACCTGTGCACATGGGGCGATGCCATACGATGCATGATACCTGCCGGGGCAAGCCTTTCAAGGCAGAGGATTGCAAGGGCTGTACATAATGAACCCGCTGAAGACATGACACCGCTGCTGCGCAGGATCTGCGGGGCAGGTAGCAAGGGTGTTCCTGTCCAGGACCTGGAAAAGGAATTTCCCGATGAACTGGAAGCTTCGCTGAAGGAACTGGAGTCCGGCGGACTTATCGAGATCCATGAGTCATTCCGTCAGCGGGTGGGCCAAAAGACACAGCGGGCTGTATATCCTGTCATCGATGAGAGCGAGTTCAGGGCGCTGTATGCCGAGGGTCAGGTAAAAAGCGTTTACCAGGCGAGGGTGATGGATTTCCTCTATGAGGAGGGCATGTGTTTTTTGCAGGATCTGCTGCTGATTCCCGGGGTATCCCACGCCGCCATCCGTGCCATGCAGAAAAAGGGATGGCTGGATTATGAGGATGTGGAGGTAGAAAGGGATCCCTTCGATGTATCGGAGATTGATACGGACGATAAGCCCCCTGTTCCGACCCCTGAACAGCAGCGCGTGCTGGACGGACTGATCCCGCTCCTTTCTGAGCGAAAGCTCAACGAGGTCCTGCTCTTTGGCGTAACCGGCAGCGGGAAGACCGAGGTATACCTGAGGCTCATCGAAGAGGTCCTCCGCCTTGGCAGGACCGCCATCGTGCTGGTCCCGGAGATTTCCCTCACACCCCAGATGGTTTCAAGGTTTACGGGACGGTTCGGCAAACGCGTGGCCATTCAGCACAGCAGGCTTTCCCTCGGGGAGCGCTATGACCAGTGGCAGAAGATACGCAGGGGTGAAGTGGATGTCGTCATAGGCGCACGCTCTGCGGTATTCGCCCCTCTTAGCAACCTGGGGATCATCATAGTGGATGAAGAGCATGAGCTGACCTACAAATCCGAGAATACGCCGAAATACGACGCCCGCTATGTGGCCAGGGCAAGATGCAATATCAACGGGGCATTGCTGCTCCTTGGCTCTGCCACACCGTCGGTTGAGACATATGCCCGTGCCGGGACCGGCAGAATACTCCTGCAAGAACTCCCGACACGGGCCAACACGAAACCGCTGCCCCAGGTACATACCGTGGACATGCGCCTTGAACTGGGCCAGGGAAACAGGGGTATGATCAGCAGAGCCCTTGAGGAGGAACTCATCCGGGTCAGGGAAAACGGAGAACAGGCAATACTCTTCATCAACAAGCGCGGTTATGCATCTTTTCTCCTTTGCAGGGACTGCGGCTTTGTGCCGAGATGCCCCAACTGCAGCGTATCCATGACATATCATATGAATGACAGGCACCTGATCTGCCATTACTGCGGGTATTCTGCTCCCGTTCCAAGGGGATGCCCGAAATGCAGCGGCGGGAATATATATCCCATGGGCACGGGAACCCAGAGGATCGAAGAAGAGCTTTCAAGGCATGAGGCGGGATTTCGCATTCTCAGGATGGACCTGGACACCACGGGAACCAAGTATGGGCATAAGCGTATCCTTGACGCGTTCCGCAGGGGCGAGGCCGACATCCTGATCGGGACGCAGATGGTAGCCAAGGGGCATGACTTTCCCAACGTGACCCTGGTGGGGATACTGGCTGCCGATGCCATGCTCTTTTCGGAAGATTACAGGTCGGCGGAACGGACCTTCCAGCTTGTCACCCAGGCATCGGGTCGTGCCGGCAGGGGCGACAAGGCGGGGAAGGTTATCCTTCAAGTATACAATATTGACAACTATGCCATCCAGGCAGCGATAAAGCAGGATTTCAAGGCCTTTTTCAGCGAGGAGATCCCAATAAGGAAGCAGCTTTTCCAGCCGCCCTTTTCCCATATAGGCATGGTAATGGTGTCCAGTACTGACAACAACAGGGGCTGGGAACTGATCAACAGGCTGCATGGGATGCTGGCGGATAAATACGGGCATCATGAGCTTATGATGATATCGAAGCCTCTCCGGGCGCCCATCTTTGTCATCCGCGGCATGATGAGATGGCGGATTATTATCAAGCACCCTTCCACCAGCCTGATGCTGCAGGTTTTGAAGGATGTGACCGATATGACCGACAGGATGAGGCTGAAGGAAACCCAGGTGAGTGTGGATATAGACCCTGTTAACATGTTATAATCTTAATATATTCCCAAACTATAATTATTGGAGGATGGTCATGGGTATCAGGAACATCGTAACAGAAGGCGATGAGGTTCTAAGGAAAAGGAGCAAGGAAGTCAGTGAGATAAACGACAGGATTCGAGAACTGTTTGAAGATATGAAGGAAACGCTGTATAAAACCGGGAACGGCATAGGCCTTGCGGCTCCACAGGTGGGCATACTAAAGAGGATGATCGTGATCGACCTGGGGGATGGCAATGGTCCGATGGAGATAATCAACCCGGTCATACTTGAACAGCAGGGTGAGCAGGTAGAGGTCGAGGGCTGCCTCAGCGTTCCTGGCGTTTTCGGCGAGGTAAAGCGCCCCGCCCGTATGGTTGTTGAATATACAAACCTGAAAGGTAAAAAAGTGAAGGTGGATGCGACAGATCTCCTGGCCCGGTGCCTGAGCCATGAAATCGACCATCTGGACGGTATACTCTTCACCGATAAGGTCATAAGATATGTCGAACTGAGTGAGGAAAAGGAATAGCGATATGAGAATCATCTTCATGGGGACCCCGGACTTTGCGGTCCCCAGTTTAAAGGCGCTTATTGAAAATAACTACGAGGTTGTATGTGTTGTTACCCAAAAGGACAGGCCAAAGGGCAGGGGATACAGGGTTGTTCCTCCACCTGTCAAGGAATACGCCCTGTCCCAGGGTATAATGGTCATACAGCCGGAAAGGCTCTCACGGGAGCCGGAGACAATAGAGAGGATCAGGGAACTAAACCCTGATCTCATTGTTACATGTGCCTTCGGGCAGATCCTGCCCGACAGCCTGCTGGCCATACCCAGGTTTGGCACCATCAATGTACACGGCTCGCTTCTCCCGAAGTACCGCGGCGCCGCTCCCATACAGTGGGCCATAATCAACGGCGAAACCAGGACGGGAATTACCACGATGCTGACCAATTCCGGCCTTGATACGGGTGATATACTGCTGACATCCGAAATCGATATTCCTATTGATATGACAGCAGGAGAACTTCACGACAGGATGTCATTACTTGGTGCGGAAACCCTGATCAGGACGATCAGGAAGCTGGAGGAAGGCGCCTTAAAGCCCATTCCGCAGGACCACAGCAAGGCTACCATGGCTCCGAGGATTACCAGGGACATGGGCAGGATAGACTGGTCAGCCGGCGCCCATGATATCCATAACCTGATACGTGGATTGACTCCCTGGCCGGGCGCATATACATTCCTTGAGGAAACCAGGATAAGGATATGGCGGTCGGGTATTGACAACTCTGCCGTGGAGACGCCGGAAAAGGCCCCTCCGGGAATCATAACCGGCCTGGACCAGGAGTCCATGAGGGTCAGCACCGGGGAAGGGATAATTGAGATACTTGAAATCCAGGCGGAATCCGGGAAGCGCATGCCCCCTTACCAATACAGCCTGGGCCACGATTTGAAGACAGGGATGATGCTGAAATAGAATGAAAAGAAAAGATAACAGGAAGATCACGATTCCTTTGACGATTCTCATTATTGCTGCGCTCTTGCTGACTTCATGCGGTCCGGACAAACGCCCCGCCGATGATTCCGGAACACTGCCTGCACCGACAGGCAGCAACGATTCCCAGGATGACGATGATGGGAACGATGAGGGTCAGAAACCGTCTGAAAGCACTGATCCTGCCGGTCCCGCGAACCCCTTGGATCCCGCGGATCAAAGGATCCATGATTTAATGGATTCCATGACCCTGGAGGAAAAGATCGGCCAGATGCTTTTCCTGGCATACAGATGGGACGAGGATGGCGAAAATGTCCTTGAAATGGACGACGAATTGAAGGAGTACATTTCGAGGTTTACACCGGGCGGGTTTGTCCTGTTTGCAGAAAACCTGCAGGGGATTGACCAGACAGTTTCCCTGATTAACGATCTGCAGGCGTATTCCAGGATTCCACTGTTTATTTCGGTGGATGAGGAAGGCGGAATCGTTTCACGCCTGAACAAGGCGCCCGGGCTTCATTCCACGGTCATGCCCGAGGCCTGGACCATCGGGCTTACAGGACGGCCGGAGTATGCCTATAAGGCCGCCAGGGCCATTGCCAGTGAGGTTTCAAGCCTGGGCTTTAATATGAACTTCGCTCCCGTGGCCGACATCTTTTCAAACCCGGAGAATAAGGTAATAGGAAAGCGGGCATACGGTACAGAGCCGGAGATTGTATCCAGGATGGTCTGTCAGGCGGTCAAGGGCTTTGCGGACGAGAAGGTAATCCCTGTACTGAAGCATTTTCCCGGCCATGGAGACACATCCGAGGATACCCATACCGGCGCTGCACAGGTGGACCATGATCAGAAAAGGCTGGAGAGCTTCGAGCTCATACCCTTCAGGGAAGGGATTGAGGCTGGGGCGGATGCGGTAATGATAGCGCATATCCTTCTGCCCAGGCTGATGGACGAGCCTGTTCCCGCCACTATTTCAAAAGAGGTGGTCACAGGTCTTTTACGTGAAAAACTTGGGTTTGGCGGCGTGATCATAACCGACGCCATGGAGATGAGCGCGCTTTCATCTTTTTATGATGATGAAGAAGCCGCGGTCATGGCAGTTTTGGCCGGGATCGACATGCTGCTGATGCCCCGGTCTGCCGAAAAGGCTTTTGGAGCCATTCTGTCCTCGGTTAAAACCGGCGTTATTCCGGAAGAAAGGATTAATGAATCGGTATACCGGATCCTGAGACTGAAAGACAAATACGGAATACTTGACAACAGCGCCCATGGTCCCGATCCTGAACTTACACTGGGATGTCCCGAACACCGGGCGCTTGCAGAGGAGATAAAAAACGCGGCGGAACAGCACTGAGCGTACAAAGCCTGGATTTGGACTTCTGGAACAGTAAGCAGAGGATTGCCAGGGAAAAGGCAAATCCGGGACCTGTTTTATGGAAAGGTGATTGCATGAAAATGCTGCTTCATATATGCTGCGCGCCATGCGCGGTGGCCATAGTTGAAAAATTCCTGCAGGAGCAGGGGATGGAGCTTGGGGGACTGTTCTTCAATCCCAATATCCATCCGAAGGAAGAATTCGATAAAAGGAAAGATGCGGTCCTTGCCATGTCGCAGGAATATGGAGTGCCCGTTTCAGTCAATGAGCTGAACATGCTGGATTATTGGCGCAGCAGTCTTCCGGCGGACAAGCGCGGACGCTGCTCATGGTGCTATTCCGTAAGGCTTGAGGAGGCAGCCCGATATGCAGCAGAAAATGGACATGATGTCTTTACGACAAGTCTACTTATCAGCCCATACCAGGACCATGAACTGATAGCCAGTATAGGCGAGAAGGCGGCATCACGTCATGGTATAAGGTTCCATTACGAGGATTTCAGGCCTTTGTACCGCGCAGGAAGGGAACGCGCAAGGGGAAAGCAGTGGTATATGCAGAAATATTGCGGCTGTTATTACTCTTATGCTGAATCCGACCACCCCAAAAAGCCGATATATTTTATGGAAAATGATCTGTAACAAAGATGTATTATTATTGACTAATTCAAACAGCAAAATAGGTGGTAAACTATATTTGTGCAAAAGAAAAGGCTCAAGGGGTGCAAATGATGAGGAAAACGCGTTCAGCATGTCTGTTTGTCGCTCTTTTTATCATATTTACTGCATGTTTGATATTGAATGCCCATGCTGCTTCTGAAATGGAGAAAGCCTTGTCGGGCACTGTCACCAAGCTTGTATACAGCCAGTCCGGCGATACAGAGGAAATAAGGATTTACACATCAAAGACTACAATCCTCAGAAAGTTTGTCATTGAGCCCAACCAGGATTGCAAAAATTACAGGATAGGCATTGAAATATCCGATGCCGTTATTCACAATAACGGCGCTTTTGATATTAACAAGGGCACTGTTTACCAGATCCGCTATGCCAATAAAACAAACCCCCAGGCAGCAAGCATAGTCATCGAAACCACAAGGAAACCCGATTATACCGTAACGCCTTCATCTGACGGCAAGTACCTGTCCGTGAAGCTCAAGGGCAGCCTTGCAGGCCAGTCTTCCGCAAGTCCTTCGCCCTCACCTTCACCAACACCGGCACCGTCGCCTTCGCCATCGCCGGCGCCTTCCCAGACGACCGCGCCTGTTTCGGGCGGATCAGGATCGGGAAGCTCCCAGCCCCAGGGCACGGCAGGCATCGGACCCATTTCCGTGGGCATGCAGGGGGACACCTGTATTGTAAGGTTTGAAGGAATCAACCTTAATACGACATATGGTTCAACCGGCAGGAAGCCAACGGTGGAATTGAGGCAGAAGGAGAAGATCCTCCAGGTTACGCTTCCCGGACAGGACAGCAGGATCAGGGACGGCATTATTCCGGGAAACAGCGTCGTATACGGTGTCCTGGTAAACTATAATTACAGTAGTAACAGTACGATAATACGGATTGTATATACCGGTGAGATTTCCTATACCCAGGAACTTTCCGGGGGAAGCACGGTTATATCGATAAAACGCGCAGGTTCGGGAAGCACCGGCAGCACGGGAAACAGCGGAAGCACGGGCACAACTTCACCCTCGCCCAGCCCGACTCCTGCTCCATTACCATCTCCATCTCCATCTCCGTCGCCATCTCCGTCGCCATCTCCGTCGCCTTCGCCTTCCACAGGCAGCGATCCAAGCAGGGGAGACAGCAGCAGGAGCACGGTAAGTGTAAGCTATTCCAACAGCTCCGTTTCCATCACGGCGCCCAGCACCCAGGGTTACCGGGTATATACCGCGTCAAACCCGTCAAGAATAGTCATTGATATCCCCGGAAAGGTTACGACGGGCGAAAAGACCATGTCATCAGGCGCCCTGTACCAGAAGGCGGTCCTTTCACAGCCTAATGATACGACAGCCAGGATCGAACTGTATACTTCCGATTTGATCCAATGGACTGTGGACCAGGGTTCAACCAGCCTTAAGATCAGCCTGAGCCAAAGCGGAGCGTCCAATATCCAGCCCGGAGACGGTGAGGATGTAGTGCTCAAGCTCATAGGAGCCAATATAGTAGGGAAGTACAGGCAGTATGCCGATAAGATAATTTCCGAAGATGACGCTGCACGAAACGCATATGCCTTCATGTTCCCCATTGAACTCATCGATCTGGGGAAGGGCGATATCAATATAAACAGTGCGCTGGTAAGCAAGGTTACCACGTTGACCACCCCGTCAAATTCATTTCTCCAACTGCACAAGAAGGATGCTTCCAAGGGGTTCAGCATAGTTGAAGGCTCTTCCGCCAACGAACTACTTATAGTGGCCAGGGATGCATCCAAGGACCAGGGAATACCCTCAGGCGGGTCCATAACCACCCCCTCGAGCAGCGCAAAGAAGAAGCTCGTTGTCCTTGACGCAGGCCACGGCGGAAGCGATCCAGGGGCGGAGTTCAGCGGCTTTTTGGAAAAGACCTTCAATCTTGATATCACCCTGAGAACGGAGGCCATACTTAAGCAGAAGGGTATCAATGTGAAACTAACCCGGAGCAGCGACGTGTTCGTCGGCCTGGATGAAAGGGCAGAGATGGCCAACAAATGGGGAGCCGACCTGTTCATCAGCATACATAACAATTCAATGCCCGCGGGGATAAAGGGATCCATGTCCTTCTACTATCCCACGAGTTACAAGGGCAAGACCTATGCGAAGATCATCCTTGACAACCTGTACAACAGGCTGAACATGGGTGCTATGGGCAGCAACGGGCTCAAGGGCGCGGATTACGCGGTTCTGAGGAAAACGAAAATGCCCGCGGTTCTTGTTGAGGTTGCCTGCATGTCCCATAACGATGACCTGAACCTTTTGAGGAACGAAACATTCAGGCAGAGGGTTGCCGAAACACTGGCGGACAGCATAATCCAGATACTGAACCAGATGTGACGGGTTGCATGAGGGCTTGCAGCCCATAAGCCCATAAACGGCGCGACATCCGCCGGGTGTACGCAGGAACTGTGTCCGATATGTATATTCTTATAAAAAATGGTTTCCATACCGGTGTACGACCGAATATGCCGGTATGGAATCTTTTTATGTTTTCCGGCTTTTATGGACTTTGTCCGAACTTTCGGAACCGTCTGACGATTATGCTGGATAAGCCGACTTACATATGATAACATTAATGAATAGAAAAATGATGAGGATGTTAGTATATGGAAAACGGCAGGTATGACGGGCGAAAAAACGATGAATTGAGGAAGGTGACCATAACCCGCGATTATACGAAATACGCGGAGGGTTCGGTACTGATAGAGATGGGTGACACCAAGGTACTCTGCACCGCTTCCGTGGATGACAAGGTCCCACCCTTCAGGAAGGGAACGGGGGAAGGATGGGTTACAGCCGAATATGATATGCTGCCGCGCTCAACGGCCAGCAGGAATACAAGGGACAGGACAAACCTCAAGATAAACGGCCGGGCAAACGAGATTCAAAGACTGATCGGAAGGGCCTTAAGGTCGGTGGTTGATTTCAGGGCCCTGGGAGAAAGGACAATTATAATAGACTGCGATGTTATCCAGGCGGACGGAGGCACAAGAACGGCCGCCATCACAGGCGGTTTTGTGGCGCTCATGGACGCGTGCAGCTACCTGGTCAACACCAATGTCATCCAGGAGATACCCATCAGGGATTTTGTGGCTGCAGTAAGCGTGGGTTACGTTGACAACATGGAGCTTCTGGATCTCTGCTACTACGAGGATTCCCGCGCCACTGTGGATATGAATGTGGTGATGACATCCACCGGCCGGCTGATAGAAGTGCAGGCCACCGGTGAGGAATCGCCATTTGACCGCAAGGTCCTTGAAAACATGCTTGACCTGGCGGAAAAGGGGATTAACGAACTGGTTTCCATTCAAAGGCAGGTTTTGTTATCCAGGTTATGACGGGTGGTCGAAATGATCAGAGTGATTATAGCAACCAGGAACAAGGGGAAGATGCAGGAGATAAGGAAGCTCCTTGAGGGAACAGACTGCGAGATCCTTTCCATGGACGAGGCAGGGATTCATAAGGATATCGAAGAGAACAGGCTGACTTTTGATGAGAATGCCATAATTAAAGCGAAAGTCATCCGGAGGATCACCGGCGGCATAGTGCTCGCCGACGACAGCGGCCTTGAGGTTGATTTCCTGAACCGTGCTCCAGGCGTCTATACCGCCCGTTTCCTGGGAGATGACGCCCGGGATTGCGACCGCTGCCAGGGACTCCTCAGGCTGATGGAAGGTGTGCCCGACGAGTACCGCGGCGCAAGGTTTGTCTGTTCGGCAGCCATCGCAACCGATGATGGGGAGATGACCGTGAAGGGTGTCCTGGAAGGCAGGATCGCCCGGCATGCTGCCGGCAGCAACGGATTCGGATATGATCCGGTTTTCTGGGTTCCACAGTATGGAAAGACGCTGGCCCAACTGGATTCTGATATAAAGAACATGATCAGCCACAGGGGAAAGGCCTTCAGGGCTGTTGCGGAGCGAATAAGGGAACTGATCCGGTGATTAGAGGCTTCGCAGGTTGGAGCATTACAAAAACAATCGGTGCAGGAAGATGAAGCTGTTTTTGGTCATAAGCGATTCCCATGGGGATATGGGCTGCCTGAAAAGGATCATCAGCCAGTATCCCTCCATAGGTTCCGTGATTCATCTTGGTGATTATTACAGGGATGCAGTGCGGCTGCAGAATTTGTACCCGGACAAGGAATACTATATGGTGCCGGGGAACTGTGATTTTTCGGTTTACGGGATACCATCCGAGATGGTCCTAAAAGTTGAAGGCCTGCGGGTTCTGATAACCCATGGCCACGGGTACGGTGTAAAAAGCGGTCCCGGAAGGATCATATCCCGGGGATTGCATGATAAAATGGATGTTGTCCTGTTCGGACACACCCATATGCCTATGGTCCATAAATCGGGCGGACTTTTGCTGGTTAATCCGGGAAGCGCCGGACATCCCCGCAGCAGTTTTACATCGACCTATGCCCTCCTTGAGATAGGGAACGGCATGGCGGAAGCGCGAATTATGGAGGTATTATGATATACTTTGACAACAGTGCGACAACAAGGCCATACAAAGAAGTGGTTGACCTGGTGGCCAAACTTTCCTGGGAGGAGTTTGGAAATCCCGCCTCGCTGCATTCATTCGGCATACGGGCCGAAAGAATACTGGAACAATCGAGGAAGCAGCTTGCCGATACAATAAAGGCCGATCCTGAAGAGATTATATTCACTTCAGGGGGGACTGAAGCCATCAATTTTGCCATCAAGGGATCCGCGGAGGCCTTGAAACGCTCCGGAAAACATATCCTTTCCACTCCTATCGAGCATCCGGCGGCCCTGGAATCGCTGAAGGTCCTTGAAAACATGGGTTATGAAGTGGAAATGCTCAGCGTTGACGGAAAGGGATTTATCGATACCGGCGAGCTTAAGAAGAAACTGCGTAAGGATACCATCCTTGTCAACATCATGATGGTGAACAATGAAACGGGCGTGATACAGCCCGTTGAGGAGGCCGGGCACATAATAAAGGCCGGAAATCCGGGCACGGTATTTCATGTTGATGCGGTCCAGGCATACGGAAAGCTTCCCATTGATATGAGAAGGCTGAAGGCCGACATCATGTCCTTCAGCGCCCATAAGATTCATGGGCCGAGGGGAGTGGGCATGATGTACCTGAGGAACGGGACAAAAATACGGCCCATAATGTCGGGAGGCGGCCAGGAAAAGCAGTACCGCTCAGGTACTGTCAATGTGCCGGGCATAGCCGGGTTTGCGTGTGCGGCTGTCAAAAAGGTCGGACAGATGGACCAGGATAACCGGAACATCATAATGGTAAGGGAAAGGCTTATTTCCGAGCTCAAGAAAAGGATGCCCGACAGGATCAGGATCAATTCGCCCGAGGATGGGCTGCCGGGGATACTGAGCGTTTCATTCTCATCGGTGAAATCCGAGGTAATACTCCACGCCCTGGAGCTAAGCGAGATCTATGTATCCAGCGGATCGGCCTGCAGCGCGAAAAAGAACAGCATCAGCCATGTGATAAAGGCCATGAACATCCCTGCTCCCTGGTCTGATGGAACCATAAGGTTCAGCTTCTGCGGGGAGAACACGGAAGAGGAAGCTGAAACATGCGCCAGGGTCCTTGAGGATATCATGAATACGTTTACCCTGTAAAGCTGATTTATATATTATTGTAATAATAAAGGGAAGGTACCGGATATGTCGGAGAAAGTGATTCTTGTACGGTATGAAGAGATATTCCTGAAAAGATCCAACAGGAATATGTTTGAAAACAGGCTCATCAGGAATATCAGGCAGCGCCTGGACAACCTGGGCGATGTCCGGGTAACCTGTTCCCAGAGCAGGATCTACGTCGAGTGCCGCGATGAGGATTTCGACCTGACAGAAGCGGTGGAAAGACTCAAAAAGGTGTTCGGTATTGCATCGGTGAGCATTGTCAGCAGGGTTCCCACCGATTACGAAACCATCAAGGCATCAGCGGTGGGAGTTGTCGCCGACTTGATATCCAGGTATGAATATAAGTCTTTCAAGGTGGAAACCAAGAGGGCCGACAAATCGTTTCCAATGAACTCCCCCCAGATCTCCGCCGATGTGGGCGCCCATATCCTCAAGAATTTCCCGAGCCTGAAGGTGGATGTGAAGAATCCTGATTTCATCCTGTACATTGAAGTCCGGGAATCCACTTATCTTTATTCGGAGATAATACCCGCGGCAAAGGGCCTGCCCACGGGCACCGGGGGACGGGCGACGCTTCTGCTTTCAGGCGGTATCGACAGCCCTGTTGCCGGGTGGATGATAGCCAAACGAGGGGTGGAGGTGGACGCGGTTTACTTCCATAGCCCGCCATATACCAGCGAACGGGCCAGGGAAAAGGTTATAAGGCTGTGCGAGATACTGTCGGAATGGACCATGGGCATGAGGCTCTATGTGGTTCCCTTTACCGAAATCCAGATGGCCATCCATCAGAAATGTCCCCAGGAATACCTGACCATTATCATGAGGCGTTACATGATGAAGATAGCCGAGCAGATCGCCCAGAATGACGGGTCATTGGCCCTCATTACGGGAGAGGCCATCGGACAGGTGGCCAGCCAGACCATGGAAAGCATGCTGGTGACCAATTCGGCTGTCACCCTGCCTGTTTACAGGCCGCTTATAGGCATGGACAAGAACGAGGTGGTAAACATCGCCAAGCATATAGGCACCTATGACACATCCATTCTGCCCTATGAAGACTGCTGCACGCTGTTTGTCGCAAGGCATCCGGCAACGCGTCCATCGCTGGAGAAAACCCTGGATTTCGAGTCTGTGCTTGATGAGGAGCAGATGATAGCCAAAGCAATGGAGCAGGCTGAAACAATCATAATCTAACCGCCATGAGAATGATTAATCCGTTATGCCGCTTCCCGGTGTGGTAAATATGAAAAAGCGGCACCTGAACGCAGCTTCTGCCGCAGGGACCGAAAATCAGCTTATGGAGATGAAGCACTTGAATAAACCGGAACCTGTATACCAGTCAGAAGTAAAATGTCCTGCATGTGAAAAAGACTTTGAAATAACAAAAGTAAGAAGCCGCTCGATCCGGGCATTAAAATACGATACAGATTTCTGCCCCTACTATGAAGGGGAAAATCCCCTCTTTTACGAAGCCGTTGTGTGTCCCCACTGCGGTTTTGCTTCGCACATAACAGACTTGGGTGATCTGAACCGTATTGAAAAGCAGAAAATCCGCGAGTTCATATCAAAAAGATGGAAGCCGCGGAGCTTCAGCGGGCGGAGGACCTGGGACAACGCCCTGGAGGCTTTCAAGCTGGTGCTTTTGAACCTGAATGTGAGGGAGGCTCCCCAGTCCGAGATAGCAAAGATCTGCATCAGGATAGCATGGCTGTACCGCTATGCCGGTGACAGCGAACTGGAACAGTGCTACCTGAACCATGCCCTCAACAGCTACAGACGTGCGTATGAAGAAGAGGACCTCAACGATTCAAGGCTGGACCCGTTCACCATGCTGTTCATCATCGGAGAGCTGTACGCCAGGACCGGCAGGAACGATGAAGCTCTCCAGTGGTTCAGCCGGCTGATCAGGGAGTATTCGGATCCTAAAAACAGGGGGAAAATACCTGTCAGACTGATTGAAACCACCCGGGACAGGGTTCAGGAG
>JAAXZX010000046.1 GCA_012719645.1 Clostridiaceae bacterium
AAACGCCAGTAATGTATCATTACTGACGTTCTTTATGTTTGGCGGAGAGAGAGGGATTCGAACCCTCGGTACCCTTTTGTGGGTACACACGATTTCCAGTCGTGCGCCTTAGACCAGCTCAGCCATCTCTCCGTGTCCATTGTCCGCTCCGTTTGGTTGGAGCCAGGTATTTAACTGTGCGGTTTTGCGGGGCAATAATTAAACATGCGGCGCAAACCCGCTTTACTATTCTACAAGAGAAGCGAGGGGCTGTCAATAAGGGGCGGAATTTTCCTATACGACGAGATTTATGCTTTGTCTTGCTTACTCTATGGGTTTGCTGTGGCTATATAGCAATGATAAAGAGATTGCCGCGCCCAGCTTTGCCGGGCTCGCAATGACATGTTGGAGGTTAGAGGTCGGAGGTTGGAGGTTGGAATATAAGAATGCCTTCGCAGTCATGGGAGATTAATCCCCGCTTATGGTTTCGTAAGGCCAACTGTTTATGCCGCCAAGGTCGTAGACATTTTTATAGCCAAGTTCTTTGAGAATATTCGCAGCCTCGGCGCTTCTTCTGCCGCTTCTGCAATAGACCACGATTTTTGCATCCTTATCAGGGATTACATCGGCTGCCCCGTCCCTCACCTCATAATTCGGAAGCAGGATACTGCCTGGTATCCTCCGTTCCCGGTACTCCTCCGGGGTTCTCACATCAAGAAGGATGATATCCTTGTTGTTTCTGACCATATCGACTATATTTTTCTGCTTTTTGCTGTCTCCCATAAACAGGTTACCTTTCCATGCGAGCAAAACCAGGATGGCTATAACCACGGCAGTTCCAACGATATATTTCATAAGCTGCCACACCTTTCATGACATTATTCCTTCAGATTATGCATGAACGATTATAATCTGGCCAGCCCTGAAAATGAAGTAATTTTGTCACAGTACGGATCCCTTTAAAGTTTTGGTTGACATGTCACTGAAAGCGGCACTACGACGGGGATGCGCAGGATAAGGAAAAGTTTTACAAATCGTTTCCATTACAAAAACTATATTCCCATAAAATAACTGCAATAAGGCAAAAAAATAAAAAAATTTAATAAATTTTGCAAAAAACATTGGCTTTTTATGTTGCTTTGTGAAATAATATGGGTATAAATGAGATTGGCAGCAGATGCCAGTATATTTTCCGAAAGGAGAGACCATTAATGAACAAAGCGGATCTTATTGATGCTATTGCCAAGAAGGCAGAAATGACCAAGAAGGATGCAGGCGCAGCGCTGGATGCTATCATCGAGAGTATTGGCGCATCATTAGCGAAGGGCGAAAAGGTTACCCTCGTGGGCTTCGGCACCTTTGATGTCAGAGAACGCAAGGCTCGCACAGGCGTTAACCCGCGCACCAAGGCTAAGATAAAGATTCCTGCATCAAAGGCTCCTGTCTTTAAAGCAGGCAAAGATCTTAAGGAAAAGGTAGCGAAGAAAAAGTAAGACGAAGAGGAACTCATAATAAAAACGGCTGAACAAGCCGTTTTTTTTCATGCGTAAATACGCCTGGCAAACCCATAAAGGGTGGGAGTCAAATAATTCTAATAAAGCCTTTTTGCCGTCTTCAGAAGGACTGTATAAAAATACTGTCTGTTAAAGGAAGCCAAGATAGTGTAGAATGGCATTGTGGCTGATTTGTTGCCTGGAAAACCCGTCATCAGGTTTGGAGGAGCAATGGGTACCGATTCTTTTATTTCTGTCAGGGATGTAACAAAAAAATATCGTGCCAGAAAAGCCCTGGACCGTGTGAGCATTGAAGTCGGAAAAGGCGAGGTGTTCGGGCTCATAGGTCCCAATGGGGCAGGAAAGTCCACCTTCATAACCCTGCTTGCCACCATTAACAGGCCGGACTCAGGGGACATTCTGGTTGACGGCAAAAGTATTGTCAAAAACCCGGGGATAATACGCTCCCGTATTGGATACGTTCCCCAGGAGATAGCCCTGTACCCCATGCTGTCGGCATACGACAACCTGGATTTATGGGCTGGTGTCTACGGGCTTAAGGGACAGCAGAAAAAGAGGCGCATACAGGCCGTGCTGGATTATATGAGACTGGGGGACAGAGCCCGTGACAAGGTGGCAACATATTCAGGAGGAATGAAGCGCAGGCTCAATATCGCCGCTTCGCTGTTACATAAACCTGAAATACTTATCATGGATGAACCTACGGCAGGTGTTGATATCCTCTCCAGGGCAACCATTGCGGATATGATTAAAAGCCTGAAAAAGAATGGCTGCACCATTGTCCTTGCCAGCCACTATATCGACGAACTGGAATCCCTGTGTGACCGGGTAGCTATTCTGAACAAGGGAGTCCTGCTTTATACAGGCGCCTTGGAGGAAATCCTCAGAAATACGGGCAAGGAAAGCCTTAAAGCGCTCATGCTGAATCTGGAGGAGATGTGATGAGTGCTTTTCTGTCCATATTGAAGAACGACACAAAGATAATCCTGCGAGACGTAAAAGCCCTGTTGCTGCTTTTGGTCATGCCCGTCCTTGTGATCAGCGTCTTTGCCGTTGCCCTCGGGCCCATGCTGGAGAAGACATCGTTTATAGAACCATTCAGCATAGCTGTTGTTGATAAGGAGGATTCGGTATGGACAGGCATACTGATTGCCCAACTGAGGAATCTGGACATACTTGACAATATATACAGGACCGATGAGGATGAGGCTAAAAGGCTGATAGAGAATAATGAAGCCGCGGCAGCCATTGTCATCCCGGAAAATATTACAAACAGCGTGGAGCGCTGGGAGCCGGAACAGGGGAAGGTTATCGGGAACAGCCAGCTCCACCTGCAGACACAGATAGTAAAAAATGTTGCCGTCGTCGGTTCCACTTCGGTTTCGGCAGGACTTGCGGCATTGTATGCCATAAATGATTATGAGTATCGTGCAGGTGTTGGCCCGGAACAGGTCTACCAGGATATCGTGCAGGCAAATGAGGATTTTATCAATACCGTGCTGGCAAGGAAGGAAATCTTCAGGGAAACCAGGCACAGGGGGGCCGGTGTAAGTCCCGCAGAATACTATGCCGCGTCCCTTCTGTCGGTATTTATCATGTTTTCATCGGTTCCCTGCATCAAAATGCTTGCCCAGGAGAGAAAGCTGGGCATATCGGCGCGTTTCGGCTCAGCCCCTGCAGGAGGCTGGCAGTCCATATTATCAAAGCTGGTGCTTTCGGTAGTTATATCAGCAGCCCAGTTTATATTGATCGGGTTTTTCTTGAGACTATCATCGAAAAGCTTCGGCCGTATGCCGGCAGGGCCTTTCATCCTTGTTTTTCTGTTCACCACCATTGCGGCTGCGGCATTTTCGCTTCTTATCGCGGCCATTGCCACGTCGGCGGCGTCAACTGACCTGATAGCCAACCTGTCCATCCTGCTGATGGCCATAGTGGGTGGAAGCGTTTATCCGCTAACGTCCCTTCCGGGCCTGTGTAAGGATTTGAGTGCGTTGACCATTAACAGGTGGTCGACAGAAGGATTTTTAGCGATCCTGACCGGGGATACTTCCGGCATGCTCCCTGTATACTGTTTTTCCCTGCTGTATCTGGCAGTGTTATACCTGGCCGCGGCGCTTCTGGTCCAAAGGCTTGGAAGGAGGCGGCCGGCATGAGATTCCTGGTTATTTTCAAAAACCGTTTAAAAGTTATACTTTCCGATCGGATATTCATCGCCGCGATGCTCATTATTCCGCTTATCCTGGCCATGATCATGGGCTATGCCCAGCGTAAGGAAAAACTGAATTACGTTCCGATGGCGTTGGTGGATGAGGATGGAAGCGTTCTTTCAAAAACCCTTGCCCACAGGATTTCGAAGAAGGAGGGCCTGAGGGCGCTGCCCGTAACCCGTGAGGAGGCCGGGGAACTGCTCAGGGATAAAAAAGCCGAAGTGGCCCTGATCATCCCCGCGGGATTTGAAGCGGCTGTCGAAAGCGGGCGTGCCAGCGGAATCCTTGAGTTTGTCAAATCCCCGTATACTGTTTCCGGCGAGGTCGTCAAGGAGATCGTGGCCGCAGAGGTGATGAGGCTTCAGGCTGCAGAATTTGCCTATGACCGGATCGTCCGGCGCTATCGGGAAAATGGCGTGGAGATGGAAGTAAGCCGCCAGGAAGTCCGGGATTATTTCGAAAGCTTCTGGGAGCCGGTTCCTCCCATGTCCATTGCCTATGAGGAAGTGGAAGCAAACTCTGTTGCAGCGGAGGATGTTACTATTCCCTCCTATGCGGCCGTATCTGCCGGGGTCCTGGTTCTCTTCGTGATGCTGACATTGATTTTCGGCAGCGGCTGGATCTGCGAGGAAAGATCCAACGACACTTTAAACCGCATATTCTCTGCACCGGGAGCCCTGTTTCCCGTATTCATGGGAAACATGCTTGCCCTGTTTGTTCTGGGGCTTTCCCAGACCATTCTGTTTGTTTTCATCCAGCGGCTGTTCTTTGGTATTGTCATGCTGGAAGGGTTCTGGTCATGGATGGTCATGGGGGCATATATCCTGTGCGCCGCGGCTGTCAGCATGCTTATGGCCTCGCTTTTCAGGACTGCCGCCCAGCTTCAGGCTATAGCACCCGTCTTTTCCATCATCACAGGCCTGATGGGTGGATGTCTCTGGAACCTTGGCGGGATACCCAAACAACTGCAGCCCATCTCGCGCCTGACACCCCAGGGATGGGCCCTCACGGCCATTACAGCGCTCTTCGCGAGTCCGAACCAGCCGGGTTATGCCATACCCTCGCTTTCAGTTCTTATTGCGTCAGCCATAATAATGCTTGCACTTTCCTGGCTGCTTCTGCGGATCACCAGGAATCACGCTGCAAGCTGACGAAAAGAATAACACAGAGAATAAAGAAGCCGGCATCCATTCTCATGAGGATGCCGGCTTTATTAGAATGGTCTGTGAGTTATTACGGGGTCAAATAACCTGCCAATTGCCTGATGGCGTCAATGGTTTGATATATCTCGTTTACAAATGAATCCAGTTCCTCCTTTGAAGCCGTGCCCAGGTCAATGGCGCTTCCCGCCCAGGCGGGGGTTTTCACTTCCACACCATATTGGATGTCGCTTTCCAAGGCAAAGGCTAATTCGATAGGTTCCTCCAGGACCGACGGTGCGTTCAGGGAAATGTTCGCCGTAAGATCAACGCTCCCAGGCAAGCCATTCTTGTTTCTGACCTGGAGTGTGTCCGCTTTCAGGCTAAGTCCGCCCGAACTGTTATCAATCGTATAGTCCAGGGCAAGATCAACTGTTCCCCTGACCGTATTGGATCCCTCAATGTCCTGGTTGGAACTGATTTTCAGCCGGATATCGCTTTCGTCGATTCCGGACAATCCAAACTCAAAACCGGAATCCTGGGTATCGCTTTTTTCATCATACTTCTTGTCCGAGTTCATATAGAATATAATGTGCTCGCCGACGGAGAAGATATCCATCCTGAACCCTGTTTTGGAGTCGTCTCCGTTAACCAGGTTTTCATATGTAATCCGGATAATATCATCGGATGTGCCCAGGGGAATCTCCAGTTCGTATTTCACCACGTCAAGCCCATCTATGTAAACCTTTATATCAGCCTTTTCGGGGAATATGTTCTTATCGAGTGATAGCTTCAGGGTGGACAGGAGCAGGCGAAACTGGGATTTGCCGAATAGATCCCCTATATTTCCAAGCCGCATGCTCTCATCAATGGCAGGGTTGTTTGCCAGCAGCATTTCCAGAGCCTTTGCCAGGTTTCTGAACACGGCATTATACAGGGTATCATCGTCTCTCATGGTGTCCAGCAGGGTTTCCGCCAGCTTCAATTGAGCTTTCTGGTCAAGAGTAATCGTAACCTCCATGCAGCGGGTATTCTCGCCAAAGACCCCGGTGGTTTTCCCCCTCCTGATCGACATGTTCTTGCCTTCAACATTGTTGACAAAGAGCATGCCATAGGTTTCCATGAGCTTCTTTATATCCTTGCTGTCAACAGCAACTTCCCGTGACAGGCTGGATAAAAGCCATGGATCAATTCCTGCAAGTGACTCCAGTCCGTAGTTTTTCAGTTCTTCCGGGTACATCTCCACCAGCCTCGGGATATCGCTGAACCGCCCCGCAATGCTCTTCTTGCTGAGTTCAGGCATTGAAAGACCTATCCTGTCATTGTCGAGAAAGCCATTGAGTGAAAGCGTGGGATTGTTCAGGTAATTCAGGCTTATGCTGAAATTCTGCTTCTTGTTGGGCAAATCCACTTCTGTTGAAGTCTGGATGGATATATCCTTCATCAGGCCGGCCAGGAATTCTGAAAGATTACCCAATCCCAATGAAGTCAGGGTGGCAGAATCAAGATAAAAGCTAATCCTTGTGTCTGCTTTCAAGGAATTTTCATAGAGGGTGTCATTCAGTTGCCGGCTGCGGGCCATGGACCGGTCAACCTGCCTCCAGGACTTTTGCAGTGTAAAGTATTGTGCAACCTGTAAGGTAATCTTGGCCGGAAGGAAGGTATAATACCCTAAAACCGCAATCCCTGTGATCAGGACAACCGCGGCCAGGATGGCAGCTATGATCCTGAGGGCAAGACGCCTTTTCTTGCGGGGTTTTCCCGGTTCCAAAGCCGAATCGGTCTGGGGATAATCCGCGTAAATATCAGGGATTTTCTCCTCAGCCTGTTCACCAGGGTGGTTGTCTGCCGGGGGAGGCTGGATAAAATCTGCAGGGGGCATAAGGCCTGAATCCTCAACAGGAGTCTGGCTGATACCTTCCGGGGGAGTCTGGCTGATATCGGCGGAAGCGCCGCATGATTCACATATCCCGGAACCTTCCGGCAATTCCTTGCCGCAATTGGGACAGAACATAGAATCATCCTTTCGACTAGACGTTTGGATCCTGATTCAACAGCTGTTCAATCACCGGTTGATTATTAATATAATACCATATTGTAATGCCTGGACAAACCAATAATGACAGGAACCTGCAATTTTAAGCAAGGCAGCAGATGCCGGGGGAAAGGGGTAAAGCGCCGGAAAACAGATTCCCCGGCGCATACAGGGAACATTCTTATTCAGAATATACCGGGTTTTGGATGCGGGACATCCTGTAACAGAAAGGAAACAGACTGTTAACATAATTAGCCTATCTTGAAGCCCCATTATATGCTAAACTTTTCATACCGGTACCATATTCTTCAGGAGGTTTCACACATGAGAAAAGGTTTGCAGAGAACTACCAAAGCCGTGTTATCCTTTCTGATCTGCATCTGCCTCGTATTCCCGTTTGCCCAAAGCCTTCACGCCTATACCAACGGAAATGGAATGGGTGAACTGGTTTTCAACGAGAGGAGAGAAATCGCCCAGGGCGTCTTTCTGGACACCTGGCTGGGCAAAACTCCTTCAGGAACTCCAAAACGGGGCTATACCATCTCATTCAACCCGAAAACCTCTGATGCCCAGGTGCTTACCTATTACGGGAGTTCTGTAGCCAGCCGTGCGACTCTCTCAAAAATGATAGCTGACGCCGAAGCACAGGGCTATATGGTTATCGGCGGCATCAACGGAGACTTCTACAACACAAGCAACGGAGTGCCCATCGGCCTTATGATCAAGGACGGCAGGCTGATAAGCAATAATGCCTCCAAATGGGGTGCCATAGGCTTCAGGAAGGATGGATCGGTTGTAATAGGTTACCCCGGTATTCAGATCAAGGCTCTTCTGAATGATGGGGAATTTGACATAGCCAACTTCAACAAGGCCCAGGGTGACTGGGGTCCATATATGTACACTTCGGATTTCGGACCTAACACGGGGAGCACTGTGCCCAGCCTTGAAGTTGTTGTGGATATCAACGTTGGAAAGCCTGAACTGGGGAACATGATGCTCGGCATCGTTTCATCGGTTAATACCGATGCCAAGGCTACCCCCATCGGTCAGAACCAGGTGGTTCTCTCCGCCAGGCATGGGAAAAATGGAGAATATGTACTAAGCCAGCTTAAGGTTGGGGATGCGATAGGCTTTACATTCAGCGATCCCGAGGGAAAGTGGCTTGATGTCCAGCAGGCTGTCGGCGGGGAGAAAATCCTTTTGCATAACGGCGAGATTCCTGCCGATATCCCGTCCAGTGATGTCAATCCCTATACCGCTGTCGGGGTGAAGGCCAACGGAGAGGTTGTCTTCCTGCAGGTGGACGGCAGAAAGGACTCCAACAGCGTTGGCATATCCAGTATGGATGCAGCCAGGTTCCTGAAGGATATGGGCTGTATTGACGCCATCTCCCTTGACGGAGGCGGATCTTCCACTATTGCCGCGCGCATGCCGGGCGATGTGTCGCCGAAAGTTATCAACAGCCCATCGGACGGAAGCCAGAGAGCCAATTCCAACTCGCTTCTGCTGGTTTCCAGGCAGGCGATAAAGGTTAACAGCGGACAGGGAAACCTTTCACTGCAACTCAAGCTTTTACATATCTATCCCGGGAAGATATATATGCTTCCGGGTTCGACAACCAATTTCAGCGTTAAGGGCACCGACGAATACTTTTTTCCTGTTAGAGTTCCTGAAGAGGTTGAATGGAAGGCTTCCGGAGGAAGGATACAGGAAAATGGTGAGTACACTGCGCCCGATACTCCTGGCACCTATCAGATTACTGCCAGCAGTGGTCAGGCCAAAGGCAGCGCGACTGTTGAGGTGATCCCGCCCAGCAGGATTACAAGCATAAAGCCCAGTGTAAGCAGCTTTACCATCCTGCCTGGCATGTCACAGCAGATTAGCCTGACAACACAGATGGACAACCTGACGGTGGTATCGAACAGCCGGCAGGCCCAGTGGAAGGTTGAGGGCAATATAGGCGCCATTACCCAGGATGGCGTGTTTACGGCTTCCGGGAACAGCGGCGCACAGGGAACCATCAAGGTAACCATGGGAAAACAGACCGCAAGCATCACCGTGAACCTGGCCCAGCCACCCACAGAGGTGGAGGGCTTTGAAGGCGATACTTCCTGGGGTTCTACAGGCGTACGGGTCGCATCCCATAAGGTCCAGGTGGTCAATAATCCGGACCTGGCGGCTTTCGGCAATAAAGTGCTGAGGATAGATTATGACATGAGACTGGCAGCCGGGGTGGAGAGCGGTATTGCAGGTGTTTATGCCTACCCGCTCGGCGCTGATGGCCAGAGTGCGGGCATAGTCCTTGACAAGACCCCTACGGCCATCGGGATGTGGGTCTATGGCGACAACAGCAAAACGTGGCTTCGTGCCAGGGTAAAGGATGGAAAAGGCGAAACCTTTGATCTGAACCTCACCCCCGAGTACAGGCCTGATACCAAAACCGGCGGTATCAACTGGACCGGCTGGAAATATGTCGAGGCATCCATCCCGGCAGGAAGGGAAGGCCCCTTCACCCTGGAGATACCCATCCGGCTCATGTGTTCCCGCGATGAGCTGCGCACAAAGGGAACCATTTACATAGACCAGATCCGTGCAGTATATGGGTCAAAGAATGACGATCTCGTGCCGCCGACGGGGACAATCCTGTCGCCCGAGGACCAGAGCGTTTTCCAGACCGGAAAGGTGCAATTCTCGGCGCAGATTATCGATAATGACGCAATCGTTAAGGAAAGCATCAGCCTCTATGTTGACGCCGCAAAGGTTAATGACCTGGTTATAACCAGTATGGATCAGGGATACAAAGTAGATGCCCTGCTGGGTTCAAACATCCCCCTGGCCGATGGACTGCATGTGGCCACGCTGAGGTTTACCGACCGGTTTGGCAACAACGGATCAAGGTCGGTTACCTTCAGGGTCAGCACCGGAGCTCCTGAGGTTACGGCATCAATCGGTGAAAGCACGGAAGCTGCCGGAGCCTATGATTATACCATCAGTGTAAAGAACCCCAATACCCTGAGGAAACTGTACCTCAGCTTCGCATACGACAAGGATAATCTGGAAGTAGTGGACGCCGACCCCGACACACCGGGAATCCAGGCCAGGCTTGAAGGCTGGATGGCGAAGGGAAAGATCATTAACAATACTGTTGACCTGAACAGCGGCAGGATCATGATTGAGGTGGACAACCTGAAAGCGGCCACCCAGGAGCCTGAGATCAAGGCGGTGACCATCAGGTTGAGACCCAGGTCGGCCAGCTCTTTGGGAAATTCTGATTTAACCCTGATCATGGGCGCCATGATAGTTGGCCAGAACAAGGGCGGCTCCTGCTTCAGCCTCACTCCCGCAGAAATAAAGAGTGAGCATGATCTCATCCTGAAGGTGGACGGCTTCTCCAAGGGAAGCGTTACCGAAATACGGGTTACCGACAAGGATGGCAATCCCGTTGAGAACGCCGGCATTTACTATAACGGCATGATGCAGTTCGCCGTCATGATAACCGACAGGAATGGAATGGTCAGTTCCGATGTGTTTACCGACATGGCCCCCGGAAGCAAGGTGACCTTGCAGGCCGTGAAAGACGGGCTTTACAGCAATATATACAGCTTTACCGTCGCCGAACCGGCTTCCGGACTTAAGCCCACGGCGATGAGCATTTCATTCGACGATAGCCCGACGTCTTTGAAGTTTAATTACATGACGCCTGGCGAACATACAGGCACCGTCATACAGATTGTTGAAAAGAGCAGGTTTGATGGGAGTTTCCAAAACGCGGCATCCTACAGGGGAACTGACAGCGAGAGCTATATCATCGACCAGGACCTGCCGGCCATGGTAAGGACCCACTCGGTGAGCGTGAAGGGCTTGAAGCCCGGAGTTACATATGTATACCGCTTCATGGACACGGCAGGAAGAGCGAGCGAGGCTTTTGAGATGGTATGGCCCGATACCTCAAAGCAGTATTCGTTCCTGTTCCTGACCGATCCACAGGCCGCAAACGCCGCAAGCTATTCCGTATATGGAAACGCGCTGGAGCGGGCATATGCTGTTGCCAAAAACCCCGCTTTCGTAATACTGGGCGGGGATATGGTCGACCGGGGCAACAACAGGTCACAGTGGGATATGTTTTTTGACTATTCCTCGGGGGTATTTGCCAGGATTCCCATGATGGCAGCCCCAGGCAATCATGAAACCTATGATGACAATAACCTGGTCAATTACCGCGCCTATCTCGGCCTGCCTGAGAACGGACCGGACGGGCATAAGGAAACGGCTTATTCCTTTGAGACCGATAATGCCCTGTTCATGGTGATGAACACGCAGGCGAGCATTAAGCCCCAGCTTGAATGGATGGAGAAAAAAGCTGCGTCTTCAAACAAGAAGTGGAAGATTGTGGTGATGCACAGGGGACTGTATGCCGGGTTCTATGATGAATCAGAACTCAGGAGCGCCATAGCCCCTGCCATGGACAGGATGGGAATCGACCTGGTACTCAACGGTCATGACCACGTATACCTTCGCACGACCATGAAAGGCGGCCTTAAAACCACTCCTGGAAAAGGGACCACCTACATCACAGGCGGAAGTTCTGCCCAAAAGTATTATGATGCCGGGAACCGCGCCTGGACCGAGGTGCTGTTCGACGATAACAAGCCGGTATTTACCGTGATTAATGTACTGTCCGACAGGATAGAGGTTTCCTCCTTCCATGTGGACAGCGGCAGGACCGTGGAGCATGACAGGTTTGAAATCAAAAAATAAAAGGGCGAGACGGGGATCCTCCTTTCAGTTACAGAACTGATTAAGGATCATGATGAACAGGCCGGGTATCCGAAAGATATCCGGCCTGGCCCCATTTATGGTGTTAATTATTATGCGCCACAGACTCCCCCGGTTTACGTGAACGGGAGAATTGATCGATGAATAAAATAAACCAGGGCTAAAGTGTGGGGTATGGGTCATGGCAAGATATCGGAGGATCAGCTCGGAACTCCTGGGAGTATACGCCTCACTGGTATTTGTAATTGGGTCTCTCATCACCCTGGCAGCTTCCATTATCGATTACCGGGAAAATACAAGAACCCGGCTTCCGGAAAGTCCCGAGGCAGCCGGGTCCGAGACCCCGTTTCATATCCGTTGATCCATTCAGGTCAGACCATGCGTATAGCGAATTCTCCGCAAGAGCTGACGCAGTAACCGCAGGTCAGGCATCTAACTTCATTGATGACAGAAACTCCGTCTCTTTCCTCAATGGCCTCATTGGGACAGGTTTCCCTGCATCTGCCGCAGTTGGTGCAAAGGATCTTAACCACGATGAACCTTTTCCTGGCCTGATCGGCATGGATTACATCAGTATCGTCCAGTTCGCCATTGAAATACCGGATATTGTATGAAAGCTCCCGGGGGGTGACCATGCCCATGGCCACCGATGCCACTCCAGGAATGCCCCTCACATAGTCCAGGGCCTGTTTGTATGAATCGATCAGGATACCGCCGCCCAGCGCCTTCATTATGTAAACGCCCTTACCGTTGGCAATACAGTCTTTTATAGCCTCTTCCATCTCATCCCTGGTCCCGTGAAGAATTCCAAGCCCGCTGAGATTCAGAATAGGAAAGACTATGTCAATATCGCTGTTATTGGCAGCAGCCCGTACAGTCCTGACCGAATGGGTGCTGACCCCGACCGCCCTGACGATGCCCCTGGCCTTGCAGTCAAGCAGGCACCGGAGTGCTTCCGCCCTCCGGGTAAAAACCGATTCGTCAATCCTGGCGGCATGGATCAGGAAGATATCGATGGTGTCGATATTGAGCTGTGTGAGAGCCTCCTCCACCGCTTTCTGCATGTCCTCATAGCTGCCGGCAACTGATTTTGAGGCAATGACAGGCCGGATACCGGTCGCCTCCATGGCCCTGCGTATGGGCTCATAAGTCAGGTACATCTGGGCGGTATCTATGAAGTTTATGCCTGCTTTCAGCGCCTCAATGAGCAGATTGGTGCATTCATCCACCGGTATGTTCTTCTGAAGCGGGCCAAAGGGAAGGGCGCCGAAGCAGAGTTCCGTGACATAAAGATCTGTCTTGCCAAGCCGGTTCTTTCTCATAGTGCCAATAAACCTCCTGATGCCTATCGGGAAAGCATTTCCAGGATATCCTTTATACCCTTTCCCTTAATGCTTGAACGATAGTATTCAAGCTCCTGCTCAACGATTTTGTTGAGGGATTTCTGGCCGAGGACTTCAACAGGAGCCAGGTCGTCGGTCAGTACCAGGCCGGAGTCTTCCACTTCTGACATGTTATCACCCACATACTGTGAAATGAAATAGAGATCGTGGTCCTGGGGAATGGCGGCCATGGTGTTTTTCGCATAGTTTCCCGGCATGTCGGGAATATCGCTCACAAAGAGAACCGAATTGGTCACATTGGTCAGGTCCACACGGTAAACGCTTTTGAAGCACTTTTTTACCGTTCCGGCCAGGTATTCGGGCACGCCTTCAAAATCGCCGGATCGCATATTGATGTTGACGATAAGGATGCCGCCCTGTTTCAGATGCTCCTTAACGCTATTGAAGAACTCCACGGTGGACATATGGAAGGGAACGGTGATGTCCTGGTAGGCATCGGCCAGGATTATATCATACATTCCGGCGTTCTCTGTCTGCAGGAAACTCCTCCCGTCATTGATGTAGATGGTAGCCTCATCCTCCCTGAGGTTGAAGTACTTGCCCGCCAGCCAGGCTATCTTCTCATCGATCTCCACCGAATCGCATGATGAATTGGGAAAGTACTTCTTGAGCTGCTTGGAGTAGGTCCCGGTTCCCAGACCCAGCACAAGGACGTCCAGGTCCTTGTCGAAAGAGGCCTCATCCATAAAGAAGGGAGCCATCAGGGCATATTCGTAATAGTACCCTGACAGGGAGCCATCCTTCTTATAGATTGACTGCACCCCGAAAGCCACATTGGTGGAGAGGATGACCGAATCCTCGGTTTCGGTTACCTGGAGGTAGTTATAGAGGGATTCGCCTTCATAGATGATATTCGACTTCCAGTAGGCGAAGGAATCCTGGAAAGGTATAAGAAGAAAAACCAGGAGCAGGACCGACGTCACCACGTTCCTGATATTGCGTTTCTTTCGGAATATGAAGTAGAGGGCACAGACCACGTTCAGCAGGAAAGCAAACAGGAAGAATGTCTTGCCTGTTCCTATGAGCGGGATGGTTATAAAAGTGGGTATGAAGGTCCCAATGATGCTCCCGATGGTGCCCATGGCGTAGATCTTGCCGGCGATCTTCCCGCTGTTTTCCATATCATCTATTCCCAGCCTGACCAGGTAGGGAGAAACCATTCCCAGCAGGGCCATCGGAAGTGCGAAGATAATAAGGCAGGATAGCGCCGATCCGGCCACAACCAACTGGCTGCCGGGGACGATGAGGAACAGCAGCCCGATGATCCCCGAGATCAGGTACTTGCCCACAAACGGGATGGCAGCTATCCAGAGTGAGGCTATCCATATATAGAAGTACAAACGGCCCAGGCTTTTGTGCTTGTCCGCCAGCCTGCCTCCCAGCATATTTCCTATACTCATGGAGATCATAATAAGGCCGATAATTATGGTCCAAACTATTTGCGAAGAACTGAAATAGGGAGCAAGCAGCCTGGAACAGGCGAGTTCGACAGCCATGACTGTCATGCCTGAGAAAAATGACGTAATATAAAGGATCAGGTTGCTCTGTTTGTTCATTCCTATCATACCTTTCCCAACAGGTTCTGTTTGCATTTGTTTCTATCTTAACATGTCGGACGCAGCCATGCCATAATCAATTTGAGCCTTTTGCGTTTAGGCGTACGCTGGCATAAAGCCAAAGGATGTGAACATAAGCCAGGCCTCCGGCTTTATTGCAGCCCGGCTTCATCGTCCCGGAACAGGATCATGGCGGACCGGGGCGGAACCGTAACGGTTGTGTCATTTATGGTATAAAGGATTTCGGTTCCTGCCCTGTTCCCATCGGCGGCAACGTGCCACGGGCCGGTACCGGGAAGGGCGATGGTTTCTGGTTCGGTTCCTGCATTGATGGCCACCATGATGGTTTCCCAGGGATCATTGTTGGCATGGTGGTTCAGCGTGAAAACAATGCTGCTTTCCCTTGACGGCAGAAAACTAAGATGCCTTCTGATATCATCCGTCATGGACATCCTTAAAGCCGGATGGCTTCTGCGGAGGCTTATGAGTCCCTGGTGGTACTCGAAAACCCTGCGGTACCTTGATTTGTTGTTCCAGTCAATCTGGTTGATCTCATCGGGGGCATTATAGGAATTATGACATCCTTTTTTGGAACGCATCATATCAATCCCAAGCATGAGAAAGGGGATCCCCTGGGATGTCAGGACGATAACTCCGGCAAGGATGACCAGTTTCATATATTCCTCGTCATCCAGGTCAGGCCTGCTTGCCCTTAGCTTGTCGTACAGGGTCAGGTTATCATGGGAAGCGGCATAGTTGACGCAGTGCCATGCATGTCCCGCCCAGGCGAAGCTGTTGTAGATAACCCGGGAATAGTCGATGCCATGGTGGAATACAGCCCCCGTGATCCCGAACTTGACACTTTCCTTCATATTGTAGTTTCCTGTTATGAAGCCCGTCTTCTCGCTATGGAAATTGTCCCCCTTGATGGCATCCCGGGTGTTGTCATTGAAAAAACCGATCCGGTCCAGTTTTGGGGCATTGGTTTTTGTTGCGGCCACAGCGCTGCTCAGCGGTGACAGGCCGCCGGTCCACCCTTCACCGTAGATGATAGCGTAGGGATTGAGAGCATCAAGCTCCTTTCTTATGAGGTTCATGGTTTCAATATCGTGGAGTCCCATAAGGTCGAAACGGAAACCGTCAATCCTGTATTCGCGCACCCAGTACTTCACCGAATCGACGATGAATTTTCTCACCATGGACCTCTCAGAGGCGGTTTCATTGCCGCATCCCGAGCCGTTGGAATACCGGTTGTACAGGTCGGTGCGGTAGTAATAGCCCGGCACGATCTTGTTAAAGTCCGACTCAAGGGTCTTGTATGTATGGTTGTAGACCACATCCATAACCACGCCGATACCTGCATCCTTAAAGGCCTTGATCATCTGTTTCAGTTCCTTTACCCTGACCGAGCCATCCTCCGGATCGGTGGAATAGGAACCGTCGGGCACATTGAAGTTGACCGGGTCATATCCCCAGTTGTACTGCGGTTGATCCAGCCTGGTTTCATCAACTGTGAAGAAATCGAAAATGGGCATGAGATGGACATGGGTAACCCCAAGCTCTTTAAAATGGGAGAGGCCGGTGAGCTCACCCTGTGGAGACCTGGTTCCTGTTTCGGCCAGTCCCAGGAACTTGCCCTTCATCTTTATTCCCGAGCTTTCATGGATGGTCGCGTCCCGGATATGAACCTCGTACAGGACCGCGTCGGTGGGGCTGTCAAGCCTTATATATCCCGTGTTTTCCCAGCCCGGGGGATTGGTACGGTCAAGGTCGATTATCATGCTCCTGCGGCCGTTGACCCCTGATGAACGGGCATAGGGATCGGCTGCCTCAAGGGTCATGCCCATTACAACAACCGTGTATGTATAATACTTGCCTGCAAGATCCCCGGGTATTCTTGCAACCCATGTGCCCTGAAGATCGCGGACCATCGGTTCCACGGTTATAAGGTTCGGACCGGATCCCTTTTCGAAGAGATTCACATATACCGCGTTGGCGATGGGGGCCCACACCCTGAAGAAGGTTGCCTCAGGCGTCCAGCGTGCCCCCAGGTCGTCCCCGGTATAGGTGAACTCGTTCTCAAACTCATGGGTGTCATACAGCATGCCGTGGGCCACCGCGCCTATGCGGAAGCCGGGCTTTACAACCATGTAGGAACTTCCCATAACCATGTCTTTCTCAAGGGAAATGAGGAAGTCACGGGCGCCCCTGATCTGGGTCACGTGGCGGATGGGGACCTCAAGCCCGTTTTCAAGTACCTTGAAGGGCTCCTTGTGCAAAGGGGCAGTGGCGGGAGCCTGGAGCCTGACATGTATCTCCCGGAAATTCTGGAACACCGCCGTTTCAAATCCGGGTGTGAGGCACAAATCCTTCTCGGAATACATGATGTCCACGGTATCCTGCACGATATATATGTCCGCTGTCTTTGTCCTTGCGTCGTCTCCGATATGAAAATAACGGTCTATATGGAGATCCCTTTCATGCCAGCCTCCCCGCCGGACGATAATCCCGGCGGTGCTGCCCGTGAAGGATGAAACATCCACTTCGGCCACCATTGCTATCCTGCCTGGATCCTGGTTCAGCACCTCCTGGTATTTGAAACTGTGGAGGGAGCCTTCATGGCCCATTTCCCAGATCCACAGGTCCCAGCCGGTATAATCCTGATCATATCTGTAATAGTGTATCCTCAGCATATCCGCCATGTCACGGCCACAGGCTATTTCCGGCCTGCGGCAATACTGTGAAACCTTTCGTCTGTTTTATATTGTATATATTATAACCTTAGATGCGTTTCTGTTGTATAAATTCTTACTTAAAGCAACTTGACACCGATATATTAAGGGGGTATAATAGTTTCGTCCTTTAGTTTATCACATTAGCGTGATAAAGTGATAGGGTAATAATGTAATAAAGTAATGAGGTAAGAGACATGAAGCGGTGGAGCATATATACGCCTGAAGGGGTGCAGGATATACTGTTTGACCAGTGCCGGATTAAAAGGAGACTGGAAGCCGGCTTGAGGAAGCTGTTCACAAGCTATGGGTACATGGAGATGGAAACCCCCACCATTGAGTTTTATGACGCCTTTGGCGGTGAGCTGGGCCTTATGAGGCAGGAGAGCATGTACAAGTTCTGCGACGCAAAAGGAAGGCTTCTTGTCCTGAGACCTGATATGACCATTCCCATTGCAAGGGTTGTGGCTACAAAGGTCAAGGATGAGTCCCTGCCCCTCAAGTGCTGTTATATCGGCAACACCTTCTGCTTCGACGAACTGGGGGGCGGAAGGCAGAACGAATTCACCCAGGCTGGTGTTGAGATCCTTGGGATTCGTTCGCCGGAGGCCGATGCCGAGGTTATCGCCATGGCGGTGAAAGCCGTTAAGTCCTGCGGCCTTGATAAGTTCCAGATCGAAGTAGGACAGGTGGATTTCTTCAAGGGCATTATGGAGAAATCCGGGCTTTCTGCCGACGAGGTTGAGGAAGTACGGGAAGGAATAGACAGGAAGGACTTTGTGGCAGTTGAGCAGGTTATGAACAAGTACAGGGTAAGCGATGAACTGAAAGCCCTCATAATGGATCTTCCCAGGCTGTTCGGCAACAAGGATATCCTGTCGGGCATAAGCAGGGATTACATCGGCGGGAAGGCATCTGCGGCCCTTGATTACCTGCAGAAGGTGCTGGATATCCTGGAGGACAGGGGACTGGCCAACTATGTTTCCATCGACCTGGGCATGGTCCAGAGCCTGAATTATTACACGGGAATCGTGTTCCGGGGCTATACCTATGGTGTCGGGTTCCCCATATTAAGCGGCGGGCGCTATGACGGCCTGGTGTCAAAGTATGGGAAGGATTGTCCGGCCACCGGCTTTTCCATGGGAATCAACATGATCATGATGGCCTTGGAAAGGCAGAACCTGGCGGGCAATGGAAACCCTGGAGGAATCCTGGTCACCTATGAAGAGGGAGCCCGTAAGTTTGCAGACGCCTACTGCGAGAAGGCTGTTGAAGGAGGCCTTATAGCCGAACTGGACATAGGAATGGGCGGACTTGAGGCCTGCCTCAGGTATGCCCGGGCCAAGGGGCTTGACAAGGTTGTCCTGTTCCGTGCCGACGGGACTTCCGAAGAGTTTGAAAGGGGTAAAAGACTATGAGATATATAACCATTGCCCTGTCCAAGGGACGACTTACAGAGTTGTCAATAAGCCTTCTTGAAGGAGCCGGGCTTGATTGTTCCGAACTGAAGGAAAATTCGAGAAAGCTGATACTGACCGATGAAAAAAACAAGGTGAGATTTTTCCTGGCAAAGCCTGCCGATGTGCCGGTCTATGTGGAGTACGGAGCGGCAGACATCGGGATTGTGGGGAAGGATACGCTGCTGGAGGAAGGCCGCGATCTTTATGAAGTGCTTAACCTGGGCTTTGCAAAATGCAGAATGTGTGTCGCCGGCCCAAAGGAACTGGAAGGAAAGATGGACAGCATCACCATCACGCGGGTGGCGACAAAGTATCCCGAGATAGCGCGGACATACTTCAGGCATAAGAGGCGGGAATCGGTTGAGATCATCAAACTCAGCGGGTCTGTTGAACTGGCTCCGCTGGTGGGGCTTTCGGAAGTTATCGTGGACCTGGTTGAGACAGGCAGGACCCTCATGGAGAATGGCCTTGTGGTGCTTGATACCATTGCCGATATCAGTGCCAGGATGGTGGTCAACCGTGTAAGCATGAAGATGGAGAACGAGCGCATCACGAAGCTGATCGACGCGATACGCAAACAGTTGATGTGAGAAATGGGAAGTGAGAGGATAGTTGGATCCCATAAGTACGGCTTCTAAGCCATTCATTATTTTCTCACATCCAACTTCTTACCTCTAACCTCAATTTGATGAGATTGCTTCGTCGCTGTGCTCCTCGCAATGACACATAAAGGCATTCGCTCCTCGCAATGACATACAAAAGCCTTTACGCTTAAGGACACAGCGCTGCAATGATAGCGGGACAGAACCGTCCCGGTTGTTACAATAAAACGCAATTGGTGCAGCGATATGATATGTCCCGAATGTTACAATAAGGAGGTTTCGGCCATGAGGATATATGAGTACGGCAAGGATGATATGGAAACACTTTACGCATCCCTCCGAAAACGTACTCCCGAAGGGCGGAAGGATATTGAGGAGAAAGTCTCCGAGATCCTGCGCGCCGTAAAGGAGCGGGGTGACCATGCGGTATGCGAGTATACCCTAAAACTGGACGGGGTGTCGCTTTCCGCCCGGGAACTGGAGGTATCAGAAGAAGATATGGAAAAGGCCCTGTCAGGCCTGGACAGGGACCTCAGAGAGGCCATAGAGCGGTCAGCGGCCAACATCCGGATCTTTCATGAAAGGCAGAGGGAGAACTCCTGGTTCATGACCCGGGAGGATGGAATCATTCTCGGTCAAAAGGTAACACCGCTGAGCCGCGTGGGAGTCTATGCACCGGCTGGAACTGCGCCCCTGCCGTCGACAGTTCTTATGGATGTCATTCCTGCCAAGGTTGCCGGCGTGGGTGAGATCATACTCTGCTCCCCGCCCCAGAAGGATGGTAAGGTAGATCCCGTGGTCCTGGCCTGCGCAAGGATCGCCGGCGCAGACAGGGTATTTGCCGCAGGCGGAGCCCAGGCCATAGGGGCAATGGCCTATGGCACCGGGACCATTCCCATGGTGGATAAGATCGTCGGTCCGGGAAACATCTACGTCCAGACGGCTAAAAAACAGGTTTTTGGAACCTGCGGCATTGATATGATAGCCGGTCCCAGCGAGGTGCTGGTGATCGCCGATGAAAGCGCCAACCCCGGGTATGTGGCGGCAGATCTCCTGTCCCAGGCTGAACATGACGCGCTTTCATCCGCCATCCTGGTAACCACTTCAAAAACTCTCGCCGATGCTGTGCTCAAGGCATTGGAAGACCAAATGGAGAGGCTTGGCCGGAATGAAATAATCAGGAAGTCACTGGAAGCCTACGGAGCCATTGTGTTGGCGCCCACCCTGAAGGAGGCGGTGAGCGTCTCCAACCGCATTGCTCCCGAGCATCTGGAGATTTTAACCAGGGACCCGTTCACCCTGCTTCCGGAAATACAAAACGCGGGGGCGATCTTCCTGGGCGAGTATTCTCCCGAGCCGTTGGGTGACTATTTCGCAGGTCCCAACCATACCCTTCCCACCGTGGGAACAGCCAGGTTCTTCTCGCCGCTGGGTGTTTATGATTTTGTAAAAAGGTCCAGCATAATCAGCTATACCCGGAACGCCTTCGCAGATGCGGCGCCCTATGTGGCGTCATTCGCAGAAGCGGAAGGACTCCAGGCGCATGCCGAGTCCATCAGGATAAGATGCAGAGGAATTCTATAGTATGCAGAAAGGAAAATGGTCATGAACAGGTTTTGGAGTGACATAACCAGGGAGATAACCCCCTATGTTCCCGGCGAGCAGCCGCGGGATAAGATCAGGATCAAGCTCAATACCAATGAGAACCCTTACCCGCCGTCCCCGGGTGTGATTGAATACATCAGGGAAATGGCAAACAGCGATCTGCGCCTTTATCCGGATCCGGACTCAAAGGTCTTGTGCGAAACAGTGGCGGAATTCTATGGGCTGTTTCCCAGCCAGGTGTTTCCGGGAAACGGTTCCGACGAGATACTGGCCTTCGTGTTCCAGGCTTTCTTCGGTCCGAATGACCTGATTGCCTTCCCGGATGTGACCTACAGCTTTTATCCCGTATATGCGGGCCTGTACCGCATCCCTTACAGGGAAGTACCGGTGCGGGAAGATTTTTCAATTGATTTTTCGGATTATCCACAGGGGCTCAAGGGCATTATCTTTGCAAATCCAAATGCCCCCACCGGGTTATATATGACGCCGGAAGAGATTGAAAAACTGCTCAGGTCAAGGCCCGACACCCTGGTTGTGATGGACGAGGCCTACGTGGATTTCGGGAACGAGTCGGCGGTTCCTCTTGTGAACAAATATGACAACCTGCTGCTGGTGCACACCTTGTCCAAATCAAGGTCCCTTGCAGGTATGAGGGTAGGTCTTGCCATGGGTCACCCTGAACTGATCGAGGGCTTGAACCGGATCAAGAACTGCTTCAATTCATATACCATGGACAGACTGGCCCAGGCCGCCGCAATACGCGCATTTGAGGATGATGATTATTACAGGGAAATAAACCGGAGAATCATAACCGAGCGTGAAAGGTTCAAGGAAACCCTGAGGAAAATGGGCATACCATGCACCGATTCAAAATCCAATTTTGTATTCCTGACCCTTCCCGGCATCAAGGGGCCTGACGCCTTAAGGCTTCTAAGGGAGCAGGGCATCCTGGTGAGAAATTTTGCCAGGCACCCCAGGATCGCGGACTGGCTCAGGATAACTATTGGCACAAAAGAGGATATGGACAGGGTTGTGGAAGCCATCATAAAGATCATGGAACGGCAAGTCTCACAGTGATATAATGAAAAAAACCTATTGAAATGGCGGGGTGAGTTTGTTGAGAAAAGCGGATATTGCCAGAAAAACTAAAGAAACGGATATAAGGCTTGTTCTGAACCTTGACGGCGAAGGCAGGTGCACTGCTGCGTCAGGCATAGGGTTTCTGGACCATATGCTGAACCTTTTTTCAGGACATGGCCGCTTCGACCTGGAACTCAGATGCAGCGGCGACCTGGATGTGGATACGCACCACACGGTAGAGGATACGGGCATTGTCCTGGGGAAGGCCATCTCCGAGGCATTGGGCGCCCGTGAATCCATAAAGAGGTATGGAAGCGCGCTGATTCCGATGGATGAGTCCCTGGCCCAGGTAGCCCTGGACCTTTCCAACCGGCCCTACCTTTATTTTGACGTTCCTTTCAACAATCCGCAGGTGGGCGGGATGGAAACCGAGATGTTCGAGGAATTTTTCCGCGCCCTGGCTGTCAATGCCGGCATGACCCTGCATATCAGCGTTCTGCACGGCAGTAACAACCACCACATAATAGAAGCCGTATTCAAGGCATTCGCAAGGGCACTCAGGGAAGCGGTTACCATAGATCCGTCCATAAAGGGTGTCAATTCCACAAAGGGCACGCTTTGAGGCAATGTGAACCGCAGCGCATCATACCCGCAAACATATAAACAGATGGAGGAATACAGGATGCTTGTTCGAAACACTGATTTCATTGATCTTCCCGTTTTTGTCAGGGGCAAGGTCAGGGATGTCTATGAAGTTGGAGACGATATGCTCCTCATGATAGCCACCGACAGGATATCGGCTTTTGACGTGGTGTTCAATGAATTGATACCCAACAAGGGCAAGGTTTTAAACAGCCTGTCGGCCTTCTGGTTTGATTTCTGCAGCGATATAATCGGGAATCACCTGGTAACTACAGATGTTTCCGAGTATCCCATGGGCCTGTCCAAATTCAGGGAGGAACTCCAGGGCAGGTCCATGCTGGTGAGAAAGGTTAAGATGGCGGAGGCCGAATGCATCGTCCGCGGTTATTTGGAGGGTTCAGGCCTTAAGGACTACAGGGCTACCGGCGAGATATGCGGGATTAAGCTGCCTGAGGGATTAATGCAGGCCGATAAGCTTCCCGAGCCCATTTTCACCCCATCCACCAAGGCAAGTGAAGGGCACGATATCAATGTCAGCTTTGACTATGTGGAGAACAGGATCGGCAAGGAGCTTGCGGCAGAATTAAGGGAAAAGTCCCTTGCCCTGTACCGCAAGGCCTCAGAATATGCCCTGAGGCGGGGCATTATCCTTGCCGACTCAAAGTTTGAGTTTGGAATCCTCGACGGCAGGCTTGTGGTGGCCGATGAACTGTTTACCCCCGATTCCTCGAGGTTCTGGGACCTCTCGGACTATAAGCCGGGCCAGCCCCAGAAGAGCTTTGACAAGCAATACCTGCGGGAATACCTGGAGACCCTTGACTGGGACAAAAAACCGCCTGCTCCAACGCTTCCTCCCGAGGTTATAGAAAAGACCGAGAAAAAATACATCGAAGCCTATGAACGCATTACAGGAAAGAAGTTTGAGCCATGATCGCCATTGTGGATTATAACGCGGGAAACATCAGAAGTGTCCAGAGGGCCTTTGAGTACGCCGGCGCAGACTGCCTGATCACATCCTCACCGGATGAGATCCTGTCCGCCGATGGTGTGATACTGCCGGGTGTCGGCGCCTTCCGTGACTGCTTTGGCAACCTGGAGCAGAGAGGCCTGGACCGGGTGGTTTGCCAGTGCATCGGGAAGGGCATGCCCTTCCTGGGTATATGCCTGGGATTCCAGATGCTGTTCGAATACAGTGAGGAGAATGGAACAGACGGCGGGCTGGTTAAAGGCATGGGTGTCTTTAAAGGCGCGGTCAGGAGGTTCCCGCCGGGGATGGGCCTTAAGGTGCCCCAGATCGGATGGAACAGCCTTGATAGGGCCAGGGATTGCGTTTTGTTTGACGGATTGCCCACCAAGCCCTATGTCTATTTTGTCCATTCCTACTATGTGGACGCGAAGGACAGGTCCCTGGTGGCTGCCCGGTCACAGTATGGATTACTGTTTGATGCGGCGATAGCCAGGGACAGGATCTTTGCTGTGCAGTTCCATCCCGAGAAGAGCGGTGATGTCGGGATCATGATAATAAAAAACTTTCTGAAGGTGGTATACGGCGTATGATAATATATCCGGCTGTGGATATCAGAGACGGCAAATGCGTGCGCCTGAGGCAGGGCAGTTACAGCGATATGACGGTGTACGGGGATGACCCCGTGGAGATGGCTCTTCGATGGCGGGAAGCGGGTTCTCATTTTCTTCATGTGGTGGACCTGGACGGCGCCAGGGGGCAGGGAAAAAACAACAGGGACATCATCGGGAGGATCATAGAGGCCCTTGATATTCCCGTGCAGACCGGCGGCGGTATCAGGACCATGGAGGATATAGACGAGGTCCTGTCACTGGGGGCGGCCCGCGTTATACTGGGTACCTCTGCCGTAAAAAACCCCGGGCTCGTTGACCAGGCTGTTTCCAGATACGGCAGCAGGATAGCAGTGGGCATAGACGCTAAAAACGGTCTTGTTGCCATTGAGGGTTGGGAAAGAACCAGCCCGTACACTGCCGTTGAGTTTGCCAGGCACATGGAAAAGATGGGTGTGGAAACCATCATCTATACCGATATCGCAAAGGACGGCATGCTTACAGGTCCGAATTTTGAAGCCATGGATGAGATGCAGCGGTCGGTTTCGATGTCGGTCATCGCGTCAGGCGGCATAAGCAGCATCAATGACCTTGTCCGGTTGAAAAAGATCGGTATGGCCGGGGCTATCGTCGGAAAGGCCATATATACAGGGGCCATTGATCTGAAAGAAGCCCTGGAAAAGGTATGACCGAGGGAATAAAGTTATTTTCGCGGAACAAAACCGAAGACTTATGGATGAAGGTGGTATCGATATGTTAACCAAGAGAATAATACCCTGTCTTGACGTACATAACGGCCGCGTGGTCAAGGGCGTAAAATTTGTTGACCTCGTTGATGCCGGCGATCCTGTAAGCTGCGCCGCCGCCTATAACAAGGCTGGAGCGGATGAACTGGTGTTTCTGGATATTACAGCCTCCCACGAGGCCCGGGATACCATGGTGGACGTGGTGGCCAGGGTGGCTGAACAGGTTTTTATCCCATTTACCGTTGGCGGCGGTATCAGGACAGTGGAGGACGTGCGCCGCATCCTGCTGGCGGGAGCCGACAAGGTCGGGATCAACTCTGCCGCGCTTAAAAGACCCGAACTGATATCGGAGGCGGCCATGCGTTTCGGCAGCCAATGCGTGGTGGTAGCCATCGACGCGAAGAAAAGGGCCGATGGTTCCGGTTGGGATGTATATATCAACGGAGGACGCATCAATACCGGAAGGGATGCTCTTGAATGGGCTGTTGAGGCCGAGAAGCTGGGAGCCGGTGAAATCCTTCTCACCAGCATGGACCGGGACGGCACGAAGGAGGGCTATGACATCGAGCTGACCAGGACCATTTCCGATGCTGTAAATATTCCTGTCATCGCTTCAGGGGGAGCCGGCGCCAGGGAGCATTTCAGGGATGCAATTGTCCAGGGCCATGCGGATGCGGTGCTGGCAGCCTCATTATTCCATTTCGGAGAACTGAGCATACCTGATCTGAAGAATTGGCTCAAAAGCGAAGGTATTGAGGTAAGGCTCTGATATGCGCTAAAATTAATTGACAAAAAAATAACAATGATGATATAATCATTATATACCAAAGCCAGGGGACATTGACGAAGAACCGGATTTTCTCCTGCAGCTTACTTTGTCAGTAAGGGGTTGATATCTGAATGCCGGAAGAAAAGAAGATATCCATGGCCGTTATCAGAAGGTTGCCAAGATATTTTCGTTATCTCCACGATCTCATCAAGATGGACATTAAGCGGATTTCCTCAAGAGAACTCAGCGAGCGGATGGGTATAACCGCTTCCCAGATCAGGCAGGATCTTAACTGCTTTGGAGGCTTCGGACAGCAGGGATATGGCTACAACGTAGAGTCCCTGTTCAATGAGATCAGCAGAATCCTGGGTGTGGACAACCGGTTTTCCTGCATCATAATCGGCGCGGGAAATATGGGTACTGCTCTTGCAAACTATGAAAACTTCAGGAATAGAGGGTTTGACATTATTGCCATCTTTGATGTGGATCCGAGAAAAATAGGCGGCACGGTCAATGGGATAGAGATAATGTCCATGGATTCGCTGGAAGACTTCGTAAAGGAGCATAAGGTTGATATAGCCATGCTGACCGTCCCCAATACGCATGTTACCGAAGTGGCTGAAAAGGTTACAAGCCTCGGAATAAAGGGGATCTGGAATTTTTCGCCCCATGAGCTGCGGCTTGGAAACGGTGCGATTATTGAGAACGTGCACCTGAGCGATAGCCTGATGGTACTCGGGTATCGCCTCCGGAGCGCGGGTTACTGAATCTGTGTATATTAAAAAACGGGCTGTCACATGACAGCCCGTTTTTTTTATTCTTCCTTCAGCCTCTTCTCCAGGGCCTCGAGCTGGTTCTTAAGTTCTTCCGGCATGCGCTCGCCGTAGGAGCGGTAGTGTTCCTTGATGGATTCGACTTCGGCCAGCCACTCTTCCTTGTTCACGCTGAGGATCTCGCGCATGCGTTCCTCGCTGACATCCAGGCCGCTAAGATCCAGCGCGTCTATGGTAGGCATGTAACCGATGGCCGTCTTCACTGCCTTGCCCTTTCCCGATACTCTCTCGAAGACCCATTTGAGGACACGGCTGTTATCACCGTAACCGGGCCAGATGAATTTGCCGTTCTCGTCCTTGCGGAACCAGTTGACTGAGAATATCCTGGGCAGCTTTTCGGGATCAGTCTTTTTGCCCATATCAAGCCAATGCTGGAAGTAATCGCAGACATGGTATCCCATGAAGGGAAGCATGGCAAACGGGTCGCGGCGTACCTGGCCGATCTTGCTTGAGATGGCGGCTGCTGTTATTTCCGAACCCATGATGGAGCCCATGAAAACGCCATGGTTCCAGTCGAAGCTTTCATAAACCAGGGGAATGGTGCTTGGCCTGCGGCCACCCACCAGTATTGCCGAAATCGGCACGCCCCTGGGATCTTCCCATTCGGGTGCGATAACCGGGCACTGGCTGGCAGGAGCGGTGAAACGGGCATTGGGATGGGCCGCCTTCTCATTGGAATCGGGTGTCCAGTCCTTGCCCTGCCAGTCGATCAGGTGGTCCGGAGCGGGCTTTCCAATGCCTTCCCACCATATATCGCCATCGTCCGTGAGGGCTACGTTGGTGAAGATGGTGTTCTTTTCAATGGTCCTCATGGCACTGGGATTGGAATCCATGGAGGTGCCGGGCGCAACTCCGAAGAAACCGGCCTCAGGATTGATGGCATAGAGCCTTCCGTCTTCGCCGAATTTCATCCATGCGATGTCGTCGCCTATGGTTTCAACCTTCCAACCGGGAATAGTGGGCACCAGCATGGCCAGGTTGGTCTTTCCGCAGGCGCTTGGGAACGCGCCGGTGATATATTTAACCTCGCCCTCCGGGCTTGTAATCTTCAGGATGAGCATGTGTTCGGCCATCCAGCCTTCATCACGGGCCTGTACCGAGGCAATCCTGAGCGCAAAGCACTTCTTGCCCAGCAGGGCATTTCCGCCGTAGCCGGAACCGTATGACCAGATGGTCCTTTCTTCCGGGAAGTGGGTGATGTATTTCTGCTCCATGGGAGCACAGGGCCATGCCACGTCCTTCTCGCCCTCGGCAAGGGGAGCGCCTACTGAATGCAGGCAGGGCACGAATTCGCCGTCCTCGCCCAGTACGTCCAGAACAGCCTTGCCCATACGGGTCATGATGCGCATATTTATCACAACATAGGCGCTGTCGGTAATCTCCACACCGATCTTGGAAATGGGCGAACCCAGGGGACCCATGCTGAACGGAATGACATACATGGTCCTGCCCTTCATGCATCCGCGATACAGGTCGGTCATTGTCTTCTTCAGTTCAACAGGATCTATCCAGTTGTTTGTGGGGCCCGCATCCTCTTGTGTCCTGGAGGCAATGTATGTTCTTTGCTCAACCCTGGCCACGTCTGAGGGATGGCTCCGGAAAAGGTAACAGCCAGGACGCTTTTCCTGGTCGAGCGGTATGGCGCTGCCGGATGCTACAAGCTCCTGGATCAGGCGCTCATTCTCTTCTTCAGAACCGTCGCACCAATAGACATTGTCGGGTTGGCACAACTCTTCGATCTCTTTTACCCATTCCAATAACTTCTTGTGTTTAACCATATTGAATCTCCCTTCCGTAATATGACTTCTATTAAGTAAGACAAGGATTTTCAGCCTTATCAATCATTGTCATGCAACCCTGGCAAATCCCCGGCAGGGTATAACCCAAAAAATCGTTCACATAATACGAATCATCTCTATTATATCCCAGTATCCCCACTTTTGAAAGATAGATTGTGAAAAAATTCATAAAGTTTTTTCATACACAACCCACGACAAAGGCAGGGCGCGTTATAACGGCTCAGGACAAAGCATGCAAGAAGGCGCCGGTATTTAGAACTTGCAGGTATCAGGAAATATTTGCAAGTATTATTGCATCAATATTCATAAATATTACCAGGGCATGGATTATCAAGGTTCCTGCCGGCGGCAATAAGGCCATGAATCATGCTTCGTTGGTAACCAGCGCTTTTGATGTCCATTTGCGGCTGTGCCACCTGTGGAGCGAAATAAAACCCCTCAGCCATTCATCCATTGCCATGGCAGCCCACATGCCCACAAGGCCGAATCCGGCCACAACTCCAAGGATCCAGGCGCCAAGTGTGGCAACGCTCCACATGGAAATGATGCCGATTATTACCGGAAAGACCGCGTCACCGGAACCTTTCAGGGCATTTATGATCACAACGTTGAAGGTACGGCCGGGTTCCAGGAAGGCATCGGCCATCAGCACCATGGCGCTCAGCTTGATAATTTCAGTATCATCTGTGAAGATCCTGATGAATGTCCCGCCGAACAGGAAGAATACGGCGCTTATGCCCAATGTAACAAGCAGGGCTTTCCTGAAGTTTTTAAGGCAGGTATGGTATGCTTCGTCGAACTTACCCGCGCCCACAAGGCGCCCTATGAGAATCTGGTTCGCCTGACCGATGGATATGGACAGGGTGATGAAAATAAAGATGATCTGGTTGGTATAGGTCCTGGCAATATAGGCAGTGTCGCCAAGATTATAAAGTATTATTCCGGTGAGCACGACCTGGCTGACGTTGTAGCAAATGTTCTCAAGGGCCGATGGCAGTCCGACCTTGAAAAGGTCCCTGATAATGCGCATGGGGACTTCCCGGATATGGCGAAATGCTTCCCTGTCCAATATATTCCTCAGTACAAACCCCAGGGCCATCAGCATGGCAAAAAACCTGCTCATGGCTGTAGCCCAGGCCGCACCGGCAGTTCCCATATTGAAGCCGAAGACAAGTATGACGTCCCCCAAGACATTTATGACATTCATACCGGCTGTTATACCCAGGGTTTCCTTGGAGTATCCATGGGTGCGCATGATAACGGTGGAGATGTTCAGTATTGCCTGCATGAACATCATGCCGCCTACAATACCCATATATGTTTCGCCGTGAACCAAAAGTTCTGACGTAACCCCCATCAGGCGCAGAATGGGCTTCCCGAGGAAAAACAATACTGCGGAGGCCATAATGCCCACCGCGGAAACCATAGTATATGAAACTGCCATGGTTTTCTGGGCCGAATCACTGTTTTTCGCGCCTATGTATTGTGAGACCAGAACATTTGCACCAATGCAGATAATGTTGAACACTATATTGGTGATGCTGAGGATCTGGTTGCATGCGCCGACCCCGCCGGCGGCCTCGTCGGACACACGGCTTAAAACAAACATGTCCACCATACCCAGCAGGGAGAACAGCAGCATCTCTATAAACATCGGAACGGCAAGGCTCAACAGGGTTACTTTTCTCACCATATGTATCATTTTCTCCGATTTATTTATAAGGGATATTACAGTGGATTCCTTCTATTATATAACAAAAAATCCCTGGATGCTTTGTACAATATCCATAAGTTTCTTGCCGGGACATGCTTATTGTATGGAAATACCAGGAGCGGCAGCAGGATATGGACACAATCCTTTTGAAACGGTAAGATAATGGAAAAAAGAGTGATATTGAAAAAGAATGATGGAGTTGGTCGTATGATAAAGGTTGCCATTGGGCAGGACAGCCACCGGTTTGAACCCGATGGTTCCGATAAAAAGCTGGTGCTGGGCGGAGTTCCAATTGAAGGCTGCCCGGGCCTGGAAGGGAACAGCGATGCGGATGTGGTCCTGCATGCACTGACAAACGCGGTGTCCGGCATAACATGCGTCAATATCCTTGGGGAAGAGGCAGACAGGATGTGCCGCCGAGGCATAACCGACAGCAGTGCCTATCTTAAGGCGGCTTTGGGTCACATGAAGGAGGGTTCCAGGATTATTCACGTATCCATATCCATCGAGGCTCTCCGGCCCAGGTTGTCCCCCCATCTTGAAAGAATCCGGACAAACCTTGCGGAACTGTTGGGAATCGTTCCGTGCTGCATCGGCATTACTGCGACAACAGGCGAGGGGCTCACTGAATTCGGGAAGGGCATTGGCATATTCTGCACCGTGATCCTTACGGCTGATATTCCCGAATGACCCTGGCAGGACTGACCTTTTCCATTGTTCCCGCGGGTTATGCAAAACAGGAACCAGTATGATATAATGCACTTATTGGCAAAATGATAAACGGCGGGCACTGCCATGGACATTCAAACCATCATGAGGAGGTAGTCTCAAGGTGAACAGAAAGACATTCTACATTACAACGCCGATATATTATCCCAGCGGAAAGCTCCATATCGGGCATTCATATACAACGGTGGCGGCCGACGCCATGGCCAGGTACAAGAGGCTTCAGGGTTATGATGTCATGTTCCTGACCGGAACCGATGAACACGGCCAGAAGATCCAGCGGGTAGCGGCCGAGAACGGCGTGACGCCGAAGCAGTATGTGGACAGGATAGTGAGCGGCATCAAGGACCTTTGGCGTATGATGAAGATAAGCTGCGACAAGTTCATCAGAACGACTGATGATGAGCATGTCGCATGCGTGCAGAAGATTTTCAAAGTCCTGTATGACAAGGGGGATATATATAAAAGCGAGTATGAAGGATGGTACTGCACTCCCTGCGAATCCTTCTGGACTGAAACGCAGCTGGTGAACGGCATGTGCCCCGACTGCGGAAGACCCGTTGAAAGAACCAGGGAAGAAAGTTATTTCTTCAGGCTTTCCAAGTACCAGGACAGGCTTATAAAGCATATAGAGGAAAACCCGGATTTCATCCAGCCAGTTTCCCGGCGCAACGAGATGCTCAATAACTTCTTAAGACCGGGCCTGGAGGATCTCTGCGTTTCAAGGACATCCTTCGACTGGGGTATACCTGTGACATTCGACGAAAAGCATGTGGTCTATGTATGGATAGACGCCCTGTCAAACTATATCTCGGCGCTGGGCTACCTCTCGGATAATGATGAGGCCTTCAGGCGCTACTGGCCTGCCGATGTGCACCTGGTGGGCAAGGAAATAGTCCGGTTCCATACCATCATCTGGCCGGCCATGCTGATGGCCCTTGACCTTCCGCTGCCCAAACAGGTATTTGGTCATGGCTGGCTGGTTCTGGAAGGCGGAAAGATGTCAAAATCCAAGGGCAATGTGGTAGACCCGGTAATTCTGATAGAGAAGTACGGGCTGGATGCCATCCGTTATTTCCTGCTCAGGGAGGTTCCCTTCGGGGCTGATGGCGTTTTCTCCAACGAAGCGCTCATATCCCGCATAAACTCCGATCTGGCCAATGACCTGGGCAACCTGGTCAGCCGGACTGTTGCCATGATAAAGAAGTACTTTGATGGGCTGCTTCCCGGGCAGGGCGAGGAAGGGGAATTCGATTCCGAACTGAAAAAGGAACTGCTTGGCCTGAAACACAGGACCGAGGAACTCCTGGACAACCTCCAGTTCAGCCTGGCCCTGACCGAGATATGGAAGGCCATTTCCCGCACCAACAAATATATAGATGAAACAGTACCCTGGGTGCTGGCAAAGGACGAGAGCAAAAAGGACCGCCTGGCAGGGGTCCTGTACAACCTGGCTGAAAGCATACGCATTGTATCCATACTGCTGCAGCCCTTCATGCCCGAAACCCCGGTGAAGATCTGGGATCAGCTCTCCATAGGAACTGACGAAACAGGCTGGGAAACAGCCGGCCAATGGGGTGTATACAAGCCGAAGCCGGTACGGCAGGGCGAGATAATTTTCCCAAGGATAGACATGGAGAAGGAGTTGGAAAGCCTGTCCTCCGCAGCCCCCAATCCGGGAAAGGACGGATCAGCGGAAAAGGATGAGAAAAAGCAGAAATCCCAGGATGCGGAGGGTCCCGCTTCCGGGGATATCCGGCAGATATCAATTGAAGACTTTGCGAAACTGGATCTGAGGGTTGCAAAGGTTATTGCCGCCGAGAGGGTGGAAAAGTCGGATAAATTGTTGAAACTGAAGCTCCAGGTGGGCGCAGAGGAAAGACAGGTGGTTTCGGGTATAGCCGAGTACTACAGCCCCGAGGAAATAACGGGCAAGACATTGATACTGGTTGCCAACCTGAAACCAGCCCGGATCAGGGGCATTGAATCCCAGGGAATGATACTGGCCGCCGCCGACGAGGCAGGAGGCAGGCTGACCCTGGTCACCGTTGACGGCGATATGCCCAGCGGAGCAAAAGTGAGCTGATAATATGATCGATTCCCATGCCCATTACGATGACGCACAGTTTGAAAACGACAGGGATGATGTCATCAGGCAGGCCGTTGAGGCCGGGGTGACGCATATCATAAACGCGGGCAGCGACCTTATGAGTTCAAAGCTGTCCATTGAGCTTTCAAAGAGGCATCGTGAGGTGTTTGCCGCGGTCGGCTTCCACCCTCATGATGCCTCTTCCTGCAGTGAGGAAAACCTTTTGGCAATTGAAGAACTTTCCAGGGAGGAAAAGGTGGTGGCCATAGGCGAGATCGGTCTCGACTACCATTATGACTTTTCTCCCCGGGATACCCAGAAGGAATGGTTCGCCAGGCAGATAGCCCTTGCGGCGAAACTGAGGCTGCCCATTATAATCCATAACCGCGAATCCCACCAGGATATGCTGGATATCGTAAAAGCCTTCCGCTCCGAAAACATCACAGGTGTTTTCCATTGCTTTTCGGGCAGTGTCGAGATGGCAAGAGAACTGCTGGATATGGGTTTTTATATAGGAATCGGAGGTCCTGTGACCTTTAAGAACGCCAGCAGGCCTGTTGAAGTAGTCCGGTACGTTCCCGCGGACAGGCTGCTTGTGGAAACCGACTGCCCGTACCTTGCCCCTGAACCCCACAGGGGGAAACGGAACTGGTCGGGCTACCTGAAATATATAATCGATAAAATCGCTGTCATTAAGGGTATAGACTATAATGAAACTGAACGGATAACATCGGAGAACGCAAGGCTGCTTTTCGGCCTGGACAGGTTTTCAGATACAGCCTGCGGGCGTGACTGATAAATTGTCGGTTGTAGTTGGATGGTCTTGGCTTGTTGACTGATTTGTCATGGCTGGTCGGACCCTTGCCGGCAAATAATGCTGAAGGTAGGTTCAGTGGGATGAAGAAGTTCGTCGTAGTCATGATAACCATTCTGGTATTGTTTGTTTTCCTGATGCTCAATTACCTGTTGTGGGACAAGGAGAACCTCCAGAAACAGAGCGAATACGACAGGATTGAACAGGATTGGCTGAGGGGCCAGAACAGGACCCTGCAGGCCACTGTCAATGAGCAGGAACAGACCATAACCGCGCTGGAAAAAGAAAAGACCCAGCTTCAAAACAGGATGGACAACCTGCAGGAGGAACTGAAAAAGGCCAATTCCCAGGTTGAGAATTACAGGAAGGAAATCAGCGATAAAGGCCAGGCGATAAATAACTACAAGATGCTTACGGAAGGCCTGCTGTGCCAGCTCACCCTGGATTGGTTTGAGAGCATAAGCAGCCGCGATTATGATGCCGTATGGGAGCTTTTAACACCCGACCACACGATTTTCGGCAGACAATATAACCAGGAAGACTTCTTCCGGGACCTGGAGGCCGTACATAGCGTCAGCCTTGTACCAATAACCGATGAGGAGGATGATGGAGCCGGCCGGGAAACGGATGCAAAACCGTGGGAAGCGGCTGGCTACCAATTTGAGATACTGAGGGGCTTTGGAAATGAATATGAGGTTATGGCAGAGCTGATGGCAGAGGTAACCCTGGATGAAGATGCTGCAGGTGAGGTTACCGGTTGGGCACAGGGCTCCAACAGGATCCGGATAACCTTCCTGTTCAACCCGAACGACCAGAAATGGGCAATAAAGGCTGTCGCGAAATTAAGCAGCTAAGACGGCTGAAGAGGCAGGAAAAGCCGTGGAGGACTGGCAGACCTTGACAATTTGCATGTTCCTGTTATAAAATAATTGGGCTTTGCGGCATAATTAAAGTAAAGGCATTTTTTGCAAGGATGAAAGGAAGATGGTTGTTCAAGCTTTGCCATCGGGCTGCAAAGCGAAAAAATAGGAAAGGATGCTATGAATGAGCGGTTTATACCTGCAATACATCAGGCGTGCCCTTCCCCTCAGGCGGATGGCGCTACTGCTCCTCATAGTTGTATTGGCTGTTGCTTCAGGTGTTGCTTTATACGGAAGGTTGAGCAAAGAAATCAGAATAATAGATAACGGCAAATCAATAGCTGTCAGGACTATGGGTGCAAGCGTAGGTCAGGCTCTTGACCAGGCGGGAATAGCAATAGGGCAGTACGACTATATGAGTGTTCCGAAGGACACGCCGCTGAAGCCGGACTTACCCAATGAAGTAACAATAAAAAGGGCGATCCCGGTGTTTCTCACGGTAGACGGGGAAACAAGGACGGTCATGTCCTACAGGGATACGGTGCAGGAACTCCTGCAGGACAATGGAATAACCCTCGGCCCCCTGGACAGATTTGAGGGCGTTTCGCCCGATGACCCGCTGACAGAAGAATTGGAGATCAGGGTGGTCAGGGTTGAAGAAAGAATCCTTACCCAGGAAGAGCAGATTCCCTACCAGGTTCTCGAACAGCCCAACAACGTTATGAACGAGGGCGAATCACAGATCGTGGTAGAGGGAGAAAACGGGATAAGGGAGAAAAGATACAAGCTGACCTATGAAGACGGGGAATACGTCAAGCGTGAATTTATCGGCGAATCCATCATTAAAGAGCCTGTCAACAGGGTTGTCGAGTATGGAACCGTACCCAACTTCATAACTTCGAGGGGGGACCGGGTCCGATACTCCAAAGCTTTGAAAATGCGAGCAACAGCCTATACCAACTCCTTTGAGGACACAGGAAAAAATCCTGGCGACCCCGGGTATGGTATAACCTATACCGGAATGACGGCACGTACCGGTATTGTCGCCGTCGACCCGAAGGTGATACCGCTGGGTTCCAAACTCTATATCGAAGTGCCAGGTTCGGCGCCTGATTATGGGTTTGCCATAGCGGGAGACATTGGAAGCGCCATCAAGGGCAACCTGATCGACCTGTTCTTCAACACCACCGAAGAAGTCAGGCGCTGGGGTGTACGCAATGTTGTGGTCTATATTCTTAACGAACAGAATGACGACCGCTGGAAGCAGAACCATAACCCCTGCGATTGGTAAAACGTAATACTTGGAGAAACCAGGGTTTACAGTACAGGTAAACCCTGGTTCTGTAATATATAGAAGTGAGATGTTGGGTGTGAGAATTAATCAGTACGGATTCGCAGCCATTCTTGTGCGCCAACCCCTCGCATCTCAATTCCGGGATAAGGAAGGTAGTCCATGATCAACACAAACGAGATATTAAGCAAATATGGACTCAAGCTTACAAAATCCCTCGGCCAGAACTTCCTGACCGACGCCAACATTATCAGAAAAATCGTGGATACGGCTGAGGTGGACGAGAATGACCTGGTCCTGGAAGTAGGCCCGGGTATTGGCGCCCTCACAGCCCGTCTGGCTGAAAGGGCGGGCAGGGTGGTGGCGGTGGAGATTGACAGGCGCCTTTTGGAGCCCCTGTCCGAAACCCTCGGAGGATACGGGAATGTCCGGGTTATACATGCCGACATCATGAAGACCGACCTGCGGGAGCTTACGACGGGTTGGAATGGTTCCCTTAAGGTGGTCTCAAACCTGCCATATTACATTACCTCGCCCGTAATCATGAATATGCTGGAGTCCGGGATTCCCTGGAGTCTCCTGGTATTCATGGTCCAGAAAGAGGTTGTAGGCAGGATGGTGGCCTTGCCAGGCACAAAGGATTACAGTGCCCTCTCGGTGGCGGTCCGGTATTATGCCGACCCCAAACTCGCTTTCCACGTTTCAAGAAACTGTTTTATCCCGAAGCCCGATGTGGATTCCGCTGTGGTAAAGCTGAAAAGGCGCAGCCTAAGCCAGCCGGATTACCTGGCCAGGGAGTTTTTGTTCAGGGTGATCCGGGCTTCATTCAGCCAGCGCAGAAAAACCCTGCTTAATTCACTGGGAAAGCAGCCCTGGCTTGAAGGCGGGAAGGAGCGGCTCAGGGAGGCATTAGCCCGGATGGGTCTTTCGGAAGACACGCGGGCAGAAAACCTGTCGGTGGAACAGTTTATCCAGCTTGCAAGTGAACTGTGTAAAAAAATGCCATCATAAACCAGGAAAACATGAGGATAATAATAGCATCGACCAAGTCAACGGACGCGTCGGTACGATTTTGCAAGGAATGGTGAACGGAGATGGCAGACGACAGGAAGCAGGCCGGAAGGGTCGGCAGGAATGATGTATCGGCAGGGAATGATCAATTGGGCGAGAATGAGTATGAAGCATTCCGCGCCGCCAGGGATATTCCTGAAGAAGCTAAAAGGAAAAAAGCACGCCGGTAGAAACAGGGGGTATTGCCCGGACAGATGGGCAATACCCCCTCTCCATATGCCTTGCGAATCGGGATCGTGTACTATCTGCCCCGGCATCTGCGTATAATTCATACCAAAATGATGTTTGTGGTGGTTATATGCAGACACTGCCCGGCTTTGCAAGGAAATATGCGATTATGGAGGAGCTTGATGATGGGTTTGGCATCGGCGCTTCACCGGAAGCCTTTGTAAGGCTGGATTCATGGGATGGGCGCATAGTAGCCTCACTTCATGTCAAGGGCTTGAAACAGGGACCTTTCAGGTATATGCTCTACCTGATCTTTTCACAGGGAGACGGGTTGGTGGCCATACCCGCCGGGAATGTCAGCGCTTCTTTCCCCACCATGCAGGGGAGCCTGGAAATTGATCCCGATACGCTGAAGTCCAATAATACGAGGCCTGAACTGGTGAAATACGCGGCCATTACGGCCGAAAGCAAGGACAGGATGTGGATTCCCCTGTTCGCAAGCTTCGAGAAGTCTTTAAAATGGGATGAAAGCCTGCGACAGATCATATATAAGAAACCAACCAAAAAACAGGCTGAAAGGGCTTCCGATGCAAAGGAAGAGAAACAGGAAGAAAAGTCTGAACCTGTTGGCGGCGAAGGAAGCGGTCCATCCGGCCAAGCCCAGCCCAATCCCAGGCCAGGGCAGCGGGAACTGGCTGCAGAGGAAGCCGGCCTTGTAAAATGCGATATTGACAAGCTTGAAACCCTGATCAAAAACAACTTTGAGGAATGTCACCCTTTCAGGAGAGGAAATCCCGATTATACCTGGTACAATGTAAGCGATCTTGCCAAGCTGAGCAATATCATGTACATGTCGGGCATCAACGTGCCCGTATTTGCCAATCCAAAGATCCTTGTTGGCCTTTTCAGGTATAAGCATATCCTTGCGGGCCTGTATAAGGGCGAAAATCAATCCAACTTTTTTGTAATCGGCATTCCTGCCAGGAATGAAAATGATAACAGGCCTTTCGAAACCGCCTGCAGATGGGTGCCGGTCACCGGCAGCAATATCCGGGACCTTGGCGGCTACTGGCTCGTTTATGTCAGCCTGAAATCGGGAGAAATTGTAGTATAGCGGAAACCAGGCAGCCTGAGGCCGGCCGGATGGCCGGCATCCTTCCTCACCCGGTGTTTGACACGCCTTTTTTTTATTCCTATACTATGTATTATGTATGACAGCCATGAGGGATGTACCGGCAAGGCGGTACGGACAGATGGCTCAAGGGAGAAAAATAAGCTCCGGCATACGGTTGACGGGCTGTCGACACGGAGGTTGGTAGAATGGCTGAATTGCGCTGGCACCCGCTTATCAGGGACTGGGTCATGATTGCGTCCCACCGGCAGTACAGACCACAGATGCCGGCAGACTGGTGTCCTTTCTGCCCCGGGGATGGGAATATCGGGCCCTACGAGGTCGCAAAATATGACAACGATTTTCCCGCCCTCATGGAAGACCCGCCGTCGCCTGACCCGGTTTCCAATGATTTCTTCAGGGTTGCCGAATCCTATGGTAAGTGCGAGGTCATCCTGTACTCGCCGGAACACACGGCAGTGCTGCCCGAGTTGTCGGACGCGCATGTGAAAAAGCTGGTGGATCTGTGGGCTCAGCGCTTTGAAACCCTGTCGGCCAACTCCAGGATCAAGTATGTCTTTATTTTTGAAAACCGCGGTGAGTTGGTGGGAGTAACCATGCCCCACCCCCATGGCCAGATATATGGCTATCCCTTTATTCCAAAGAAAATCCAACTGGAGCTTGAAGCCTGCAGGGAGCACTTTGACCTCCACGGCGAATGCCTCATATGCAGGCTGCTTGAGGAAGAGCGGCGCTTTAAGGAGCGCGTGATATTCGAGAATGACGATTTTACAGTGGTGCTTCCGTTTTTTAGCGAATACCCCTATGGCGTCTATGTCCTGTCCAGGTCCCACAAGCAAAACCTGGCCCAGATGAATGACGGAGAAAGGGCTTCCCTGGCCTGGGTTATCCGCAGGACCGTGGGAATGCTGGACGCCCTCTTCGACATGGAATTTCCCTATATGATGTGCATGCATCAAAACCCGGTAAATTCTGAGGACTGCTCGGATTATTACCATTTCCATATCGAATTTTTCCCGCCCATGAGGTCCAGGGAAAAGCAGAAGTTCAATGCTTCCAGCGAGACCGGCGCCTGGGCACATTGCAATCCTACTGCACCGGAGGAAAAGGCGGCAGAGCTTCGGGCTGCATACCGAAAGTTCCTGGCACGGGATCGGAATGCCTGATACGGAGAGAGCGTCATGAAGGAACTGATTGAAAGGTTTAATCGTTATTTTGGAGGAACAGAGGAAGGGATACGGGCCTTTACGGCGCCCGGCAGGGTGAATCTTATCGGTGAGCATACCGATTATAACGGGGGCTATGTATTCCCTGCCGCGCTGACATTGTCCACAACAGTGCTGGCACGGCCAAGAACCGACAGGAAGATCAACCTGATCGCCACCGACCTGGAGATAATGGTACGGGCAGACCTGGACAACCTTGAGGCATACAGGGACATCAAATGGGGCAACTACCAGCTGGGAGTGGCTGATGAATTGCAAAAGGCAGGATACAGGCTGGTTGGCTGCGACCTGATGTACGAGGACAAGGTGCCCCTGGGGAGCGGCCTTTCATCATCGGCAGCCATTGAGATCGCCACGGCCATAGCCCTTGTCAGCCTGGGAAACATGTCTTACGGCAGGGACAGACCGGTGGATCCTGTCCGGATGGCCCTGATTTCACAAAAAGCCGAGCATAATTATGTGGGGGTCAGATGCGGAATCATGGACCAGTTCGCCTCTGCCATGGGCAGGGAAGACCACGCCATTTTTCTCAACTGCAAGAACCTAAGCTATGAGCTTGTGCCGGTAAAGCTGGAAGGATATCGCATCGTCATATGCAACACAAATAAAAAGAGAAGCCTTGGCGAAGGGAAGTACAACGAGCGGCGCGCTGAATGCGAAGCCGGTCTGAAAGCCCTCAAATCTGCAATTCCTGACGCTTCATGCCTGGCAGATGTGCCGGTGGAAGACTTTGAACGCTGCAAAGGTATTATGGAAGATGAAACCATAAGAAAGCGCGCGGCCCATGTTATTTATGAAAACCGCCGGGTAGTACAGTCGGTGGAAGCCCTGAGAAAAGGAGACCTTGTCACCTTCGGAAAGCTCATGAACCAGTCCCATGATTCCCTGAGGGATCTTTACGAGGTTACGGGCATTGAACTGGACACATTGGTTAATGAGGCAAGAAAGGTTGAGGGTGTCCTGGGATCACGCATGACCGGCGCCGGGTTCGGGGGATGCACCGTCAGCATCGTCCGGGAAGACTGTTTGGAAGCTTTCATGGATCATGTGAGAATTGCCTATGAAAGAACAATAGGTTACCCGCCTTCATTCTACCTGTCCGGAATAGGCGATGGCGGAAGGGAGATACCGCTGAAATAAGGAATATGTCGATTCCGACCGCCTGTTATGGCGTTTTTTTATTGTTCCTCTCTTACATTTTATGGCTCTAGGAATAAAAAAAGTTTACATACTGCCCCCGTGGAAGTTATAATTGAAGTTGTTTGATTCAGGGGGTAACAGATTATGCCGGCAACTGTTGTAATCGGCGCCCAGTGGGGCGATGAAGGAAAAGGCAAATATATCGATATACTGGCTCATGACGCTGATATAATCGTAAGGTTTTCCGGCGGCAATAACGCCGGGCACACGATCGTGCATAATGGTGAAAGATACGCCCTGCACCTGATACCGTCGGGGATACTGAGGGAGAATAAGACCTGCATCATTGCCAATGGCGTGGTAATCGACCCGAAGGTTCTCCTCGGGGAACTGGATGGTCTTATGAGCAGGAATGCCAGGCTGGCCAACCTTTATATCTGTCCCAGGGCACATCTGATCATGCCCTGGCACAGGGAACTGGATGCTTTGCAGGAAACCTTCCGCGGGGAGCATGGTTTGGGCACCACCAGGAGGGGAATCGGTCCGGCCTACAGCGATAAGGCCGAGAGAAGCGGCATCAGGATGGGGGATCTGATGGAACCGGATCTGTTCGCGGAGCTGGTGCGCAGAAACCTTGCCGTTAAAAATGCCATTATAGAAAAGGTTTACGGCGGCAAACCCCTGAATGCCGATTCCATCATCGAGGAATACCTTGGGTATGCAAAACGTCTGAAACCCTATGTCCGTGATGTCAACTCAGTGATTCACCAGGCGCTGGAGCAGGGGAAGCATGTCCTGTTTGAAGGCGCCCAGGCAACATTTCTGGACATCGATTTTGGAACCTATCCCTATGTCACATCCTCCAATCCTATTGCAGGCGGCGTCTGCACGGGCGCCGGCGTTGGCCCCAGGATGATCAGCGAGGTATTGGGTGTTATCAAGGCCTACACTACGAGGGTTGGTTCAGGTCCCTTTGTAACCGAGCAGAACAACGAGATTGGTGATGCCATCAGGGAATACGGCCATGAATACGGCACAACAACCGGTCGTCCCCGCCGCTGCGGCTGGCTGGATGCAGTCATGCTCAAATATGCGGTCCGGATTAACGGGTTTACGGGTCTGTGCATGAATCACCTGGACACCATCGGAAAGCTGGACCATATCCGCCTTTGCACGGGTTACCGGCTCAACGGCGTCATTATAGACCATTATCCCTCCAGCCTGCGGGAACTGGCCCAATGCGAGCCGGTATACGAGGATTTCAGCGGATGGCCTTCAGTGGATATTTCGGGAGCGCGTCATTTTAACGCCCTTCCTGAACAGGCCAGGCTATATGTCAGGCGCATTGAGGAACTGGCGGGCGTGCCTTTCAGATACATCGGGGTCGGACCCGACAGGGAACAGATCATTGCCCTTTAGCATGCAGGAGCCGGGGAGATGCAAACATCCCCGGTTTTGTCTTCATTGCACACGGACCGGGAGCATGGAGCGCAATATACACTGCATGATCTGACTGCTCAGCATATTCTCGTACGCATCCATGAAGGTGTTTTATTGCGTTAAATCCGGTTGTACTGACATCAACCCCGCATGACAGGCACACATGCTGATCAGTACATATCATTACGTTTTGGGATAACAAGCGCGTCATCATAATGGAAATCCTGTTATGTTTTCCCGGGATGTGTGTAAAAATAGAATAACACCTAATTGGTTGGCTGAATAAAAACCCAGGCCATTATATGGAGAGGAGCTGCGGGATATGGACAAACTGAAGAGCGTGGCATATTTCTGCATGGAATATGGCATTGAAAGCGATGTGCGGCTTTATGCGGGCGGGCTTGGCATACTTGCCGGCGACTATATGAAAGAGGCATTCGACCAGGGATATCCAATTGTCGGCATAGGCATCCTGTGGAAGCAGGGCTATGGGGAGCAGTTTATAGACCAGGAAACAGGCATGCCCTATGACGCGTATAAAATCAGGGTATACCCGTTCCTGGAGGATACCGGGGTGACCGTATCGGTAGCCATCAGGAAAAGGGACGTTAAAATAAAGGTTTGGCGATATCGTGCCCATGGAGTGGATAACCTGTATCTGCTGGATACCGACATCGAAGGCAATGACGGAGAAGCCCGCTGGATTACGGGACAGCTTTACGGATGGTTCGGCGAAGAGCGGGTGGCGCAGGAAATGGTCCTGGGCATAGGCGGGGTGCGGGCGCTCAGGGCATTGGGTTTCAACCCCCAGGTCTACCATTTCAACGAGGGACACGCGCTGTTTGCGGGTTTTGAGCTAATAAGGGAAAAGATGGCCCGTGGAATGCGCTTCCGTGAGGCCTGGAAGGAGACGCGGAAAGAGGTGGTTTTCACCACCCATACGCCGGTTCCCGAGGGAAATGAGCAGCACCCCATAGACAGGCTTATATACATGGGAGCAAACCTGAATATGACCAGGAGGCAGCTCAAGGCCATCGGCGGTGATCCCTTCAACATGACGGCCGGCGCACTGCGCCTGTCCCGTGTATCAAATGCAGTTTCGGACCTGCACAGGGTCACGGCCATGAAGATGTGGAAAAAGGTTAAGGGCAGGAGCGAAATAATAGGCATAACCAACGGCATCCATATACCCACCTGGGTGGACAGGAAGATGCTTGAGCTGGCTGAGGAGTACAACGGCGCAAAGGCGGCGGAAGAAGAACTCTGGAGCAGGCATATGCACAACAAGGACGCCCTGATAGATTTTATTGAGAAACGCACCGGGGCAAGGCTTGACAGGGATGTGCTCCTGATCGGCTTTGCGCGTCGTGCCGCACCATACAAACGGTCCGGGCTTCTTCTTTCGGACCTGGAGTTCCTGGAACCCCTGCTCAGGGAGAGGAAGCTGCAGATCGTCTTTTCGGGCAAATCGCATCCCCTGGATGATACCGGGAAGGGCATTGTTGCCGAAATAGTGTCCATGACACGGAAATACCCGGACAGCATTGTCTTCCTGGAAAACTACGATATGGAGATAGGGCGCATGATGACCAGGGGCGCCGATGTATGGCTCAATAACCCGAGACGGCCGCAGGAAGCATCGGGAACATCGGGCATGAAGGCTGCCATGAACGGTGTGCTCAATGTATCAATACTGGATGGCTGGTGGCCTGAAGCCTGCAAGGATGGTGAAAACGGCTGGCAATTCGGGGACGGGTACCAGAGCGATAATGCGGCCAAGGTCGACAAGCATGATCTGAAGGCACTCAAAACGTGCCTGGTTAATGAGGTGATCCCGACCTATTATGAAAACCGGAGCAAATGGGTGGAAATGATGGTGTCTTCCATAAGGAGCACCAGGGAGCCCTTCGGCATGAAGCGCGTGCTGGAGGAGTACTATAAAAGAATGTACAATACTGGAAGTGAGAAGTAAGAAGTGAGAAGTGAGAGGCTGGAGGTTTGTATTCAGGAAAGGCTCCAACCCGGGCTGATAATACCAGGCCTCCAACCTCTCGTATATCGCTTCTTTATATGAGATTGCCGCGCTCCGCTGACACTTCACCTGCAATGACAGGTGAGCCTCACACCTTAAAAATGCTGTTGCTAATTGTTTTACCTTTCTGTGCCGGCTTGCCGTACAACCTCAAACAGACGCTTATTGAGGAATACTTTCTCTTTGCCGATTTTCTGTGATACCAGTAAACCTTCTTCCTCCAACGACGATAAGTAATTGGATGCAGTCTTTCTTGTGACATTAAGTCCCTTTTCTATATATGAAATCTTGGTGTAAAACTCGTAAAAAAGCAAGTCAATAAGCTCTCTTGAATAGATTTTGGGCAGCTTTACCCTGATATCTTCGGCTGTTTTATCAAGAACATCCCGGATTTTCTTTACAAGCAGTAACGTTTCTTCAGCAGTTTGTTCTATTCCTTCGAGGATAAACAGTATCCAGTCTTCCCAATTTGATTTTGTCCGTACTTCCTGCAACAGCCTGTAATATGCTGATTTGTTCCGTATTATATATTTGCTGAGATAAAGTATCGGACTATCCAATAATCCTTTCAGTATAAGGTATAGTACGTTTATAATCCTTCCTGTCCTTCCATTGCCGTCATAAAACGGATGTATCAATTCAAACTGATAATGTATGACTGCTAACTTAACAAGAGGATCAATACTGTCATAATCCTCATTTATATACTTCATAAGGTTGTCCATAAAGGCCATTATCGTCTTCTCTCCGCTTGGCGGGGTATAGATGACTTCTCCCGTTGTTTCATTTCTCAGTACGGTACCCGGCATTCTTCTTATTCCAGCGCGGTTTGTCACAATAAGACTCTGAATTTCAATAATCATGTTGGTTGTAAGAATTTGTTTTTCACGCACCAGTTCATAGCCGTGCCAAAGAGCAGTCCTGTAGTTTGCGACTTCTTTGGCTGCCAGGTCTTTATGGTTTTCGCGAAGCATTGCTTTAAATAATTCATCATGTGTGGTAATGATATTCTCGATTTCAGAACTGTCCTTGGCCTCATTAATTGTTATAGCATTTAATAAAATGTTCTTATTAGGTATCATGCTTACAAACCCTTTGAGTTCAGCTAATGCAACATGAGACCTCACAAGCTGTTTCATTACTCTCCGGGTTTCAAGTTCTGCGTCTGGTGGCAAAAGCTTTATATCAGCCATATAAATCACCCCTTTTGTCTTAATTATATGTGTAGTTATTTGCTATATCAATTATTCATGGGTAAAAAAACAAAAAAATTACCCACGTTTTTATGACATGGGTAATTCTTTCTCACATCAAACAAGCATGGATTGATGATATTGCGGTTCGGCCGCCTAAATCACCAGGTCCACATGCTGGATGGTACCCGGGGTGCCGTCTTCATGCAGGAATACGCCGGTCCTGGAGATCTCGCCGAGTGAATTGTTGCCCGCATCCTTCAGGGAGAAGGGCGAGCTTACGCTGCCAAGATAAATGGCGCCGACACCTGCCTGGCCCAGGGCAATCAGTTGCTTGTTTCCTTTCTCATCAACCGTCCATATGCGCAGTTTCTCATAGATGGGGTCGTTTTCGTCAATCCAGTTATTCCCGTCAGCGTCATGCATGGACAGTTCCTGGAAGCCGTTGCCTGACGAAGGGCCGAACATCTCGCTTCCGTCATCGATAAGACCGTTTCCATTCCTGTCCCATACAAGGAAACCGCTGCCTTCGGCCGTAAAGGCAATCTCCTCGGGTTTGCCGTCCATATCGATGTCGAATAAGTAGTTGCGGTCCCCAAGATTCGCGGTACTGTTGCGGAAATTGATAACCAGGGGGTCAAGAAGCTTGTCTCCGGCCTGTATGCGGACCTTTTCATAGCTCATGAATTCCCTGCTTACCGAAAAATTCAGGCTGAAGTTGATTATCCGCCCGTCCTCAGTGGTTACAGTGCCTGAGGAGGAAAAATTCATCCTCTCCTGTTCCTTCACACGTCTTTCCCAGGTGTAGTCCATACCCCAGCCAACCTGCCGGGGAGTTCCCTGCCCGGCTTGCCGGTCCTGCAACTCCTGTATTTTTATCAACTGGCCTTTTGTAATTCTTTTTGGAACGAGAAGCCTGATCCGTTTCCCTGTAAGGACATAGATGAAATCCTCGATCAGCCGTATTTTCTCTTTTTCCTTCTCAGGTAATTCCAGTACGTTTTCTTCAGTATCTTCGGCTTTACGGACAGCCTGGCCTTCCAGCATGGCCTTGCCGCTGTCTGAAATATCAACCTGGATGTTTTCTTCTGTAGAAAGCGGAGAATGAGAGCGGTTATCCCAGAGCACCAAATTCTCGTTTACCGAAACCCGCCGGGCATAAGAGCTCTGAGATGCCAACCTGACGTTGGAATCTGCGATTTTCATCTGTTTCGCCTCCCTGCAAGAAAAATCATCCGTGAATAGGTTGTATTAGTATTATCGGCACAACGGGCGGATGAAATGAGCCGGACCGGATCCGCAGGAAAACACGGGTTTTATTTTGCGGACGTCTTCATGTAAAATGTATATCGAGATGAGGTGATGTGGTGGATACCTGGGAAAGTTTCGTGGAAGCGTGCCTGGAATGCAGGAAATGCCCCCTGTGTGAAACCAGGACCAATGTGGTGGTTGGCAGGGGTGCCAATCTTAAGGCGCCCCTCATGTTCATTGGGGAAGGCCCCGGCGAGCAGGAGGATATTGAGGGATATGCCTTTGTGGGGAGGGCGGGAAAGCTCCTGGACCTTGCCCTTGAAGCCCTTATGTTCGAACCCCGCCATTATTACATAGCCAATATAGTCAAATGCAGGCCGCCCGGCAACCGGGTTCCTTCCGAGGCTGAGGCCCAGGCATGTCTGCCATGGCTGCGTTTCCAGGTGAAATATATCAGGCCGTCCATTATCGTGTGCCTGGGCTCTACTGCCGCAAAGCACATCATCGACAAGAACTTCAGGATCACGCAGGAAAGAGGAGCCTGGATAGAAAAACCCGGGTATTTCTCCATACTTGCGACCTATCACCCTTCGGCCGTCCTGAGGGATCCGGGAAAGAAGATGGATTTCTTCCAGGATCTGAAGAAGGTCCGGACCAGAATGCAGGCCGAGAACCTCTGGTAAAAATCCATGTTCGTGACAGATCCATAAACCCTTCCGTGTCTGCGGCATATGATAGGGATATGACCCCTTTCGGAGTATTAGTTCATGGTATACCTGGACAATGCCGCGACATCCTGGCCAAAACCCGAGTCGGTTTACAGCATTGTTAACCGCTTTATGAAAAACAGCTGCGCCAATCCCGGGCGTTCAGCCCACCAAATGGCACGCATCTCTTCAAATGTTGTGATGAAGACCCGCGAAGCCCTGGCAGGCCTGTTCAATATCCGCAATCCCCTTGACATATCCTTTGCGGCCAATGCCACCCACGCTCTCAACATGGCCATCCAGGGAGTTTTAAAGCAGGGTGACCATGTGGTTACCACAGCCATGGAGCATAATTCGGTGCTGAGGCCCCTGTATCATCTCAGGGAAAAGGGACTTATCGACTACAGCATTGTCATGCCCTACGACAGCTGCGGGAATGTAAGTCCGAGCTCTATAGCCGCGGCAATCCGCCCGAACACGAGGCTGATTGTCCTTTCATCAGCTTCCAATGTAACAGGGACCATACTCCCCTGTAAAGAGGTTGGGGGGATCGCGGCGGAAAAAGGTATACTGTTCCTGGTGGATGCCGCCCAGGGAGCCGGGGTCCTGGATCTTGACATCGAGGCCATGAACATATCCCTGCTTGCGTTCCCCGGGCACAAAGGGCTCATGGGGCCCCAGGGAACCGGAGGCTTATATGTCGCTCCGGGTGTGGAAATTCGCCCGATCCTTTACGGTGGAACCGGGAGCCGGTCCTTTGAGACAATACATCCCGATTTCATGCCCGATGTGCTGGAGGCTGGCACATTGAACGCGCCGGGTATAGCCGGCCTGGGCGCCGGGATCCAATGGCTTATGGAGGTTGGCCCTGAAAAGATCAGGGAAAAGAAGAAACTCCTGCTGGAGGCCTTCTTTGAAGCCATGGATAATGTACCGTCGGTCAGGATCTATTCTGAAAGGGACACAGGGAAAAACAGCGGGATTATTTCCTTTATAATCCCGGGCATGGACTCTTCGGATATAGGCAATATACTGGACAAAAAATACGGGATAGCAGTCCGGTCAGGGTTCCACTGCGCGCCGCTGGCCCACGAGGCGCTTGGCACCATGAAGACCGGACTGGTCCGCATAAGCCCGGGATATTTCAACACCATACAGGATATGGAGTATGCCGCGATGGCCATCCGGCAGATCGCCGGCGGCTGACAGCAGGAAGCCGGAATAATGGCATGGCCGGATATCAGATGTCTATGAACGTGATTTCGGGCCTGGAGCCAAGACGGAAGGGGATCACCACATTGCCCAGACCCCTGCTTATATAGACCGGGATACGGTTAATAATATTTAAGCCCTTCCTGTATCCCATCCGGCAGGTGGTTTCTTTCCTGAGGATTCGGTATTCCAGGTGGAAGGGCATCCATATCTGGCCTCCATGGAAGTGCCCGCAGAGCATCAGGTCAGTTTTATCCGGCGGTACGATCAGTGCGGTTTCAGGATTATGGGCTGCCGAGATTCTGAAATCAGCCCCTTCGCAGCAACTGAATGCTGAGTCAAAGTCCCTGGAACCATGCCGGTAATCATCAAACCCGGATATGGCAACCTTTACGCCGTTCTTCTCAAAAAGGGCGCACTGGTTGACCAGGATGTTTATACCCATGCTCCTGAGATTGAACAGGAGCATGTCCTTTGTGATGGGGCTTTTTTTAAAACATAAATAATCGTGGTTCCCAAGGATAACATAAACCGGGATGCCCGGGTCCAGGGCCTTAAACCATTCAAGAAGCCTGTCCAGGTCGGAAGGTCTGTCTATCAGGTCACCGGCGATAATCAGCATGTCGGGATCGGCTTCCATGATAGCGCTTTTCAGCCGCTTCACGGGAACCAATAAAAGACCTATGTGGATGTCGGAGAGCAGCGCCACGCGCAGTCCCAACCCGGGCTCGCCAAACGCCAGGCGCTCAGTTTTCAGACGGCCCGCCTCGATGAGCATCCATAGGAAAAACAGCAAAACCGCCGCCAGGATGTAATATATCATTGCATCACCCTATCTTAACAAAGCTTAACACAGATGATTTTGTCCAACAAGCCAGGGTATGCAAATTGGGTATATAATAAAAATAAACGATAATGCCGGAAAGCATGGTTTTTAACCCGTTCCGGCCGCGCCCGAAGGCTTTGGAGGTAGTTATGAAACGCGCGATAATAGTAGTTATGGACAGTGTCGGGATAGGAGCGCAGCCCGATGCCGTGTTGTATGGCGATGAGGGCAGCAATACCCTCGGGCATATCCAAAGGGAACTGAGAAATGAGCCATGGTTCAGCCTTGCCAACCTGGAACGGCTGGGGCTGGGGCATATTGATGGCGTCGATTATCTTGACAGGAGCCGACCGCCAACAGGGTCCTATGCCAGGATGATGGAACTGTCAAAAGGCAAGGACACCACCACCGGGCATTGGGAAATAGCCGGCATTATTCTTGACAAGCCGTTTCCCTTATACCCGGACGGATTTCCCGCCGAAATCATGGAAGCCTTCGAGAAGGCCATCGGGCGAAAAACGCTGGGGAACTATCCCGCATCCGGAACCCAGATTATCGCAGATTTGGGCGCGGAGCATATGAAAACCGGGTTCCCGATCGTATATACCTCGGCCGACAGCGTGTTCCAGATTGCCGCCCATGAAGAAGTCATACCCATTGAGATGCTGTATGATATGTGTGAGAAAGCCAGGCGGATCCTTACAGGCGAACATGGGGTGGGCAGGGTTATAGCAAGGCCGTTCGTGGGTTCCCCCGGAGATTTCAGGCGAACCGGGAACCGTCGGGATTTTTCCCTGAGTCCTGTCAGGAAAACAGTCCTGGATTATGCCGAGGAAAAGGGATACCAGGTCCGCGCCGTGGGAAAGATCGAGGACATATTCAACCGAAGGGGCATAACCCACTCTGTCCATACGGTGAGCAACATGGACGGCGTGGACCATACCATTGCCTGGATTAAGGAAGACTTTGCCGGGGTCCTGTTTGTAAACCTTGTGGATTTTGATATGCTGTACGGCCACAGGAACAACATCGAGGGCTACGGCAGGGCCCTGGCCGAACTGGATGGAAGGCTGCCCGAAATGATTGACGCGATGAAGGATGATGACATCCTGTTCATTACGGCCGATCACGGCTGCGACCCGTCCACCGAAAGCACCGACCATTCCAGGGAATATACTCCTCTGCTTGTGTACGGCAAAAGGATAATTCCGGGCATCAACCTGGGAACCCGTATGGGGTTCGCGGATATTGCCGCTACCATCGCCGATTATCTTGACCTGGATGCGGACCTGGCAGGGGAAAGCTTCCTGGATCAGGTCCTGAGGCAGGTGTGACAGGGCCATGAAACGCGCCCGCCGCGTGTAAGGATTTGCCCCTTATGTGACGCATTGTTCGAATAACGCGAATAAGCCTGCATATAGTTTTTATGAAAAAGTCTTTGGAGTGATGGTCCATGAAAGCCAAATGCAGGTTTTTTGCTGCTCTGCTGCTGATATTCTGCATGCTGACCACTGTCATTGCGGCGGACAGCGATACTGCGGAGATAATCGATACCGGAACTGAAGAAGCCCGTGCATCCGAAACCGCTCCCAATCCCCAGCCCCAGTTCAAAGTCAATGCCAAGTCCGCCATACTCATTGAGGCCGGGACAGGGGAAGTGGTTTTCGCCATGAATGAACATGAAAAGCTTCCCATCGCCAGCATAACCAAGATTATGACCATGCTCCTGGTCATGGAGGCAGTGGACAGCGGCAAGCTGAGCCTGAAGGAACCCGTCACCATCTCTTCCAATGCCTGCAGGATGGGCGGATCGCAGGTCTACCTGGAAGAAGGCGAGGTATTTACCGTAGAAGAGTTGCTTAAGGCTGTCGCGGTGCATTCTGCCAATGACGCCTCGGTAGCCCTCGCGGAAAAGGTTTCCGGAAGCGAGGAGGCCTTTGTTCACCTGATGAACGAGAGGGCAAGGGAACTGAAGATGAACAATACCAATTTCCTGGATTCGACAGGGTTAACCGATGATGGCCACTACAGCACGGCCTATGATATCGCCATCATGTCCAGAGAACTTTTGACAAAGCACCCGAAGATCATATACTACACGACTATCTGGCATGACAGTTTCAGGGATGGCAAATTCGACCTGGACAATACCAACAAGCTGGTTAAGCGGTACAGCGGCATTACAGGACTTAAGACCGGCTTTACCAGCAAAGCGGGTTTCTGCCTGGCCGCCTCGGCGGAGAGGGACGGCACCCAGTTCATATCGGTAGTGCTTGGCTCCGAGAGCAATGAACTGAGGTTTTCAGAGTCTGCAAAACTGCTGGACTTCGGTTTTGTCAACTGGGAAACAGCAAGGATAGAGAAGAAGGGACTGCCTGCCGGTACGGTCCGGGTCAAGAAGGGTGAAGTCTCTGAGATACCGCTGGAGTATGGCGAGAATGCGATCATCCTTGTAAAGAAGGGCAAAAGGAACAAGCTGGTGGAGAAGGCCGAGATACCTGAAAGCATCAACGCGCCCGTAACTATCGGCCAGGTGGTGGGCGTCCTCAACGTGGAGCTGGATGGAAACCGTATGGCCTCCATTCCCATCACGGCAGCCGGCGAGTCGAGGAGATGCAGTTTCGGCCTGTTGATCGGCATGCTGATAAGAAGATGGGCGGGAATGTTCTGCTCCTGCCCCGAAAAGCCCGCTGTTCCCGAAAATGTCCAGCCCACCGATAACCCTCCGGCGCCTGACAATACAGTGCCGCCCGATAATAATCCGGCTCCCGGCTTCAACCCGCTGGAAGATGAAGATGTGATACAGGGAGAAGACGTCTTTTACGAGGGCCCAACGGAGGACGAACCCGATTCCGGTGAATAAAATTAGGGGCAAAACCAGGGGGACGGTTCTCCTGGCATACAAGTCGGCATAATGAGAGGGATTCCGTAAAACTAAGGTCGCCTTGTGATAAGGCGCCGAAACATCCCACGAGAACAGGAAAAGGGCGGCTGCTGTTTGAGCGTAGCGAGTTCAGCCTTCCCCTGTTCGAGTGGTTGATGTTTCGCAGCCGTGCAGCACAGCGACCGGGTTTTACGGAATCCCTGTGAGCATATGAAGCCTTCAGCCTGCCGTCCATTGTTTTAGTTCATTTTGACGGCCCAGGTGTAATAAGGGCCTTTCAGACGATAACCAAGTTTTTCGGCCAGCCTGACCGATTCCATGTTGGCCGCGTCCCATCCCGGGTATATCCCTCTCTTGAGGCATTCAAGGATAAGGGCGGCGCCGCAGGCCGCTGCCAAGCCCTTCCTCCTATGGTCTTCCCGTGTATCGATCTGGATTTCTATACCATCATTGTACAAGGCGTAGGAGGAGGCTCCCGCCACCACCTGGCCGTCGTGGATAACGCAGAAACCAAGCCCCCTTTTTACATAATCCTCTGCCGACTTAAACTGGGAGCATAGGTCCCTGGACCATTCATGCTTCATGATCTCTTCATACCATTTTTCATCAATTAGCCTGATTTTATAACCAACAGGGAGGGAGGCCATCAGGCCGGCCAGTTTCTCCCTGTCGAAACCGTCTGTTTCATGCCTGAAAGCATAGCGCTGGAGCTTATAACAGCGCCCCCTGTAACAGGACTCAATCAGGCCGTCCCAACGTGCTGTTTCTGGGACGATATACAACTCTTCGGACCTGAACCAGGAGGGTATATGCAAAACCAACTCCATAGCCGCCGGGCTGTCCGGACAGCCGGCTATAAAAGTTATATCTCCCACCATGATCCGGCTGCAGGTGGGATTGTCAGCATCATCCGCCCATGCATGGCCCATATGTCCCTGCAGGCAGGACTGAACGATGGCGCTTTCAATGTTTGAATAAAGCGATGATAAACCGGATCTTTTCTCTCTTGCTACCTCGATTATCATATCAATGCCTCCTGATAAGCCTGTATGCGTTCCTCAGTTTATCAAGGCATTACGGATGAAACCGATAGACCGGCCTGAACCAATCAGCGGTAGAACCGTTTCAGATCCGCCGCGATTTCCCTGTTTTGCCTTGTGAGAATGCCGATAAATTCTGTTACCCGCTCATCCTCTGCCAGGGTTTCAAAGGCCGAATAGAGCGCGTCTATAAATGCGGGAGAAATGGTATACAGGTCTGCCCGGTATAGGAGCGGGCATAACGCGGCCGCCCTAAGGTCGGGCGTAAAGGTGAGACAGCCATGCTCATCAATCTGGGGAATAATGGGAAATATACGGCAGGAAAGGGGGCGTTTCTTCCTGTCGCAGCAGCCCTGGCAAACAAGCAGTTTAATCCGGGTACCATCGGACAACCCGATATGGCTGTCTACAATACTGATACCGTTTCTATCTTCAATGTACATGATCTCTTCCCCTGGAAAGAGGAGCATCCCGTCCTGGTCTGAACCCTTGCAGCAAGCGCTGCCGCACAGAGCACCGCAGTCGTACTCCAGGGGAGTAATGTTCTCCAGGTATTTCCATGCTTTTTTATACAACGTCGACTTCATACCTATGCGTAGAGCATGCCCACCAGCTTTTCTACAAGCCATGAGGGCAGAAGCCTTTTCAATATGAGTATGGTCTTGTAACCCAGTCCTACAGCTTTCCGTATGGGCGGATTCTTTCTCATGATCATGCCATGGATTACCCCGGCCACCTTTTCTGGCGGGGCGCCGTTTTGCTCGTCATGTTCCATCCTGCCAAGGGATTTCCTGAACCTGCCGTAATAAGGGGAATCCTCCCCGGCGGCCTCGGCGATTACGCGGCTGGACGTGAACCCGGTCCTGGTATCCCCGGGTTCCACCAGGCAAGCCTTGATTCCGAACGGGGCAACTTCATGTCTTAATGCCTCGACAAGCGCTTCCAGCGCAGACTTGCTGGCGCTGTACATGGACTGGTAGGGAATGGAGATCAGGGCGGCAACCGAGCTGACGACGATAATCCTGCCCCGGCCCTGTTTCCTCATGACCGGCAGTACTTGCCTTATCATGCGAAGGGCGCCGAAAAAATTGATATCGAACTGTGTTTCGGCTTCCTGGATGGAGGTGTCCTCGATGGAGCCCGCGATACCCATTCCCGCGTTGCTTATGAGGACATCAATGCGTCTTTCCCTTTCCAATACCGTCCTGACGGCGTTTTCCGCCGATGCCTCGGAACTCACATCAAGCGGTATCATTTCGATAAACCCGCCTGATGGGCTGCTTTGAAAAGGCTGCCCGTCCTTTATGCCGGCGGCCTTCCTGGATGTTCCGTAAACATGGAACCCTCTTTCCATGAGCCACTCTGCCGTGGCCTTGCCGATTCCCGAGGAAGCGCCTGTCAGCAGGACGACCTGGCTATTATTTCCCGACATAAATCCCATTCCTTTCATGAATCCGCCCGATGGTCCGGATTTTATCGAGAATATTATACAATAATTTGCTGTTTCTGTCCTTGATGTCGATTGCGGGAGCCGGCTTTCCAGAGCGGGGACCGGGAGTTAAGCGGAGGCGGATCGCCTTTTTGGCATCGACAGAAAAATCTAGTGGATATTTTATGGTTTTGTGGTACAATGGGATTAACGTATCTATCTGGTACTAGCACTAGGTCATAAAATATCAGAATCATCGACAAGGAGATGTTACGATGGATCTATTTCAGAAATGCCAGGATTATACGGCTGTGAAAGAGGCCATTGCCGCCGGCATCTATCCTTATTTCCATGCCCTGGAGTCCGGACAGGATACTGAAGTTATCATGGAAGGCCGCAGGACAATAATGATTGGTTCCAACAACTATTTGGGACTGACATCTGATCCGCGGGTTAAGGAAGCTGCGAGGAATGCCCTGGAGAAATACGGAACGGGATGTTCCGGGTCCAGGTTTCTCAACGGCACGCTGGATCTGCATATTGAACTGGAAAGGCAGCTTGCCGGGTTTTTGAATAAAGAGGCCTGCATAACATTCAGCACTGGCTTCCAGACCAACCTGGGAATAATTTCCGCCATAGCGGGTCGCAATGACTACATTATCTGCGACAAGGAAAACCATGCCAGCATATATGACGCATGTCGTCTTAGCTTTGCCACAATGGTGCGCTACAAGCATGATGACATGGAGGACCTGGAGCGTGTACTCAGCGAGATTCCGGACAACAAGGGCAAGCTTATAGTGACCGATGGCGTATTCAGCATGGGAGGCGAAATCTGCAATCTCCCGAAGATTGTTGAACTGGCGAGAAAATACGGGGCCAGGGTAATGGTGGACGATGCCCATGCGCTGGGCGTTTTGGGAGAGAAAGGAAGAGGCACCGCCGAGTATTTCGGCCTTGAGGACGAAGTTGACATTATAATGGGTACCTTCAGCAAATCCCTGGCCAGCCTGGGCGGATATATGGCGGCGTCCGAAGAAGTAGTCACCTATGTAAAGCATAATTCGAGGCCGTTCATATTCAGCGCTTCCATACCGCCTGCCAACGCCGCCGCCGCACTTGCTGCGCTGAACGTGCTGAAATCCGAGCCTGAAAGGGTGAAGAGGCTCAATGAAATTGCAGATTACATGAGAAAGCTTCTCAGGGAAAGGAATATCCCGCTCAAGGAGAGCCAGACGCCCATCATTCCCGTCATGACCTACGATGATATCAGGACCTTCGTAATATGCAGGGAACTCCTGAAAGAGGGAGTCTATGTCAATCCTGTAATATCGCCGGCTGTTCCCCAGGGCCAGAGCATGATCCGCACCAGTTACACGGCAACCCATACAAAGGAACAGATGGAAGAAGCGGCGGATAAATTCGTCAAGGTCTTCTCAAATTTCTGACAATAAGCACTTATTTCATAGATAATAAAAAAGGG
>JAAXZX010000047.1 GCA_012719645.1 Clostridiaceae bacterium
CACAATTGATAACATGAAGCTTTTTTAATTCCTCATCATTCATTGTGTATACCATCCTTTAAGACTATCAAATATATGTGGGGGGTGAAATATTCACGCGATAATCTTAAGGGTGAAATTATCATACGATAAAGACAGATGAGGGGCAAACTACCTTTACATTTAATACCGTTTCATGTATGCTAATATGTGGTTATTGACACACAAAAGGAAGGAGTATGGGACATGAAACAATACCTTGAAATTGAAAACATAATCGCCAGAGAAATCCTGGATTCCCGCGGGAATCCCACCGTTGAAGTAGAAGTCTATGTTGAAGGCGGATTCATAGGCCGTGCAGCGGTACCTTCCGGCGCTTCAACAGGCGCATTTGAGGCTGTTGAGCTCCGTGACGGCGACAAGGGCCGTTACCTGGGGAAGGGTGTTCAAAAAGCGGTTGACAATGTTAATGATATCATTGCTCCTGAAATTGAAGGCATGAATGTGTTCGACCAGGTTCTCATAGACAGGAAAATGATCGAACTTGACGGAACTCCCAACAAGAGCAAGCTGGGAGCCAACGCAATACTGGGCGTATCACTCGCCGTTGCCAAGGCCGCTGCCGAAGCGCTTGGGCTTCCCCTTTACCAATATATCGGGGGAACCAACTCCAAGATTCTGCCCGTTCCCATGATGAATATCATCAACGGCGGAAAGCATGCAGATAACAGTGTGACCATACAGGAATTCATGATCATGCCGGTTGGCGCCGAGAGCTTCAGGCAGGCGCTCCAGTGGTGTGCCGAGGTGTTCCACAACTTAAAGAGCGTCCTGAAGGGTAAGGGCTATTCCACAGCCGTTGGCGACGAAGGCGGATTCGCTCCCAACCTGAAGTCCGACGAGGAAGCCATACAGGTTATCCTTGAGGCTGTTGAGAAGGCAGGCTTCAAGGCAGGCGAGCAGTTCAGGATCGCCATCGATGCCGCTTCCACAGAGATGTATGAGGAAGCCAAGGCTAAGGGCAAGGAAGGCATGTACTACTGGTGGAAGACTGATAAATGGATGACCAAGGAAGAAATGGTCGCTTTCTGGGAAGAGATGTGCTCCAAGTATCCCATCATTTCCATTGAAGACGGCGTAGCCGAGGAAGACTGGGAAGGCTGGAAGCTGCTTACCGACAAGCTGGGCAAGAAAGTACAACTTGTGGGCGACGACCTGTTCGTAACCAACACCCAGCGCCTGAAGAAGGGTATCGATATGGGCGTTGCAAACTCCATCCTCATCAAGGTCAACCAGATCGGAACCCTTACCGAAACCCTGGAAGCCATTGAGATGGCCAACAGGGCCGGCTATACCGCTGTTACATCCCATCGCTCGGGTGAAACAGAGGATGCCACCATTGCCGATATCGCTGTCGCAACCAACTCCGGCCAGATCAAGACCGGCGCTCCTTCCAGAACCGACCGCGTGGCGAAGTACAACCAGCTGCTCCGCATCGAGGAAGAACTGGGCGAAGTGGCCGAGTATCCGGGCCTTGCCGCATGGTTCAACCTGAAGAACAAGTAAGAGCGTCTTATAGCTGATGCCTGGGCGGCAAAATGCCGCGACGGAGAATAGTTATATAAAGTCAAGGAGGCTGAACTTTCATGGTTCAGCCTCTTTGGCAATGACAGTATTCCTGATGAATTATAGTTGTTGAGTTATCTACCTTAAGTATATAAATGTGTTAGGCAATGCCTCTCTAAGCTCATTGAACTGGTCGTCGCTTATTGGGTTTCCTGCCAGGCTCAGGAGTTCAAGTTTGGTCAATCCTTTCAGCGCGCTGATATCGCTGATCTGGTTGGAGCCTAAGCGCAGTTGCTCGAGATTTTTAAGTCCTTCTAGTGCGCTTATGTCGCTGATATTATTATCTTCCAGGTTTAAGATCCTGAGGTTTACCAAGCCGGCCAATGGGCTGATATCGCTGATCTTATTGGAGTTTAGATATAATGTCTCAAGCTTTGTAAGTTCCTCCAGTGCGCTGATATCTGTGATCTTGTTCCATGACGCTTCCAGGTACTCAAGGTTGGTCAGGTACTGCAGTGCGCTTATGTCACTGGCCTCGATCTCCTTCATTTCCAGTACCTTAAGCTCTTTCAGGCCCTCCAACGGTCTTAAGTCGCTTATCGGGTTACGGCTTATCTCCAGGGTCGTAAGGTTTGACAAGTATTCCAGCGCGCTTATATCTCTGATCTGATTGTTCCACAGACCCAGTTCAGTCAGGTTCTCCAGTCCTTTAAGAGCGCTGATGTCCTTGATATCGCTGCCATACAGGTTCAGTATTTTAAGGTTGGTCATTCCCTCCAATACACTGATATCGCTGGCCTTGGTATTGTAAATGCCCAGGTACTTCAGTTTTGGCAATTCTTTTACGGCGCTGAAGTCATCTATGGCCAAGTTTATGATTTGCAGATGCTCCAGTTCTTTGAGAAATCTTACATCGCTGATTGTTTCCGTAAATCCGACATTGCCATATAATTTGCTGTAGTTGATTGTATATTTATCGCTGTTACTATATATTTCTCCTTCAATTGCCAGCATGGTTATTTTTTCCAAATCTTCGCCAAGTATAACTCCTTTCGGTTTGTCAGTAAACTTGCGCATGGCTTTTTCAAAAGCTTCATCCTCAAACCGGATGGCATACGGTTCATCATTATCCGGTTCCGGACGATCAGCAGGACTGTCCTTCTCCGTTTTGTCATCGGAACTATCCGGTTTTGGTTGGTTCTCCGGATTATCCTTCTCATGTCGATCGTTTGATGATTTACCCGTACTTGGCTGGTCTTCCGATGGTATTCCCGGTAACCGGATTTTGCCCGAAACCTTCTTTTCTGGTTCATAATCATCCAATCGATCATCAGCCCCTCTTGTGCAGGATATAAACAAGGCGGCTGACACAGTTACGCAAACCAGCAGTATTGCGCTTATGACAGTTTTCTTTTTCATATTTATCTTCCTCGCTTTCCTGCAGAATTGCAGCCTGGTGATGTTAAATGGTCTGGATAGTTGCTGTTTATGCACATATTAATATAAAGAGCCATATATGTCAATAATATCCAGCATTATTTGCACTTTATATCATTTACTTATAATACAGGTTGCAAAGCTTTGCCTGCGGGAAACAGCAGAGATAAAATGAACAATTATGGGAAACCTGAAGAACAAATAAGCGCATATAGAAATAATTAAGGCTGCCTAAGAAGACAGCCTCTTCAACAAATAACATATTTGCTATGCTAATATATAATCTCCGTATCGGGTAATGCCCTTTTGAGTTCCGCAATCTGAGTTTCGCTTATGGGGTTGCCCGATAAACATAAATATTCAAGCTTGGTCAATCCCTTCAATGGACTTATATCCCTGATCTGGTTCCCTTCCAGATCCAATTGTTCAAGGTCGGTCAGTCCGGCTAATACACTGATATCGCTGATATTGCTGTTTCTGAAACCTAAGATGATTAGTTTATTCAATTCTTTCAATACGCTGATGTCTCCTACGGGCAGGTAATTGATTTCTAACCGCTCCAGTTGCGGGAAAAGCTCCAAATCCCGTAAAGATTGTGTATGCCCGGCACTTTGGTATTCCGACCCATCTATTCTATATGTATCACCGTCAGTTTCACCGGTCATACCTGTATTCCCGTATATATCTATCTCGGATATTTCCTCTATATCAGTAATTAATATATCTTCTGTTGCTTTTCCAATGTGTTCCCGGATGGCTTCTTCAAAGGCCTTGTCTGCAAACCTTACGGCATACGGTTCATCATTATCCGGTTTCAGCAGATCATCAGGATTGTCCGTCTCCGATTGGTCTTTGGAACTATCCAAATCCGGTAGGTCAGCCGAAGTATCCTTCTCCTGTTGATCTTCCGATGGCTTATCCGTACCTGGCTGCTTTTCGGCCGAAACCTTATTTTCAGGCTCCGGATGATCTTGCTTATCGCCAGGCTGCTCACCAGCCTTCCTTGAGCAGGAGGCAAAAAACAGGGGAGATACGATTATGCAAACATGCAGTATTGCGCTTATGACAGAGTTCTTTTTCACCATATTATCCTCGCTTTCCTGCAGGATCGCAGTATATTATTACTACGGGCTATGGCAGGTTCTGTTAATGCACATGTTATTATAAAGTACAATATGTGTCAATATAACCCATTTTTAATTGCAATTATTAATCCTTTGCTATAATTACATGAATGCAAGCCTTTGCCTGCGGGAAACAGCAGAGAGCATAGGCAAACGAAGAAAATAAAGGGCTGAACCATTGAGGCTCAGCCTTCTTCGACACGCATTAATGCCATATTTGGGCATCGGGCAATGCTTCTGTAAGCTCATCGATATCATCCTGGCTGATCGGGTTGCCGTTCAGGTAAATTTCCTTAAGGTTGGGCAGTTCCTTCAGTACACTGATATCGCTGACCTGGTTGCTGGCTGCCCACAAGAAATTCAGCTTGTTCATCTTCCTCAATGGGCTTATGTCACTGATCCGGTTGTTCCCGATGTTCAGGCGTTCAAGGTTTTTCAATTCCTTCAACGCGCTTATATCGCTTATCAGGTTGGATTCCAGGTAGAGCCGCTTCAGTTCCGTCGGCCCTTCCAGCACTTTGATATCGCTTATCCGGTTATATGATGCGTACAGGTTTTCCAGCCTGTATAAACCTTCAAGTACACTGATATCGCTGATTTGATTCGCCGTTATATTCACCACTGGAGTTTTACAAGCCCCTTAAGCGCGCTGATATCACTGATTTCGTTTATGCCGATTTCCAAATCCCTGAGATTGGTCAGGCCTGCCAGAGCGCTGATATCACTTATCTTGTTTTCCATCATACCTAACTGCTCAAGGTCTTTAAGACCCTTCAACGCGCTGATGTCACTTATAATGTTGGAGTCCAGGTAGAGTGATCTCAGGTTTGTGAGCCTGCCTAAGGCGCTGATATCGCTGACCTGGTTGGATCCAAGGTACAGGAAACAGAGATTTTCCAGCCCTTCCAATGCGCTGATATCTTCGATCCGGTTCATGCCAAGGTCAAGCCAATAAAGGTTTTTAAGCCCCTCCAATGGGCTGATATCCTTGATTTCGTTGGCCCGGAGCTCCAGTTCCGCAAGCTTTGAAAGCCCTTCCAGACCGCTGATATCGCTTAATGACTGAAAGTTAACTGATAACTTTTTCAGATCCGGAAACAGTTTCACATCGTTGAGGGTTTGTATATGTCCGCGATCGGTATATCTTTGTCCTTTAATCGTAAACCCTTCTGAATTTCCGAAAACATTTATTGAAGGATCAAGGATGACCTCTTCACCCCAGATCTCTATCACGGTTATTCCTGCCAGATCTGTGCTGAGTATCTCGCCTTCCTCTTTCCCAATGAGCTTTCTGATGGCCTTTTCAAAGGCCGCGTCTTCGAACTGGACGGGATATGACGGTGCCTGCGGCTCTTCCACGAGTTCCGGCTCATCATCTGCGGGAGATGACTGTGCGCCGCTGGCCTTCTGGTCCGGTTGGTCATCCGGTGTTTTTGAGTCTGAGCAGGCTATGAGCAGCGTACACAAAGCAATTATGCAGGCAATCGATAAAACTACCCTGGCAATATTCTTCATATTATGTCCCTGCTTTCTTTCGGAATTCCTGCAAACAAATCAAGATGTTCCCAGTTGTTGCATATACTGCCGAAAATACGGCTGTGACACGCATATGCTAATACATAATATTTCAGGTGTCAAGTATAAAACCGTCGTACATACAGAGCAGCAAGTATAAGCTCACATGACAGAAAATGCTTTTTGGCCGCCGGAATATGGGTTATAATAAACGCAATACGGTTCCATGAATTGTCCGGATTGAGATAAGGAGCATACCATGCTGGAGAAATATTTTCAGGGTATAAAGGATGATCCCCGGGATGTCAGGGTGGACCTGCATGTCCATTCCTGCGCCTCGGATGGGACCTGGTCGCCGGAAGAATTGGTAAGGCATGTGAAGGAGGCGGGGATCAGGATCTTTGCCCTCACCGACCATAATACCATTGAAAATGTGTCCCGGACATCCGCTCTGGCCAGGGCGCAGGGAGTCTTCTTCATACCCGGGGTGGAGATCGATTCGGTTCATGAGGGCTATACCTATCATATCCTTGGGTTGGGCATCGATATTGATAACAGCGGTCTTAAATCACTCCTGAAGAACCAGGAGGAGAGGATGGAAATGAGGGATAAAAGGGCGATAGCCTTCCTGGAGAGCAAATATCCCCATGTGTCCGCCGAGGACTATGAGCGCTATGAGGACGACCGCAGCAGGGGCGGCTGGAAAACCCTTAACTACTGTATTGATAAGAAGCTTTGCTCTGATTACAGGGAATTCTTTGCCCTGTTCCCGGACGACTCGCCATTGTCCGAGCCCCCAGGTTTTCATCCCGCGGAAGATGTTATTTCAGTAATAAAGAAAGCCGGCGGATGCGCGGTTCTTGCCCATCCCGGGGCCAGCTTCTACAGTCCGGATTACCGTACTGTTCTCAATGATATGCTTAAGATGGGGATCCAGGGCGTTGAATGCTATCATATTGAAAACGGTGAGGAAGTAACCAGGTATGCCCTGGAGTTCTGCAATACCCATAAGCTTCTTGTAACCGGCGGTTCGGACTGTCATGGCGCCTTTGTAAGAGAGCGGCGTTTGGGTAATCCCGATGTGCGCCTTTCAGACCTGGTGTTGTAGACGGACTCGGTCCGTTATTTATCCTCTTTCCTGATCAGGGCGGCCCTGCTGATTTTGTCCGGGCCGTATTTTTGACGTATCCTGTCCAGGGCGATCTCCAGTTTCTCCACTTTCACCCTGTCACGGCCCGTATCCTGCTGGTCAAACAATGAGATCTGGTCGCTGCAGTCATCCTCGAACCCGCTTATGGAGATTCCCAGGAGGCGCACAGGCCTGAACCTGTTCCAGTTGTTCTCAAGCAGCCTGAATCCTGCCTGCATGATATCACGGGCAAGATTTGTGGGGAAAACCCTGGTCTGCCTGGTGATGGTTTTGAAATCGCTGTACTTTATGGTTATCTGCACGGTCCGTCCCTTTTTCCTGTGGCGGCGGGCCGACATGGCAATATCCTCCGAAAGCTCCATGATAACCTTCTTAGCTTCCTTCAGGTCGGTAATATCCCTCGGAAGGGTAGTGGAGCGGCCGATGGACTTCATCTCATCGGGGGAGTGGGGCGTTACCGGTGTGTCATCTATACCATTGGCCCTTTGATGGATCTCAAAAGCCATCTTTCCAAGTTTTTCGGAAAGAATGGCAGGATCCATGGCGGCCAGGTCCCCGATTGTCCTGATGTTCAGCTTTTCAAGCAGTTGGGTGGTCTTTTTCCCTATCCCGTACATGGCTCCAACATTCAGGGGCCAAAGCTTCCCGGGCACGTCACGGGCCCAAAGCTCGGTGATGCCCAGGGGTTTTTTCATCTCAGCGGCCATCTTTGAAAGGAACTTGTTCTCGGATATGCCGATGGAACACCAGAGGCCCAGATCGTCCTTTATTTCATCCTGGATCCTCTGGGCTGCTTCGCGCGGGCTTCCTGAGAGCGTTTCGCAGCCGGTCATGTCGAGCCATGCTTCATCGATGGAGGCCTGTTCAATAACCGGGGTATAGCTTGAGAGTATCTGCATCACCTGTCTGGACTTTTCCTCGTAAAAGTGATGGTCAGGAGGGACAAGGGTGATACCGGGACACAGTTTTTTGGCTTCTCCCACGGTCATGGTTGTCCTGACGCCGTACCTGCGCGCCTCGTAATTGGCTGCCAGGATGATGCCGCTGCGCTTTTTGGGGTCGCCGGCCACGGCAGCGGGAACACCCGCCAGATCCGGACGCCGGGTGGTCTCGCAGCTGATGAAGAAGGCGTTCATATCCACTAAAAAAACAACCCTTTTCATAGGCCCTCCTTATGGCTTTCCTGGTACTATTATACCTTAATTATTCCAATAAATTGATATTTGCAGGGTTGTTTATCAGCATAAGGCAGATTAAAAAGGTTGATGATTACTTTCCATTTGAACAAAAAGTAACGTGGGATCTTATTTATCCTTCAGATATACTTGAATAAAACCAAAAATGTATAAAGAAAGCTATAGTTGGATAAATGGTTATATCCATGATATACTGCTTTAGAATTACCTTATCCGATCCTAAAATGGGAAATCGTATATAAGTTTTTATGCATCAAAACCCTCCTCCTGCACAGATGTTTTATGTATAATTTAAGGAGAATGGGGGGGCATGAAAGATGAAAAAACTGACCATGATCGCTGTTGACCTCGGCGCCGGAAGCGGAAGGACCATAGCCGGACGATTCGACGGAAGCAGGCTGGAACTGGTTGAAACCCACCGTTTCCCCAATGAGCCGGTTATGGTTAACGGGAGCCTGTACTGGGATATTTTAAGGCTTTTCCATGAGATGAAGCAGGGGATTATCAAGGCCGCCGGCATGGGGTTATGTCCCGACAGCATAGGCATTGACACCTGGGGTGTGGACTACGGCCTTTTGGACGAGAACGGGGACCTCCTGGCGAACCCTTACCATTACCGGGACCTCAGGACCGAGGGCATGATGGAAACCGGATTTGAGATATGCCCAAAGAAGCAGATGTATGAGAGGGCAGGCATCCAGTTCATGAAATTCAACACCCTGTACCAGCTTATGGCTGCGAAAAGGAAACAGCCACACCTGTTGGAGAAAGCGAAAACCCTTCTTTTTATTCCCGATCTCCTGAGGTATTTCCTGACGGGTGTAAAATCGACCGAATACACCATTGCCAGCACGAGCCAGCTTTTGGATGTCAATACCGGCGAGTGGGACATGGACATGATGGGCAGGATGGGTATCCCGACCGATATTTTTACTGAGATTGTAAGCGCCTGCACCAGGACGGGTTCGGTCAGGGAGGATGTTTTAGACGAACTCAACATACCCTCGATGGAGGCAATTGCCGTGGGCGGCCATGACACTGCAAGCGCCGTTGCGGCGGTTCCCGCATCCGGTGAGGACTTCGCCTATATAAGCAGCGGGACATGGTCATTGATGGGCATTGAATCCGACCTTCCCATTGTCAATGAAACCACCTTCAATCTTAACCTCACCAATGAGGGCGGTGTTACAGGAAACAATAGGGTCCTGGCAAATATCATGGGTATGTGGATCATCCAGGAATGCAGGCGTTCCTGGGCGAGGGAAGGGATATCCTTAAACTATGATGAGATAAACAGGCTTGCGGAGGAAAGCTGGGCTTTCCAGTGCTTTATCGATCCCAATGATGACAGCTTTTTCGCTCCGGGCGACATGCCCAAAAGAGTGCAGGCCTACTGCGAAAAAACAGGCCAGAAGGTGCCGGAGTCCAGGGGAGAGATTATACGCTGTGTGCTTGAAAGCCTTGCCCTGAAATACAGGATGGTGGCAGAAGAGCTTGAGCTTGTAAGGGGCAGGAAACTTGACACGATCCATGTTGTGGGCGGAGGCTGCCGGAACCGTCTGCTGAACCAACTGACCGCCGACTGTTCAGGAAAGACTGTACTGGCCGGGCCAGTGGAGGCGACGGCCACAGGGAATATCATATGCCAGCTCATAGCCCGGGGTGAGGTGAAGGACCTAAGCGAAGCGCGCCGTCTCGTATGGGAGTCCTTCCCGGTGGAGGTCTATAAGCCGGAGAATTCAGATGCCTGGATTGATGCATGGCATCTATTCTGCAGGCTCACCGGGAAGGAGTAGCAGCCTTCCTGACCAGGCATAGCATCAAGTATCAGCCGGTTTGCTTTGCGTTCCGGTATTCCGGGACGATTGTTTATAAAGCACACAGAAAAGGAGGCCCACATTATGACATTCAGTGAGATTATCACCAGGCTGGATAACTTCGCATGGGGACCGGTTATGCTGGTGCTTCTGGTCGGTACAGGCGTCTATCTCAGCATTCGCTTGCTTTTCCCGCAGTTTGTCCATTTCGGCTACGCCATGAAAAACACCGTTGGCAGGATGTTCAAGAAGCATCATGCCGACGAGGGCGAAATCTCTCCCTGGCAGGCGCTTACGACTGCGCTGGCCGCGACCGTTGGTACCGGAAACATTGCCGGTGTCACGGGAGCCATTGTTGCAGGCGGGCCTGGCGCCGTGTTCTGGATGTGGCTTTCCGCTTTGTTCGGTATGGCAACCAAGTACGCCGAAGCTGTTTTAGCCGTTAACTATCGCGAGCGTAATGTCAGGGGTGAATGGGTTGGCGGTCCCATGTATTATATAAAGAACGGCCTCGGAAAGAACTGGTCCTGGTTGAGCTCCATTTTTTGTGTTTTCGGCGCTTTTGCAGCGTTTGGCATTGGCAATATGGCGCAAATCAATACCATAGCCACCTCCGTCAATAACGCGATTGATTCCTTCGGCGGCAATACCGCAGCCATAAGCTTCCGGCTTTTCAATCAGACCATCCCCGTATCAAGCCTGATTATCGGTGTTATAATAGCTTTTATATGTTCGCTGGTACTTTTGGGCGGTATCAAGCGCATCGGCTCGGTTACAGCCCTTGATCTTAACGCTCAGTTTGACAGCAATTTTTCTGATGTAAAACCCGGCGACTATTACTATAATGCTATTGGAACGGCCAAGGCGATGGGTATCACCAGTGGCGTAGGAAATAACAGGGTGGGCGCGGACCAGGGCATCACCCGCCAGGATATGGCAACTATTCTCGTAAGAGCATTAAAGGCGGCCGGCAAAGACTATCCTGAGGGCAGTATCGAGGATCTCAACGCATTCGATGATGCCCACCTGATTGCAGAGTACGCAAAGACAAGCCTGGCTACCCTTGTGAAGGCTAAGATCCTGCAGGGCTATAACCGGATTCTCGATCCCAACGGAAGCTTCACCATGCAGCATGCGGCTGTGGTAATCTACAAGATCTATAACAGGTAGAGTTTCAGCCTGTAATGGACGTTTTATTCAGCAGCAGGTTTTCAGCGCATCCCGCAAAAGCACAGAAATGGTCCGGAATCAGTTCCCGGACCTGTTCTTTTTTGTTCAGCCGGTATAGGCAAACAAAAAGCAGGCCTCTTTCAGGTCTGCTTCAATTCCTTCACGGCCATTCTTTCTATTTCTTTTTATCCGGTTTGACTTCGGGCATGATGGGACCCGGTATATTATGTATGTTAATGGGAGAAACCGGGTTCGCGTCCATAGGGTTCGGCATGATATTCATCTTGTTGTCCATATCCTTGTTTTCGGCCATCCCCATTACATTCGCGGGTTTGTAGTACATCTTCTTCCGGCGCATGGCTTCATAAACTATCCTGAGGGCTTCACCAAACCGCTGGTAATGGACTATCTCGCGTTCCCTTAAGAAGCGCAGGGGATCGATAACATCGGGATCATCGGCCATGTTGATGAGAAATTCGTAGGTGGCGCGCGCTTTCTGCTCGGCTGCCAGGTCTTCATTCAGGTTTGCGATGGGATCGCTCATTGACTCGATATATGCGGCTGTAAACGGTACTCCGTTGGAGTCGGAAGGGTACACGCCTTTGCCGTGTATTGCGTAAACAGGGCCAAACCCCATCCTTTCCAGTTCCTGCGGAGGTACGTCCTTCACAAGCTGGGTGACCATGGCTCCGACCATTTCAAAATGGGCAAGCTCCTCGGTCCCTATATCGGTCAGGATTGCCTTCGATTCCTTGTTAGGCATCGCGTAGCGCTGGCTCAGATAGCGCAGGGATGCCGCCAGTTCTCCGTTGGGCCCGCCGTATTGAGTAAGGATCAGTTTTGCCATCCTTGGGTCTGGCCTTTTAATATTTATCGGGTACTCGGTTTTCTTGTCGTAAACCCACATTTGCCATACCTCCTTTCAGTTCTTCCCATCTCATGGTGTCCCAGGGCCAGGGATCGTTGACCCAAAGCCAGCAGTCATCGGTGGCTCCTTGTATCATCCTTAAAGGTCCGTATTTCTCGGTGAATTGCTTATGAAGCTTTTGACGGGTTTCAGCAAGCATCTTGAAATCTTTAAGGGCATTCTCATCCGACGGGTGCGTATCCAGGAAGAGATTGAGATCAATCAGGGCAAAATCCAACGCGCGTATCTGTTCCAGCAGTTCATTCTTGCCATCCATACTTGTTCACCTCCATTATCAGTTGACCCAGTAATCCCTCAGCTCAGGGAAGATGGTTCCCTGCTTTAAACCCTCCTCGGGCGAGAAGGTTTTGCCATAAGTCTGATACCGGATATAGGCTGTTGCATATTCAGGATTGATGGGCATAGCCGGAATTATGATGGCATCACCGGTGCAACTGTTGCCGGTATAGATCGTGGTTAGCTGCAGTTTATCCATAGTCGTGATTCCTCCGGGCTTGTTCCTTCTTCATATTATGTACAGGCCGCAAAATGTGTGAGGAAGGCGGTCTGCCCTGCTTTAGAGAATTTGTCCGCCATTATTTTGACTGGTAATGCCGCGGAAGGGTAAATATAATATGAGGGGCTGATTTAATTGGCTCATATACCACAACTGTAAAAGGCGTGTTACAAGGAGAGTGCATATGTCAAACCAGAAGATCAGGATCAGTTTGAACGGCCGCGAAATGGAAGTTGACAGGGGGACAAGGATAGAAGACCTGGTTCGGGGCATGGAAGGCAAGAAGGGATCGCAGATAGTGGCGGCGGTGGTCAATAATGAAATCCGGGAACTTACCTATCCCATCGAGCAGGAATCGGTCATTGCCACCGTGGACTTAAGCGACGCAGACGGCATCCGCATCTACCAGAGGAGCCTCAAGTTCCTGCTGATTAAGGCTGTTCATGACCTGTTTCCCGGTAAGGAACTCCAGGTAAGGCATTCGGTCAGGAGGGGCGTATTCTTCGAGATCGTGGATTACAAAGTAACCCCGGAAGATGTGGAACGCCTTGATAAACGTATGAGGGAACTGGTGGAAGAGGACCACAAGTATGTCAAGAGGGTGGTCCCGATTGACGAAGCCCGGAGAATCTTCCTGGACCAGGGAAGGGAGGACCGTTACCGTGCCCTTGAGTTCCGGGAGAAGGACTATGTTTCCCTTTACACCTTTGATGATATAGAAGACTACTTTTACGGCTATATGGTGCCGAGCACCGGGTACCTGAAGCTCTTCGGGCTTGCGGCAGAGAACAACGGGATCGTGCTGATTGTCCCAAAAAAGGAGAACCCGACACGGCTTCCCGACGAAACGCTGCCCAAGCAGCTTTTCGACGTCTTCACCGAGTATACCAACTGGATCAGGATACTTGGGGTCGAGGATGTGGGGAGGCTCAACGAAGTGGTCAAAAACGGCAGGATACATGAGTTCATCCTGATATCCGAGGCGCTCCATGAAAAGAAGATAGCCCATATCGCCGATATGATCGTCAACCAGAAGAAAAGGATCATACTGATAGCCGGTCCTTCATCCTCCGGGAAGACCACATTCGCAAGAAGGCTGGCCATACAGCTCCGGGTGAACGGCATAAAACCGCTTAACATATCGGTGGACGATTATTTCGTGGAAAAAGACCGGACACCTGTGGATGAGGACGGAAAACCCGACTATGAAGCGCTGGAGGCAGTAGATCTCGAACTTTTCAACCAGGACATGAACGCCCTGCTTAAGGGTGAGGAGATCAGTCTGCCCACCTTCAACTTCATTTCGGGCAAAAGGGAGTATAACGGCCGAAGAATAAAGCTGGACGAGGGCAGCGCAGTGATCATCGAGGGCATCCATGCCCTCAATCCCAGGCTTGCCAGCGGCATAAACGAGGCCGACAAGTTCAGGATATATATAAGCGCCATAACATCCATGAGAATTGACCAGCACAACCGTATTCCCACCACCGACCTGAGACTTTTAAGGCGCATGGTCCGGGACAACCTGTTCAGGGGCACCACTGCCCCCGAAACCATCGCCATGTGGCCTCAAGTGAGGCGCGGGGAGGAGCGGAACATCTTCCCGTTCCAGCAGGAAGCCGATGCCATGTTCAACTCTTCCCTCATCTATGAGCTCCTGGTACTGAAAGGCTATGCCCTGCCTCTTCTCAGCGCCATAACAAAGGATATGCCGCAGTATTCGGAGGCAAGGCGCCTTATCGAGTTTTTGAGCTACTTCCTGCAGGTACCCGCCGACGATATCCCGCCCAACTCCATATTGCGGGAGTTCCTTGGCGGATCATGCTTCGAATAGTGACGGCAAAAGTTTTACATTCTGTCTTGAGGCTTTGGGGCAGGGAACAGGTCCCTGCCCGTATGTGTTAACAGAAAGGTTTGGTTTATGAAGCAATTGGAACTGTTTGCCACAGCCGCGTTTGGGGTGGAATCGGCAGTGGTGAGGGAACTTAAGCACCTGGGCTATAATGACACCCGTACCGACAACGGCAGGATCTACTTTACAGGAGACTGGGGAGCAGTTTGCAGGGCCAACCTGTGGCTCCGCTGCGCCGGCCGTGTCTACATTCTTATAGGCAGATTCAAAACCAGGACATTCGATGAACTGTTTGAAGGGACTAAGGCCCTTCCCTGGGAGGAATGGCTTCCGAAAGATGCGGAGTTCCCCGTTATTGGCAACTGCGTTAAGTCAACCCTCATGAGCATATCGGACTGCCAGTCAATTATTAAAAAAGCAGTGGTGGAAAGGCTGAAGAGGGTCTATGGCCTGGAGGTTTTTCCAGAAACGGGTCCCAGGTTCAGGATAGAGTTCAGCATTCTCAACGATGTGGCAACCCTGTCCATCGATACAAGCGGGGACAGCCTGCACAAGCGGGGCTACCGCACCCTGGCATATTCCGCGCCTGTCAAGGAAACCCTTGCGGCAGCCATGCTCATGGTCAGCCGCTGGTCGCCGGGAAGGCCATTGATTGATCCATTCTGCGGTTCGGGCACAATACACATAGAAGCGGCCATGATGGAGCGCAATATCGCCCCCGGGCTCAGGCGGAGTTTCGACAGCCAGGCATGGCCGGTCATACCCAAATCTGCATGGGACCGGGCAATAGAGGAGGCAAAGAGCCTTATACGGCCGCCTGCCGGGGGGATAACCATACAGGGGTATGACATCAGTGAAGAAGCTATCAGTATTGCCCAGTACCATGCCCGCCAGGCGGGCGTTCAGGACAGCATCCACCTCCAGGTCAGGGATGTGGCCGATTTGTCTTCAAAGGCCAAATACGGCTTTATCGTGACCAACCCGCCTTATGGTGAAAGGATCGGTGATAAAAGCGAAAATATCCGTCTCTACAGGACCATGGGCGAGGTCTTTAAGAAGCTGGATACCTGGTCGTTCTATATCCTTAGCGCCGACTCTCATTTTGAAAGATATTTCGGAAGGAAAGCCGACAAGAACAGGAAACTGTTCAACGGCGGGCTTCTGTGCTATTACTACCAGTTTTTCGGTCCGAAACCCAACAGGAGTCAGAACTGAGAGGCTGGATGCAGGATATCAGGCATCAGCTGCAAGAAGTAAGCTGGTGGATACTTAATGCGGAATCATAAAGAGCAGTAAAAAAGCGGGACATTGTGCCCCGCTTTTTGATATCTGCAGCTTTATTGTCACCAGAAGTCTTCAGGGTTCGGCCAGTCATCTTCATTGTCGTGATCGTCCGAATTCCCGTTTCCGGGGTACCTGATGCCCGAGGTGTCATCCGGATTCTCCTCGGTCACCGGTGGAATAATCACGTGGCTCGGGCCATGGATCGTGCAGTATTCCCCTTCGGGCAGTTCATATATCACGTCCTCCGGATACGGGCTGTTGGGATATGGAGGCATGTATTGCACGGGACGCTTGATGTATACCCGTACGAAGGCTGATTCAGGCGGGCAGTATTCGGTGGCGAGCAGCATGCGCCCCTGGGCGTCCGAGGCCGCCTTGCAGGCCATCGCTGATACATGGACCTTGCATGTATCGCTGTACGATGGCTCGGTGCCCTCTATAAAGTATTCCTTGCGCACCCTGGAACCCCTTGGGTCAGCCTTGCAGAGTTCGGTGGCTATCTTGCCCGAATCCATGCAGATTTCCCTTGTTACTATATTGGGCGGAACCTCGTTGAAGAACTCGGCAGGTTCCAGGTTCATGTCCTTGTGGATTTTGGTCATAACTGCGTTCCAGATTACCTGCGCGCCAAAATTCTCATCACTGGTCAATTGAACCGCTTTGTCATAACCATACCAGGTTGCCCCTACATAATAGGGTGTAAACCCGATATACCACTTGTCCTTGGTTTCGTCGGAGGTCCCGGTCTTGCCGGCGGTGGGGAATACCACGGTGCGTTCCTTTTCTTTGCCGTTCTGATCTGTATAGGTCTCGGTAAACTTGACTTTGCCGTAGGTGGCGGCGGTGCCTCCGGGACCTGTAACATCCTGCAATATGGTGTCCATGATGAATATCGTCTGCTCGGAATAAACCTGCCGCCTTTCAGGGACTGCGGTCATTATGACCTGGCCGTTGGAATCCCTTATCTCTGTAAAGAAGATGGGCGCCGTGTAAACCCCCTTGTTGGCAAACACCGTGAAGGCGCTGGCCATGTCAAGGGTGGTCATGCCCGTGTTAAAACCGCCCATGGCAATTGACAGGTATTGTTCTTCCCTCCTGTCGATACCCACCTGTGCCAGGTACTCCAGGCCGGTTCTGATGCCCACATAGTCCTTAAGCAGAAGCGCCGCGACGACGTTCCTTGATTTGAAAAGACCATCCCGTGTCGTGGTAAGACCGAAGTTCTTATTCTCAATATTTTTCGGCCAGATCTTTTCCGGCTGCTTGTCATTCAGGTACTGGGGAACATCGTCAACAACAGTTGCAGCCGTGATGCTGCGGGACTCTATACCCGGAGCGTAGACCAGTATGGGCTTTATGGACGATCCGGGAGATCTTAAGGCCTGGGTGGCACGGTTGAAGACGCTGCCTTCCTTCTCGCCCCTTCCGCCGTAAAGACCGCGCACGTAACCGGTAGTGGGTTCTATGACCACCATCGATGCCTGGGGAGGCGCTTCAGCCCGCGGGTTTTCGGCGCTGAAATACTCGGGATTGGTGAAAACCTCGTCCAGCGCGGCCTGAACCTTGGGCTGCATGGTGGAATAGATGTGGATGCCGCCGTTGTATATGATATCCAGGGCAGCCTGCTCGTTATAGTTGTACTTCTTCATGAGTTCGTTTTTGACAGCCTTGATGACCTCGTCCACAAAATAGGACTGGTTGCTTGTCTCCATTACCTTGCCTGCCTCGGGATTGTAATTGAACTGCATATGTTCGGTCTCAGCCATGGCCTGTTCGTATTCGGCCTGGTTGATCTTGCCCTGTTCCAGCATGAGTCCGAGTATCATCCTGGTCCTTTCAAGGTTCTTCTTGATATTGCTTTCGGTGGTGGGCATATATTCGCTGGGCCAGTTGGTGATGCCTGCCAGGCTGGCGCATTCGGCCAGGGACAGGTCACGCACGTCCTTGCCGAAATAGCCCTTGGCAGCCGTCTCAATACCAATGAATTTTCCGCCCATAGGGACATTGTTCAGGTAGTAGGTTATTATCTCTTCCTTGGTCAGGCCTTTTTCGAGCTGGACCGCCTGCCATTGCTCCTGGATCTTTCTTTTTATGGTTATCTCCTGGTTCTTGGTCAGGTTTTTGATCAGCTGCTGTGTTATGGTGCTGCCGCCCTCAACCTTCACATCGGGGTTAAGGAAATGCCGGGCATAGGAAAGGACGGCGCTGCCTATTCGCCTCAGGTCAATGCCGTTATGGTCAAAGAAACGCTTGTCCTCAACCGCGACATACGCTTCAATAAGTTTCTTGGGTATATCTTCATAATCTATCCAGACGCGGTTTTCTTCCCGCTTGAGCTCAGCTATGATATTTCCTTCCGAATCATAAATAAATGAATTCAGACTGGAAGGTTTAAGAAGGCTGGGCTCCAGGACGGGAGTGGACCTGATCAGGCCGTATACGCTGCCCCCAAGAAGGCCGGCAAGGGCGCTTCCAGCCATAAAGATCAGCATGAAAGTAAAAATAACTATGCCCAGGACGACCTTGAGGATTATGGATACCGGTGTTATTTTCTTTTCTTTATCATTCAGGGGTCTGATCCTGCCTACAGGCACGTCTCCAAGGCCTTTAGAGCCGGATCCTTTTTTTCTGTCCATCAATATTCCTCCAGGTTATCTTCTCTCTGTATTTCATCAATATTGCTTATGTACCATAATTGGCGCAGCAACTCCATAATATCTACAATATTATAGCACAAAACACAGTGCCGTAATACTCTTTTCTTTACCAGCAGGGAAAGACCCCTTCCTTTTTTCCTTTCGGTTTGGTAGAATCCTGACATGAGATAAAATGTTCCGGGCGGTAAAACCTGCCTGATGATATTTTTCGTCCTGTGCGGACAGCATGTTATCAGAACACCAGCAGATTGAAAAGGAGAAAAGAGATGGAAAAAAAAGCAAATGTATTTGACATCCTTATGGAGCGCGGCTTCATAGCGCAGACCACGAACCAGGAGAAGATCCGGGAGCTTCTTGGAAGCGGCAGCGTGACTTTTTATATAGGTTTTGACCCGACGGCCGACAGCCTGCATGTTGGTCACCTGCTCCAGCTGATTGCCATGTCCCATATGCAGCGGGCTGGTCATAAGCCCATTGCCCTGATTGGCGGCGGAACCGCCATGGTGGGCGATCCCACGGGAAAGACCGACATGAGGAGGATGATGACCCGTGAGGAGATACAGCATAACGGCGACCGGTTCAAGGTCCAGATGAGGAACCTTGTTGACTTCACCGATGGCCGCGCCATCATGGTGGACAACGCCGACTGGCTTCTTGGACTGAACTATGTCAGTTTCCTCAGGGAGATCGGGGTTCACTTCTCGGTCAACAGGATGCTTACAGCGGAATGCTTCAAGACCCGGCTTGAGAGGGGTCTTTCATTCATAGAGTTCAACTATATGCTCATGCAAAGCTACGACTTTCTGCGGCTCTTCCAGGAGTATGGCTGTATAATGCAGCTTGGCGGTGACGACCAGTGGTCGAATATCCTGGGCGGTGTAGACCTTATCAGGCGTGTCGAGGGCAAAGAAGCCTACGGGATGACATTCCAGCTTCTTACCACGAGCGACGGGAAGAAGATGGGGAAAACCGAAAAGGGCGCCGTGTGGCTTGACCCGCAGAAAACCAGCCCTTATGAGTTCTACCAGTACTGGAGAAACGTACAGGATGCTGACGTTATAAATTGCCTCAAGCTTCTCACGTTTGTGCCCATGGACCGGATCAGGGAGATGGAAACCTGGAAGGATGCCCGGATCAATGAGGCCAAGAAGGTTCTTGCCTATGAGGTTACCGCGATAGTCCATGGCAGGGAGGAGGCCGACAAGGTCCACAGGGCAGCAGAGGCGATTTTCTCCAAGGGCGAGGATTCGGCCGACATGCCTTCGGTGGCCATTGACAGGAGCGTCCTGAAAGAAGGGATCAACATCCTGGACCTGCTGGTGAAAACGGGATTTGTTCCCTCAAAGGGCGAAGGCCGCAGGCTGATACAGCAGGGAGGACTGTACCTGAACAACGAACGCGTGGAATCATTGGACCGGACGGTAAATGAATCCGACCTAAAAGACTCCAGGATGATTGTACGGAAGGGCAAGAAGTCTTATTGTAGAATTACAGCGGAATAGAGGATTAACCGGAAACGGGGGATTAGCAGGTGGAGATTAAGGTTGGGGAGATAATCAAGGCGAAGCGGGAGGAAAGAGGCTGGAGCCTGGCGGAGTTTGCGAAGCGCATCGGCATATCGACCGGCTACCTGTCCCAGATTGAGAACGGCAGGAAAACCAACCCCAGGCTGGATATCCTGCTCCGGATCATCCATGAACTGGATATCGATATCCAGATGCTATTAGGCATTGAGTCCGGGGAAGAGAACTACCTTTCAAGGATTCCCTCCCTCCTGAAGCTGACCCTTGCCAAGGAGCGCAACCTTAAAACGCTTTCGGACAAGAATGTGCTACGGAAGCTGAATGATATAATCAACAAGCTGTGCGAGGCGCGCTACATCCTCGAGGACCAGGATCTTTACCACATGTTCCTCGATGACAGCGCCAACCAGATAGAGGGTATCCTCAAACGCTATATGGCGCTACAGATACTGCTCAATAAATAATGGCAGGTTCCGCGTTTTTTCTTGATTTTAAGCAATAAATTATATATTATAAAGATATTGCTTAACTTCTTTATATAGCATTTTCGAGTTATTCAGGAATTTTCTTTTAGAAGGTTGGTTTTTTATGGGGGCAGGGTCCGACAGAAGGATTCAATTGGAGGTCAACTTATCCGGCAGGTTCAATGCAAGACTTGACCAGGTCCCGTTATTTGAAAACGCGGAGAGGTCAAGACAGGTTATCAGCCTTTTTGTGTTCCTTCTGCTGCACCGGTTCGAAAATATATCCCAGGAAAGGCTTATTGAAGCCATGTGGCCCGATGATGAAAGCGATGATCCTGTAAACGCGTTGAAAAACCTGGTTTACAGGCTGAGGAAGGTCATTTCGAGCCATGGCACACTTGACGGGAACGAATGCGTTGTAAGCAAAAGCGGAACCTATGGATGGAATTGCGACGTCCCATGCTTCATAGACGTCGAAGAGTTGGAAAAACTGTGGCAGAAAGCGAAAAATGAACAGTTGCCCGTGCCTGAAAGAATAGACCTGTACAAGGAAGCCATATCATTATATAAAGGACGGTTCATGGAGGATTTCTACTTTGAATGGTGGGTCGCTCCTATTGCCTCATTCTACCAGAACATTTGCATGAACTGCCTTCATGAAGTCACAAAACTCCTTAACGAAGAGAAAAGATACGAAGAGATAACAGCTTTGTGCGAAGCGGCCATTTCCACAGAACCATACGAAGAAACCCTCCATGAGTACCTGCTGAAGTCCCTTATCAGTTCGGGCAAGAAAAGCAGGGCCCTGGAACATTACAATTTCATATCCAAGAAGTTCTACAAAGACCTGGGAGTGAAACTCAGCGATTCGATAAGGTGTCTTTACAAGGAACTGATAAACGATCTTAAAAGCTCGGAAACCGATATATCGACAATAAAAGAAGAAATGTGCGACCCTGAGTCGAAAGGCGCTTTCCTTTGCGATTACGAGATTTTCAAGAATATCTACCGCCTTGAATCAAGAACGGCGGAAAGGGCAGGCCAATCAGTTTTCCTGTGCCTGCTGACAATGAGGAGCACTGTTGAAATCAGCAGGAATGACGTGATCATAATTGCCATGGATAAGCTTGAAAAGGTAATAGTGTCGAGCCTGCGGAAAGGTGATGTGGTTTCCCGCTTCAGCCCTACCCAGTTTATCCTGCTGCTTCCGCTATCATATGAAAATGGAGAAAAGGTTATAGCAAGGATCCTTGACAGGTTCAGAAGTGAGTATAAAAATCCGCTGATAAAAATTGATACTAACCTTGAGCCGGTAATCTGACGCATGTGACGATTTTGTGACCAGGAATCGGATATACTTGCTGATGAAAGGTCAGTGATGGGATTGTATGTAAGGAGCGGTGCGCTGCGCCCGAGTTCTTTGTCAAAGGTTTACGTGGTATTTGACAAAACGGAAAGGGATGTGTTCAAAGGCAGGGTATATCATCCCGCAAGCGGGAAACAGATTCCATTTACAAGGGTTTATGAGCTATTGATGAAGCTCGAAGATATATTTAACGCATATGATTTTCCGCAGCCCACACACATCCTGAGGACGTTTAAGAACCCGCGCAAGGTGGATCTGCAAAAGACAACCAAAGAAGAGAAGTATATAGCGGAGGATCTGACGGATATGGAAAAGGAAATTTTGAACAATGGAAACGGAAAGGCAACATTTTTAATCAAGGTTCTTTTAAGACAGAACGCCACATGGCAGGGCAAGATCCAGTGGATCGAAAAAAACAAGACGCAGAATTTCAGAAGCGACCTGGAGATGCTTAAACTTATGGATGACGCGCTGAGAATAAGCGACAATGGCGAGGATGATACCGCCAAATGGGATTAAAAACATAGCCCGGAATATATAGAAAAGCAGCTTAAAAAGCTGCTTTTTATTTTCTGATCTCAAGTCTTAAAAAAGTTTTTCTCATGTGACGATTTTGTGACCGACCGTGAATAAACTAAGAGGCAGAACAAGGAAATAATAACCAATTCCAATATTTAGTAAAGGAGAGGTATTATTTATGAAGACAAGAAAAGTTCTTTCGTTCATTCTTATGGTTGCTTTATTGGTAGCTATGAGTATTACACCTGGTTTTGCGACTTGGCCGCCAAAGCCGCCGCAGCCACCTCAGCCGCCGCAGCCGGAATCCCACACCTTGACGACATCGAAGGATGGTAATGGTACTGTTTCACCTTTAGGGACATTTACATATTATAAAGACGTAATATCATGTGGTCAGGATGGACACAAAGCTGATGAACATACTGAAGAATGTTATGAGAAAGTACTCAATTGTAATAAGCATGTTCATACAGAAGCTTGTAATGGAGAGATAATAAAATGCAAACATAAATGTTCTATTGATAAAGGCTGTTATATATTTGAGTGCAGACATGAACATGGTATTTGGTGCCTTTTTGGTCTTCTCTGTGGGCATCATACGCTCGAAGATTGTTATAGAAAAAATTGTAAACACGAATGCAGTTTTGACACAGGATGTATCACTATAGGCAGGATTTGTGGAATTAAATCTAATCACACTCATAACGATAATACATGCTATAAAAAAGAATTAAAATGCCATACTCATACAACAGATGCATGCTTTGACTGGCCGGAAGTTACTGTTACGGCGAAACCTGATAAAGGTTGGTATATCAGTAGAGTCATAATAGATGGAGTGCCTCAAAGCGTCGAAAACCAAGACGAATATTCCATTAGTCTGAAGATGGACGATGATCACTCTGTTCATGTAGTATTTACTGAAGACGAGCCTGGAGACGAACCCGGAGACGAGCCTGGGGACGAACCCGGGGATGAGCCTGGAGACGAGCCTGGGGATGAACCCGGGGATGAGCCTGGGGATGAACCCGGGGATGAGCCTGGGGACGAGCCTGGGGATGAACCTGGAGACGAACCTACTCCGCCGCCCGTGACCACGACCACATATTACAACCTTGATGTTGAAGTTGAAGGGCCTGGCAAAGTTCTTCCCACATCAGGATTGTTCACAGAGAACAGCAGCGTCGAATTCTCAATCAATGCTGAAGTGGGCGCCAGGTTCGTAGGATGGTTCGGCGAAAACGGCTCAGAGGTAGCCGGGAACTCGATCGTAATGAATGGCAACAAGAAGCTGATTGCGAAGTTTGAGGCCATTCCTGAGGAGGAGCCTGAGGAAGAGCTGCCCGAAGAGATAGTTCCTGCAGCCAGCCCGGAGGAAGATGTTGTAGAGGAACAGGATGTACCGTATGATGCGCCGATTCTTCCTCAGACCGGCGGAATCCCGCTGGGGCTCATGATAAGCGCCGGAACAGGCCTGATGACAGCCGGATTCTCATTAAGGAAAAAGAAGAAGGACGATGCTGAATAAATATCAGCTATCGGCATACAAGAACAGACAGGGGACAGTCCCGGGCATTCAATGAGAAGCAGGGATCGTCCCCTGACATCATAACACGATGAAAAACTTACCTCCACTTTCGTTGTTGAAAAGCTGAATTCCACACCCTGCACTCACAGGGGTGGAATTAAACTTTTCATAAGAGGAGACAAAATATGGGACGTTAAAAATTTGCGCAACCACTTGACCGGGACCGGATAACTTAAGTATAATAGATTTTGCCGCCAAGCGGGTTTACGTTCCTCAATAGCTCAGTTGGTAGAGCATGCGGCTGTTAACCGCAGGGTCGTAGGTTCGAGTCCTACTTGGGGAGCCACTTGGGCCTTTAGCTCAGTTGGTTAGAGCAACCGGCTCATAACCGGTTGGTCCGGGGTTCGAGTCCCTGAAGGCCCACCACCAATCGAGGATGACATAACAGGTCATCCTTTTTTGTTTCCCTGGCATGTCATTGCGAGGAACGAAGTGACGCGGCAATCTCAATAGGATATCGCGAACCAGGGAGTGAACCGTGTGAAACTGAAAGGGCGTCTTAAGCTGATATACGACATGATCCCGCAATGTGGCACCCTCTGTGACATTGGAACCGACCATGCCCTTATTCCGGCTTACGCCCTCCTCAACAAGCGTTGCTGCAAGGCCGTCGCCACCGACATAAGAAAAGGCCCGCTCGACAGGGCGCGGCGAACCATTGAAGCCTGCAATCTCCTGGATGACGTGGACCTCAGGTTGGGAAACGGGCTTGAGGTTATCAATATGGACGAAGCCGATGTTATTGTCCTGGCAGGAATGGGCGGGGTGCTGATAACCCGGCTCCTGGGCGAGCAGTTGGATAAGGCGAAGAAGGCAAGAAGGATCATCATCCAGCCCATGTACACCCAGGAAGTGGTCCGTCCCTTCCTTTGGCAGCATGGATTCGCTGTGGTTGACGAAGCCCTGACCCGTGAGGGGGAAAAGCTTTACCAGGTGTTGGTCGTATCATATGACGAGGCGGCAGGCGCATCCTCCAGGAAAGACCCGTTATATGCGGTCATCGGCGAGGGTTTGATTGAGAAAAGGGACCCGCTGCTGGAAGACTGGCTTTGTGATAGAATAAAGAGGCAAAGAAAAATTGTAAACGGGCTCAGGAATGCTGCCGGGTACAGGCCCGGCCTGGAGCAGGAGGAAGCGCTGCTGCAGGAAATGGAGTCATTACGGATCAATCTGTTTGGAAATGGAGGTAATATGTGAGAGGTTAGAGGTTGGAGCAAAAGATAGGCTTCGAAGCCTTAACCGGGGGAATCTAACTTCCAACATCTCACCTCCAACTTCCAAATTACGAGGTGATGGCATGAAGCTGAAGGAAATAATGAACTGGATTGAGGAGATCGCCCCGCTTCATCTCCAGGAGAGCTATGATAACAGCGGTCTTATCATCGGGGATGAAGACCAGGTCATAAGCAAAGCCGTGGTCTGCCTGGATGCGGATGAGGCAGTGATGGAATACGCAAGGGAAAACTGCGCCCAGCTTGTGATCTCCCATCATCCCTGTGTTTTCAGGCCGCTTAAGACCTTCAGCCCGAAATCACCGGAAGGCTCGATCCTGTATTCCGCCGTTGCCAATGGGATTGCGGTTTATAGTGCCCATACCAATTTTGATTCAGCCCGGGGCGGCATCGGCGACATGATATGCCATGAACTTGGACTGGATGGGGTGCATGTGCTTGTGCCGGGCAGCGACCCGGATCCCGGTCATGGCATCGGCAGGTGGGGTTCCTACCGGACTCCCGTATCGTTCGGGGATTTTCTCGGGATTCTTGGCACCAGGCTTGGGATCAGGTCCATGAGGGAGGTCGGGAAACGGCCCGGACAAGTATCCAGGGTGGCCGTTCTTAACGGTTCCTACGACAAATCCTTTGTTGATGATCTTTTGAGCGTGAAACCCGATGTTCTGCTGACAGGCGACCTGAAGTACCATGATGCCCTTGCGCTTAGGTATCATGGTATCTATGCCATCGACGCCGGCCATTACCGGACCGAGGTCATTTTCGTCCGGGGATTGTCCGGCATGCTGAAAAAGGCCTTCCCGAACCTGGATGTCCTTTGCTGGGAAGGGTCGGATATATTCAAGGTCGTTTCTTCCATTGACTGAATGCCGGGTATATAATATAGTAGTAAGTCCGATATAAAATGTTGATAATATAAGTGTTGATGAGTAAGTCGGATGGTCGCGGGCGCAGTGCCGAAAGGCCGCGCACGAGGAAAGTCCGGGCTCCGCAGGGCAAGGATGCCGGGTAATGCCCGGTGAAGGCGACTTCAAGGAAAGTGCAACAGAAATAAACCGCTGGGATCGGATCCCAGTAAGGGTGGAAAGGTGAGGTAAGAGCTCACCGGCCCGACGGCGACGGAGGGCGCTCTGTAAACCCCATCCGGAGCAACACCGTGACGAGGAAGCATCAGGTTGCCCGCCTGTTCCTCAGAGGTGGCTTGAGCCATGTAGCAATACATGGCCTGGATAGATGATCATTCAAGACAGAACCCGGCTTACAGACTTACTCATCATAATCGCCAGGACCGCAGGCCTCAAAGCCTGCGGTCCTGTCTTTAAATTTATTCCAAAGGCGGTCTCCTGGGAACATAGACTTTGTCGACGTCGATAAGAGGCGCCAGGGCTTTGCGGGCGTAGTTCATCTTGTATCCGTCAATATTGATGCGCTCCATCAGCACAAAGCCGTCGAGGATGTCGTAATGGGCACGGTTCCCCACGCTGCAGACGATATAATATCCGCTGGAGACCAAATAACGCATCCTGGGATCACCGGGTCTGAACTCGATACCGAAGGGGGTGATATAGATTGGTGTGGAGCCGGTTATGGAACCCACCTCGTCTTCCCATCTTTCGGTATCCTTGATGAGGTCGTCCAGGGTTATGCTCATGTCCGAGAAGGACCGGGAATGGGACCAACTGTGGTTGGCCACCCGCCATCCGTTTGCAAGGAGGGCATCCACGATGGGCTGCACGGCGTTCTTTTCCTTTTCCCAATCGGGATTTTTCCTGTTGGTTCGGTATCCCAGGATGCCTTCGTAACCGTTCAGCCCGATGGCGCCCTTGGCATTGTTCCATGAAAAATCGGGATGGCTTTTCACGAAATCATCCAGGATGGGCATCACGTCCCCATCCCGGGTTATGATCTCTTCTCCCTCCGGTGTTCTCACCAGTGTTGCCACCTCTCCGTTGTCATCCAGGACCAGGCGTTTGGCAAAACCGTCCCCCGATCTGTATTCCTCGTAACTTACGTTGTCGACGGATAAAAGGAGCGGTTTGGTGCCTTCCGGAAGGCGGATCTCTTTTCGGTATACTTTACCCGAACCGTCCCGGCCGAACATATCCATAATGTCAATAAGGACGTAGCCACGGTCATAAAGCTGGTCCAGTATGGCCTTGAATTCAGAAACCGTAGTCATCCATTTGTTGTAGCCATCGGACATGGAATCGCCGTCAAAGCTGAGCTCAGGGTAAACGATCAGGCTGTGAAAGAAGATATGGTAAACAGGCCCGTCGTACAATACCGGGTTATCAAGCCTGTTCCTCGCCTGGTTCGCCAGGTCTGTCAGATCAGGGTCGCCGGGAAGGTCCGGAAGCACTTGCTCAACGATGGACAGGCATTCCCTGTAATGGGCCTTGTCAAAAGAGGCACGGGCTGCTTCAAGGCGGATTTCCTTAATGCCTGCCAGGCATTCCGCCAGAAGTTCCATGGCTTTGTCATAATGCTCGGTATCCTGCTCGCTGACCTGGAGAAACCAGCCTTTCGCCTGTTCGTACTCCTTCAGCTCCAGCAGCCGGACGCCTTCTTCAAAGCATTCCGCGGACTTCTTAAGGACTTGCGGATCGGGAGTTGGCGTAAGAGTTGGTTCAGCGGTTTGGGCCGGAGGATCCCCGTATGAAGGGGCAGCAGTCTCTGACCCGGCCGGGTTGTCCCTATAGGGCACATCATAAGGGCGATACAGTATCAAAAAGAAAAGGATCGCCACTGTCGCTATTATTGATGCTATTTTCAAGCCTTTTGTCATGCATGTACCACCTTGCAGGTTGACAGCGCCGGTCCCTCATATGCTGTCGCTTTCATTAATTCATTATAACACAGCGGGGCTTTTCTTTTTATGGGTATATGATACATCATTCTTCAAAAACTGAGTTATTTATATAAATTATGGTGTCCTCGATATAAAAATAGGGTATAATAAACACAGATTTAGAATAATTTAGGAACGGGATGGACTGGTGGTCATATGGCTTTGCTGCAGATAAACATCAAATCCGAAATAATCCAGATGGAGCAGACGCTAAATGTCATACTGCCGCAGGTGGGGCTCTATGAAGGGGAAAAACAGCGACAGATCAAGGAAAGGGGCTTCCAGGTACTATATCTTCTGCACGGCCTGTCCGACGACCATTCGGTCTGGCTCCGCCACACTTCCATCGAACGGTACGCCATGGAATATGGAATCGCAGTCGTTATGCCCAATGCCGGCCGCAGCTTTTATGTGGATATGAAATACGGGCCGAGCTACTACACATATATTTCCTATGAGATTCCCCACATAATAAGGACCATGCTGCCAATATCCTCCGCCCGCGAGGATAATTTTATAGCCGGCCTTTCCATGGGAGGGTACGGCGCCTTTATGATCGCCCTCCGTAACCCGGATCAGTACGAGGCGGCAGCAAGCCTTTCGGGCACCCTGGACCTGACGCCGGGCTTCAGCTTCCAGGAAGAAGGATATAAGAAGATGGCCAGGGAGATATTCGGATCGAAGCTGGAGTACATAAAAAGCGATTACAACCTGTTGAGGCTGGTCAAAAAGCAGAGCATGTCCGGTGAGCGGCTGCCCAGGCTGTATCAATCCTGCGGCACCGATGACTTTGTATATGGTGTAAATCAACGGCTCCGGGATGCGGCTCTGAAATACGGCCTGGATCTGACCTATGAGGAAAGGCCCGGCGCCTACGAATGGAGTTACTGGGATTCCAACCTGAGGCGGGTACTGACCTGGATGCTGAAACGTGAACCACAAAAAGGCCCGATGCTGAGATTTGAACCCGCCGGCAGGGCAGTGAACTGATCTGTTGCCGTTTATTTAAGACATTGACTTTACAAAAATGCCTTTTGGGTTATAATTATGTTTAAAGCGATGAAGGAGAAGGGATTTTCCCGGCTTTTCACGGGCTTCACCGACAGAGAGTTGATGCCGGAGGCTGAGAGCATCAAGATGAAGTGTGGAAAGATAGTTCGCTCCGGAGCCGCCGCCTGAACGCCAGCATTCCGATGGGCAAGTAGGACCGGCCGGCAGCTGCCGTTATCAGCATAAAGTGCACCGTGGCTTTGGCTGCAAGGTAATGTTGTTGTTTAGGCCGCCAGGGTGAACATAGGTGGTACCGCGAAAGAACTTCGTCCTATGGACGAAGCTATTTTTTTATTATGGAGGCAGTCACTGCGAGAAGGCGCAGCCGACGAAGCAATCTCACGCCCAGCTTCGCAGGGCTCGCAATGACATGACTAATAATATCAAATATAAATAGTTGAGGTGTTTGTCTTGAAGCAGCAATTGGAGTCTATTCAGAAAGAAGCGCTGAAGAAGCTTGAAACCATTACGGATATCCGTGAACTTGAGGATTTCCGCGTGGCCTACCTGGGAAAGAAAGGAGAGCTTACCAGCATACTCAAGGGTATGGGAGCGCTGCCGCCGGAAGAGCGGCCTCTGATCGGGCAGCTTGCCAACGAGGTGAGGAATGCCCTGGAGGCTGGGATTGCCGCGACCAGGGACAGGCTGATCAGAGCCGCAAGGGAAGAGAAGATCAGGCAGGAGACCCTGGACGTTACCATGCCGGGACGGGCAAGGAAACTTGGCAGGAAACATCCCATTACCATTGTGCTGGATGAAATCAAGGACATATTCCTGGGAATGGGCTATGAGATAGCCGAAGGCCCGGAGGTTGAGCTTGATTATTACAACTTCGAGGCACTGAATATACCTAAGAACCATCCGGCCAGGGACACCCAGGACACCTTCTACATTACTGAAGAGGTCCTGCTCAGGACCCATACATCGCCTGTCCAGATCAGGTATATGAAGTCCCATAAACCTCCAATCCGCATCATCTGCCCGGGACGCGTCTACCGTTCCGACACCGTGGACGCCACCCACTCCCCGATCTTCCACCAGGTGGAAGGTCTCGTGGTTGACAGGGGCATCACCATGGGAGACCTGATCGGGACCCTTGAGGTTTTTGCAAAGGGTATATTCGGCGAGGATACAAAGATACGCCTTAGGCCGCACCACTTCAACTTCACCGAACCCAGCGCCGAAGTGGACGTTTCCTGCTGGGGATGCGGAGGTACCGGATGCAGGATCTGCAAGGGCGAAGGCTGGGTTGAGATACTGGGCGCCGGCATGGTGCATCCCAACGTGCTGCGTGAAGGCGGGGTAGATCCGGATGTTTACAGCGGCTTTGCCTTCGGCCTTGGGATTGACCGCATCGCCATGGGCAAATTCGGCATCGATGACATGCGCCTGCTATTTGAGAACGACATCAGGTTCCTGCGGCAATTCTAGCCAAGGGGACGGTTCCTCTGGTTTGCCTAACCAAGGGGACGGTTCCTCTGGTTTTGCCTAACCAAGGGGACGGTTCCTCTGGTTTGACGGTATAACCATGGGGACGATTCTTATGGCTCACCCGCTTTTGACCCGCACGGGACATGAAACCTAATGAAAGGATGATATGTGATGAAGGCTCCATTGAACTGGTTAAAAGATTTCGTTGATATAAACGTGGGAATCAAGGAGTATGTCAATGCCATGACCATGTCGGGCTCCAAGGTTGAGGGCGTCGAGGACATGGGCGAAGGCATAGAAAAAGTGGTTGTGGGAAAAATCCTTGAGATGGAACCCCATCCCAACGCTGACAGGCTCAAGGTATGCAAGGTTGACGCGGGCAGCGAGGTGGTCCAGGTGGTCACCGGGGCGCCCAATGTAAGGACAGGAGACCTGATACCGCTGGCCCTCGTGGGGGCAAAGCTTCCGGGAGGGGAGATAAAGGCCTCCAGGCTACGGGGTGTTGAATCCTATGGCATGATGTGCTCCATGGAGGAACTGAACCTTACCAGGGACTACCTGCCGGATGCTCCCGAAGACGGGGTATATGTCTTCGCCGAGGATATAAAGCTTGGCGCCGATATCAGGGAAGCACTGCACCTGGATAAGGTCATAGAATTCGAGATTACATCCAACAGGCCCGATTGCCTTTCCATCTACGGCCTTGCCCGGGAATCCTCGGTTGCCCTGGGGGTTCCGCTGAAAAAGCCTGAGATCCGTGTAAAGGAAGAAGGAAGCGGCAATGCCGGTGATTATGTTTCAATCGAGATAGAAAATCCCGAACTGTGTCCCCGCTATTCCGCAAGGATCGTGACCGATATCAAGGTAGGACCATCTCCGTACTGGATGCAGCACAGGCTGGCGGCTGCGGGTATGCGTCCCATCAACAATATCGTTGATATCACCAACTATGTCATGCTGGAACTGGGCCAGCCCATGCACGCCTTTGACTTCTCCTGCATCACCGGCTCGAAGATTATCGTGCGCACCGCCAGGGAAGGCGAGGTTATAAAAACCCTTGACGGCCAGGAGAGAAAGCTTGACACAAACATGCTGGTCATCGCGGATGCCGAACGCCCCGTGGGTGTTGCCGGCGTAATGGGCGGCGAGAATTCCGAGATTACCGATAATACGAAGGTACTGCTGCTGGAGTCGGCCAATTTCAACGGCGCATCCATCAGGGTTACCAGCAAGAAGCTGGGGATCCGCAGCGAGGCCTCCCTCAGGTTCGAAAAGGGGCTTGATCCTGAGCTTACCGTAAAGGCGCTTGACCGCTGTGCAGAACTCATTGAACTCCTGGGAGCGGGCAGGGTTGTCCGGGGCATCGTGGACTGCAATATGACCAAAAAGAGGCAGGATACCATCAAGCTCGATGTTGACCGTATCAATGCCCTGCTGGGAACTGACCTCCCTGCCGAAAAGATGATAGCGATCTTCAGGGCTCTTGAGTTTGAAGTGGATCCGGACACCATGCTGATGAAGATTCCGTCCTTCCGTTCTGACATTGAGAATATTGCCGACCTCTCCGAGGAGGTGGCGCGCTTCTACGATTACAACAACATAAAGCCCAGCCTCCTTTCAGGGAAGGAATCAATGCGCGGCAAACGGAGCTACAAGCAGCGCATGGAGGATGCGATCAGGAACACCATGTGCGCCTGCGGGATGAATGAGGCGTACACGTTCTCCTTCACCAGCCCCAAGGTTTTCGACAATATCAACCTGCCCCAGGACCATCCGCTGAGAAGAACCGTGGTCATATCCAATCCGCTGGGAGAGGATTACAGCATCATGCGCACCACTACCCTTCCCGATATGCTGCGGGTTCTGGCCATAAACTACAGCAGGAAGGTGGAGACAGCCAGGCTGTTTGAACTGTCATATGTCTATCATCCGGTTGATGGCAAGGAACTGCCCGATCAGAAATCGGTGCTGACCCTTGGCATGTACGGGGAAGGCTGCGATTTCTATGAACTGAAGGGTGTCGTGGAGGAACTGATGGCTGCCATGGGCATCGCGGACTATGAGTTCAAGCCCGAAAAGGAAGATCCCTCCTTCCATCCAGGCCGCACGGCAAGCCTGATCATCGGGACGCCGGACAGCAAATCGCAGAAGGCGGGCGTTTTAGGCGAGGTCCATCCCGAGGTTGCCGAGAAGACGGAATGTCCCGAAAGAACCTATGCGGCCATGTTTGATGTGTCCCTGCTGATCGACGCTTCGACACTGGCCAGGAAGTTTAAACCCCTTCCGAAGTTCCCGGCAGTGCCACGTGATATCGCCGTCGTGGTCAGGGACGAGGTTTATGTGGCCGACCTGATAAAGGCCATCAGCAAGGCGGCCGGCGATATCCTGGAGGATGTGTCGCTGTTCGATGTCTACAAGGGCAGCCAGGTTCCTGAAGGCATGAAGAGCACTGCATTTGCCCTGACCTTCAGGTCTCCCGACAGGACATTGAAGGATGAAGAAGTCAACAAGGCCATGGAGAGAATCCTCAAGAGCCTTGAACACCAGTTCGGGGCCAGGCTGAGATAGAATAACCGGATAAATCCTGTTTTAGAGAGAAACAAAAGACCATCCCGGATTTCGGGATGGTTCTTTATTATTCCAACGATTATGCTTTGGCTGTGTTACACCATCACGGGCGGAGCGGTAAGTTCATAGCCGCCCAGTTTCAGCTCAGGCCTTTTGTATCCGAGAGCGTAGACATCGGTTATCCTGGCTTCATGCTCGAACAGTCTCCTGGCAAGAGGGTCTTTTAGCTTCCTGTAGCTGGCGGGCTTTGTGATGAGGGGAAGGGCAGCCTTTTTCCTCGCTGAGGCCAGAAGCTTCCTGCCCTTTTCGTTGAAGCCAAGAACCCTGATATACCGGGCATATCCAATGTCCTTCAGCTCGTCAAGGAATGATGAGGTCATGCCCAGCAGCAGGGCGCAAAGAATCCTGCTGATCCTCGATCTCGGGTACCGGCTTGTTGTGCAGTATTCCAGGATTTCATCAAGGCCGGCGCAGTTGAGGGAAGCCTGGCGCAGGCGGTTGTGCAGGCCTTCCTCCATGTAGGGGAGAGCCATCAGTTCCTGGTCAGAGGCTGTTCTCAGCCTGTATACCAGGATGTCCTCAAAGTCCTGCATGAATATCGGACCGCGGCCCGTCCTGAACTCCGCATCCAGTATTTTCAGGCTGCTTTCGGGCAGGTTCCCGGCCAGGTCGGGAAGCGAAACGCTGAAAGTATCCGGAGCAGCGCCGGGCGATACGTCGTCTGAAGTCCCGCTGAAAGAGGAATACCCTCCCGCTGCCGAGCTTTTCCACAGCCTGATATAGCCCCGGATCGCAGTGGCGCTTGAATAACTGGTTCCAAGGTCTTTCTCATTGTAGCCCTGGCCGACCCTGGGAATGGTTACAGGCCTGATTCCGCTGTTGAATCTTTTTATAGCCTTCAGGTATTCAATTCCAAGGATGTTGTTGGGGGAAGAAACAACCTCAAAAGTCTGATCATCCAGGCAGGCCCTGAGCGCTGCCTGCCGGGCCGCAGGAAATGACAGGCCCTTGTCCAGGTTGCTTTTCAGCGCTTCCCTGAAGGCCTGGTTCTCATCTGCCAGAAAGTCCGCGGCCTTCCTGATGGAGTCGAGGGATCCCGTTTCGCTTCCGAAGCTGACGTAATCAACCACCCCAAGGCTGTCAAGAATCCTGATGGCTGCAGAAGCGAAATACTCCGCCGAGGCGCAGGAAAAAGCGCCGGGCAGTTCAAGAACAAGGTCGATTCCGCTGCTTAATGCCATGCGGGCGCGGGCCTGCTTGTTGACAATGCCCGGTTCGCCGCGCTGCACAAACTGGCTGCTGAGAACACAGACGGCAGCATCAGCGCCCGTGAGCTCCAGGGATTTTTTAATATGCCATTCATGTCCGGAATGCAGGGGGTTGTATTCGGCGACAATGCCCAGAACCGACATGGGTTCCTCCTTACGTTTCAGGCCTTTACAGCCTGTCCATGCCTTATTTTACCACAGGCGGACCAAAGCATACAACTGTCTCACATCCAACATCCAACTTCTCACTTCTATTTTGCGAGATTGCCACGCTCCGCGTTGCTCCGCTCGCAATGACAGTCCTGGGTATTGCCGCGCTTCGCTTACAAATAAAGTTCGGGCACGCCATGGCCTCCAACCTCTTACTTCATACTTCCAATATGCGCGGAAGGGAAATAATGCGCGGCATTCCTTTATTAAAAAGGTGTTGCCACAGCAAAGGTTTTATGCTACAATGAGTGTGGTCCAGAAGTTCGTTGCACAAAGAGTGGGTAGTTCCCACTCTTTGCATTTATTAACGGAGGGTTGAATGGCTAAGGAAAACATATCAGAACTGGTATGGTCAATGGCGCTTCCCATTGTTGAGGAAGCCGGATGCGAACTGGTTGACGTGGAATACGTCAAGGAAGGCGGCAGCTGGTTTCTGCGCGTGATTATCGATAAGGATGGAGGCGTCAGCCATGAGGATTGCGAACGGGTCAGTCAACCCCTGAATACAATACTTGATGAGAGGGATCCCATACCTCATCCGTTCTACCTCGAGGTATCATCGCCTGGCCTGGAGCGTCGGCTGAAAAGGCCCAGAGATTACGAGAGGGCGTTGGGCAAGCTGGTGGAAATCCGGCTGTTTAAGGCTGTGGATGGGACAAAAAGATTTGAGGGCCAACTGGAATCCTTTGACGGGAAGGAACTGTCCATCAGGCTTGATTCCGGTGAGACAAGGACGTTCCCGCTTGACCAGGTAGCAAAAGCTAAAACGCTGTTTAAATATTGATTTATGATATGGAGGTATATTGGAGATGAGCGCTGAGTTGCTTCACGCCCTCGAGCAGTTAGAGAGAGAAAAAGGTATCAATAAGGATATCCTGGTGGAAGCCATCGAGCAGGCGTTGATTTCTGCGTATAAGAGGAATTTTGGTTCAGCTCAGAATGTAGAGGTCATGATTGACAGGACAACTGGGGACGTAAGGGTTTTCACCCACAAAACCATCGTGGATGAGGTGACCGATCCTGCAAACGAGCTGTCCATCGAACAGGCTAAACGATTCGGAGCGGATTTTGAAGTCGGAGATATAGTAGAGGTGGAGGTAACACCCAGGAAATTCGGGAGAATCGCTGCGCAGACAGCCAAGCAGGTTGTGATGCAGAGGATTCGTGAAGCTGAGCGCGGAATTATCTACGATGAGTTCTCCAACAGGGAAGAAGATATTGTAAGCGGTATTATCAGCAGGTTCGACCGGAAAAACATAATTATAGACCTGGGTCGTGCCGAGGCCATACTGCCTCCCGCGGAACAGACGCCCGGGGAAAAGTACAATGTCCACGACCGCATAAAGGTTTATGTTATCAACGTGAAGAAGACCAACAAGAATCCGCAGATATATGTTTCACGAACCCATCCCGGGCTGGTGAAAAGGCTTTTGGAGCTTGAAGTTCCCGAAATAGCCGATGGCACGGTCGAGATAAAGAACATCGCCAGGGAAGCCGGTTCCAGGACCAAGATTGCCATCCACTCCAGGAATGAGGACGTTGATCCCGTGGGAGCCTGCGTTGGCCAGAAGGGCAGCAGGATCCGCGCCATAGTGGACGAGCTTAAGGGAGAAATGATCGATGTAATCAAATGGAGCAGCAATCCTGAAGAGTTTATCGCCAGCAGCCTGAGCCCGGCCAAGGTGGTGCAGGTTGACCTGGACGAAGATGCCAAGGTGGCCAGGGTTATCGTTCCCGACTTCCAGCTGTCGCTTGCCATAGGCAAGGAAGGACAGAACGCCAGGCTCGCAGCAAAACTGACCGGCTGGAAGATAGATATAAAGAGCGAATCACAGCTCAGAAGCCAGATAGAATATGAACTCTTCCATCCGGAAGCAGTATCTGATGACGAAGACGAAGAGGATTACGAACCTGAAGATATTCACGAAGAGGATTACGAGTCCGAAGAAGACACGGAATCCGCCGCTGACGGTGATGAGGCCATTGACGAGGCCGAAGAGCCGGAAGAAACCATTGATGCGGCAGAGGATGCCGATGATGAAAACCAGTAGACCTTCGCAGCTTTTCGGGTTGAGGTGGGTGCGTTGAGAAGGAAGAAGAAGGTACCCCTGCGCCGGTGCGTAGGATGCAGGGAAATGAAGGATAAGCGCGAACTGCTGAGAATTGTCAGGAACAACGAGGGCGAGATCTTTGTGGATCCCACCGGCAAGAAGAACGGCAGGGGAGCGTATATCTGCAAAAACAAGTCCTGTTTTGAGCAGGCCGTAAAAGCCAAAAGCCTTAGCCGCGAATTTGGATGCGAAATACCGAAAGAGGTTTATGACGAAATCGCTCAGCAGATGGAGGCCTATGGAGGAGAATAGGATTTATTCCTTTATCGGACTTGCCAGAAAGGCCGGCGGTGTCGCAGCCGGTGATTATGCGGCTGAGTATGCGATAAAACGCGGCAGGGCGGCTTGCGTGATCCTGGCGCAGGACGCATCGCCGAATACGGCGAAGAAATACAGAAACATATGCAACTCAAGAGGCATCAAGCTTATCAGCTTCGGGACCAGGCAGCGCCTGGGCGGGATCCTGGGAAAAGATGCGTACTCGGTGATAGCTGTTACCGATAAGCGCTTCTCCGACAGATTAGAGGAAATGATTGAAGAAGCGGAAAACCACGACAATAGATTTAATGGCCAAGCCATTGGCAAAACACACGGGGGTGGCTTTTTTGAGTAAACTGAAAATTCATGAGCTTGCGAAGGAGCTCAATGTTTCGAGCAAGAGGCTCATGGAGAAACTTGAGGAAATCGGTATTCATCCCAAGAGTCACATGTCGACTCTCAGCGATGATGAACTGGAAAAGCTCTATAAGCATATAGGGATAGTTGACCGTACCCAAAAGAAGGATGAAGCGGATTCAAAAAAGGATTCCGGTGCGGGCAGCCGTCCCGAAAGTGCTGCAAAGAAGGACGTTCCCCGTATCATCAGAAAGACTGAGGTCGTGGTTCGTGATGATTATTATGTCATGGACGAGCAGAAGGAAAAGAAGAAGGAGAGGCGCAGCTATGTCCGCTCTTCGGATTCCAATGACGGATTGATGGCAGGGTACACCAGGAGCCATGACAGCGTCATAGCCGCTATCAGGAAGCGTCCGAAGAAGGAAGAGCCCAAGCCCGAGACCGAGGAAAAAAAGCAGGAGCCCCCGGATATCCTGGATACCATTGTCGTGTCCGACAGGATCAGAAAGCCTGTTGACGATATACTGAGCATCAAGAAGGTAGCCCGTGTGTCGGATCTTGCCGAAAAAGCCGAAGGCAAGCAGGAAACCGCAAAGGAACAGGAAGACGTGCAGAAGGATACAGCGACTGCCGAGGCCAAGGATGAAGAGGCGAATGCGCCCCGGAAAGCGGCAAAGGCCGCGGAAAAGGCCGAAGAGAAGGATAAACAGGACCAGAAGCCTGAAGCCCCAGCCACTCCGGCGAAGGACAAGGCGGAGGTTTCTGCCAAAAAGCCCGCCGAGCAGCAGACCGGGGCCAAAGCCGCCCGGGATGATCGAAGGAAGGGCGACGCAGCGGAGAGCGCCGACAGGGCAGAACACCGGAAGCCGGCCGAATCGGCGGATGCCGGCACCGTAAGCGATGTCCCGCCTAAAAGGCCCAGGGGCGACCAGTTGTCCCGCGGCGAAAGAAAGCCATACGATGACAGGGATGCGGATGGAAGGCCTCCCTATGCAGACAGGGGACCTGGCGGCAAGCCTGCCGGGAGACCGCATGGGGACAGGCGTTCAGACAGACGGGGCGACCAGCTTGTCATACCGAAGGCCACTGTGCCCGGGCAGACTGAGGAAAAGGTATTTACCCGCGGCGAACGCAGGGAGATGCAGGCTGTCGAAAAGAAAAAGGAAGAAAAGAAGGAACTTAAGAGGGAAGTTGCAAAACCCACAGCCCTTCCCCAGAAAGGCCGCATGAAGAAAAAGATTGATATAGTAGGCCACAAGGCGAGCGTATCCGATATGATGTCGGATGACTTCGTCATCGATACGTTCTATGATGACGCCCACGAGGCCAAGAACGTGAAGCGCGCAGAAAAGCGCCTGAAAAGGGCGAAGCTTAAGAAGGAAAAGTACATTCCGCCGAAGGCTGTGCTTACCGATATAACCATTCCTGAGACCATAACTGTCAAGGATCTGGCCGAAGCCCTGAAGAAGACCGTTGCCGACGTTATCAAGAAGCTGTTCCTGATGGGTATTGTTGTGACGCAGAATGAGGAACTGGATTTTGAAACGGCGGCCATCATAGCCGATGAGTACGGTGTTAAGGCCCATAAGGCGGTTGTGGTCAGCGAAGAGGACATACTCTTCGATGACAGTGAGGATGACGAGGAAGATCTGAAGCCCCGCGCACCGGTTGTGGTGGTCATGGGCCATGTTGACCACGGCAAGACCTCGCTGCTGGACGCCATAAGGAGCGCCAATATCGCCGAGCATGAGGCCGGAGGAATCACCCAGCGCATCGGCGCTTATACCGTTAACCTTAACGGACGGGACATCACTTTCCTGGATACCCCGGGCCATGAGGCGTTCACCGCCATGCGCGCAAGGGGCGCACAGGTTACCGATATCGCGATCCTGGTTGTCGCCGCGGATGACGGCGTCATGCCGCAGACCGTGGAAGCCATAAACCATGCCAAGGCAGCAGGTGTATCCATTATTGTGGCTATCAACAAGATTGACAAGCCCAACGCCAATCCGGACAGGGTGAAGCAGGAACTCGCCGAGCAAGGCCTGCTGATCGAGGAATGGGGCGGAGACGTCATAGCCGTTCCCGTATCGGCCAAGAAGCATGAGAATATTGACCAGCTTCTTGAAATGGTGCTTCTGACCGCCGACATCCTCGAACTGAAGGCCAACCCCAATAAACAGGCCAAGGGTACTGTCATTGAAGCCACCCTTGACAAGAACAGGGGTCCTGTGGCAACCCTGCTGGTGCAGAGAGGAACCCTCAGGGTAGGCGATTTCGTGCTTTCAGGTTCTGTCTATGGGCATATACGGTCCATGGTCAACGACAAGGGCAAGAAGATAAAGGAAGCCGGCCCGTCTATCCCGGTGGAGGTTTTCGGCCTGAACGAAGTGCCTGAGGCGGGAGACCTGTTCTACGTCGTGACCGATGAAAAGGTGGCCAAGCAGCTTGCCGAGAAACGCAAGGAGCAGGCCAGGGAAAAGAGCATTAAATCACGCGGCAAGGTATCCCTGGAGGATCTGTTCAGCCAGATCCAGGAAGGCCAGGTCAAGGATCTCAACCTGATCGTCAAGGCTGACGTCCAGGGTTCTGTGGAAGCCGTAAAGCAGTCCATGGAGAAGCTCAGCAATGAAGAAGTCAAGGTTAAGGTTATACATGGCGCGGTGGGTGCAATTGCCGAGTCCGACGTGACCCTGGCGGATGTTTCCAATGCCATCATCATAGGCTTCAATGTACGTCCGGGCCCCAATGTTATGGAGGCTGCACAGGCCGCGGGCGTTGATTTAAGGCTGTACAGGGTTATCTATGACGCCATTGAGGACATCGAAAAGGCCATGAAGGGCATGCTCAAGCCTACCTATAAAGAGGTTGTGGACGGGCATGTGGAGATACGCCAGCTGTTCAAGGTTTCGAACCTTGGCACCATCGGCGGCGCGTATGTACTGGACGGCAGGATTGCCAGGAACTCCGACATCAGGCTGGTCCGCGACGGCATAGTCATTTTCGAGGGTAAGCTCGCGTCGCTTAAGAGGTTCAAGGATGACGTGCGCGAGGTCACAGCCGGCTATGAATGCGGCCTTATGATAGAAAGATACAATGACATCAAGGAAGGCGACATCATAGAAGCCTACCATATGGAAGAGATACAGCGCTGATTCCATGAAGGATAGCGCTTCGGACAGAATTCGCCGTTCCGGGGTTCCGGAGCGGTGAATTTGCAATCCGGGAAATCAGGCGTTTAACCCGGGAATTGGACGGGTGCGCAGCAGCCCGGCACGGTTAACGGCCCACCGTTGGGTATATTATAGTAATGGACTCATTGCGGCCGCACCGTTCCGGCAATGCCGGACCCATAATGATAAAAAAGAGGGATGAGAATTATGGATAGAACCGACAGGATTTCAGAGGAGATAAAAAAGGAAATAAGCCAGATCATCAGGGAGAGCATCAAGGACCCCAGGCTGCCGGAGTTTGTTTCGGTTACCGCTGTCAGGGTTACCAAAGACCTCAGGTATGCCAGGGTCTATGTAAGCATTTACGGCGACGAAGAAAAGAAGAAAGCGGCCATTGCCGCACTGACCAGCGCCTCGGGGTTCATCCGCCGGGAGATAGGCCAGAGGATCAGCCTGCGCTACACGCCGGAGATACAGTTTAAGCTTGATGAATCCATCGAGCATGGGATGCACATAAGCAAGCTCATAGAGGAAACCATGGGCGGTTCCGGCAAGGATTCGGACAGCTGAGTCCAATTTATGACGAAGGAAAGGAATAACATGTCTGAACAGGATCTGAAGAACATAGCGAACGTGCTGAGCATGGCTCAGAGCGTCGCGATAATGCCCCATCTTAACGTGGACGGCGACGCGCTCGGGACCTCACTGGCCCTGGCCCTCGCGCTGAACAGCTGTCATTGCCAGGCCGATGTGCTGCTGGAAGAAGAAGTTCCTGCCATGCTGGATTTCCTGCCGGGGCAGGAACTGATAAAAAAGGCGCCGAAAGACCGCTACCAGGTGGCGCTGAACATCGACAACGGCGATATCACGAGGCTTGGAGGCAGGCTGGAGGTATACAATAACGCAGAGGTGCGCCTGAGCATCGACCACCATGCCACCAACAAGGTGGAGGCGGACATATCCTTTGTGGACACAAAGGCGGCGGCTACCGGGGAGATCGTGTACAGGATGCTCACCCAATACATGGGGCTGCCGGTTACCCAGGATATCGCACTGTGCCTGTATACCGCCATAATCACCGATACAGGCGGTTTCAGGTTCTCCAACACCACGCCCGTGACCATGGAGATCGCCGGGGAACTGATGAAGACCGGAATCGACTTTACCAATGCCAACAAGATGGTGTTTGACAGGATATCCTATGCCAAGCTATTCCTTATGAAACAGACCATGAACTCGCTGATGCTCTTTTTCAACGGCAAACTGGCTGTTTCATACCTGCGATGGAGCGATCTTGCTTCCTTCAACGCAAAGCTGGAAGACACCGAGGGGCTCGTAAACATCGGCAGGAACCTGGAAGGCGTGGAGGTGTCCCTGTTTCTGAAGGAAGAAAAGCCCGGGAGCTTCAAGGGAAGCTTAAGGTCCAACCAGTACGTGGATGTGGCAAAGGTCGCCGAAAGGTTTGGCGGCGGCGGGCACATGCGGGCCGCCGGATTCACCGCGGAGGGCGACCTGGAGGATATAGTCAGGGCACTGGCGGACGCTATCAGGGCAAGCCTGGCGGGTGAAGCATAGATGCACGGGATACTCAATATAAACAAGCCCTCCGGCATGACCTCCTTCGGAGTCATCCGCAGGCTGAGGGGGATCTTGAAGACCAGGAAAATAGGACATGCCGGCACCCTTGATCCTGACGCGACTGGGGTGCTTCCTGTTTGTGCAGGAAAGGCGACTAAGATAATCGAGTTCCTCATGGAAAAGGACAAGTCCTACCATGTGGTCATGAGGCTGGGAATCGAAACCGACACACAGGATGCCTCGGGGGAAGTACTGGCCAGGAGGTCTGTTGCCAGCAGCGATGAAGAGATCAGCGAGGCCATATGCTCCTTCGTGGGTGATATCATGCAGGTACCGCCCATGTACTCTGCCGTCCGCGTGGACGGAAAAAGGCTGTACGAACTGGCGCGCAGGGGGGTTGAGATCGAGCGGAAGCCCCGCCCGGTAACCATCAGTGCCATAGAAAACCTGACAATAACGAGAGAGGGCGAAGATGTCCGGGCCAGCTTTGATGTCACATGTTCCAGGGGCACCTACATCAGGACCCTTTGCGCCGATATAGGTTCCAGGCTTGGCTGCGGCGCGCATATGGAACGCCTTGTCAGGACCAGGAGCGGGCCGTTCAGCCTAAAAGACGCCATAACCCTTGAGGAAGTTGAAGAGCGCGCCGGTAACGGCACACTTCAGGATGTCGTAATCGGGATGGACATGGCTCTGACAGAATTCCCCGGCCTTACGGTGGATGAAAACCAGGCCGCAAGACTGGGAAACGGAGTTGCTGTGCCCTGCCCCGCATCCCTGGGCAGGAGCGGGGAGCTTGTCAGGATATACAATGAGGAAGGAAGCCTTATTGCGATAGGAAAGATAATTGACCGGGGCGGAAAGCCGATGGTCAGAAGTCAGAAATGGCTGGGGGGACAATAAATTGAAGGTCATAACACAGACAGGCCAACTGGACAGGAGTGTATCCACCGGTGTCGGCCTGGGCAATTTTGACGGGCTACATATAGGCCACATGGCACTGATCGGTACGCTGATAAGCGAATGCCGCCTCAACGGGCTTGCGTCCGTGGTCTATACCTTCAGGAAGCATCCGGACAACATTCTCAGGACAAGCCTGGTCAATCCGCTTATAACCTCATTAGACCAGAAGACAAGGCTGCTGGAAGCCCATGATATAGACTGGCTTTTCTACCAGGATTTTGACGAGGACTTTTCCCGCCTTTCGCCGGAGGATTTTGTGAAGACCATACTGGTGGACGGCCTTAATATGAAGCTGGCTGTTATTGGATTCAACTACCGTTTCGGTTATATGGGCAAGGGCGATCCCGAGCTTATGAAGAAGCTGGGCGACAAGTACGGCTTCAGTGTTATCGTGATCCCGCCGGTCAGGGTCAAATCCGAGGTTGTGAGCAGCACTCTCATAAGGCAGTATATCGAAAAGGGGAAGATGGAAAATGTGTTCCAGCTCCTGGGCAGGCATTTCTCGCTGAAAGGCACGGTTGTCGACGGCCTCAGGGTAGGACGCACCCTGGGCTTCCCCACAGCCAACATCATTGCCGACCCGGAGATGATAGTTCCGGCCAGGGGCGTTTACATCACCAAGACCTTCCTCAATAACAGGTGGATGAGCAGCGTGACCAATGTGGGCTATGCGCCCACCGTGAGGGGCAGGGAAGGCAGGTTCAGCATAGAGACGCATATCCTGGACTGCCATGAAGACCTGTATGGCAGCGAAATAGAGGTCTGCTTCATCAAAAAGCTCAGGGACGAGAAACGCTTTGAGAACGTGGAAGCTCTGAAGGAACAGGTCTGGGAAGATATAGAATGCGCTGTGCGCTACTGGCAGGTGTACAGGTAAGGGTTTTGCTGCCGCATGCACCCTTGCCTGGAAAAGCCGGGCATACAATCCGCAAGACTGGCGGACCGGGAGGCAAAGCTTATTAAGACGCGTGGTTTCGGGAATACTCAGACTGGGAGAGTATTGCAATGAAACCACGCTTTTCGTTTATAAAGTATCTTTACCTGGTCCTGCTGCTGCTTCTTGCCTGCAGGATGTTTTCAATCCAGGCGTCAAGGGGGCGGGAGTATTCCCAGGCTGCCGCTGTACAGCGATGGAGGAATACGAAGATCTATACCGAGCGGGGGGATATCCTGGACAGGAACGGCATCAGGTTCACAAACCGCAGCAAGCAGGATATTGCGGTTATCCTGCCCGCGGACCTGTTGAAGGATGCGTCGGCGCTGAGCCGGGCAGCCGAACTCCTCGGCAGGCAAACAGGTGAATTGGAGGAGGCAGCCGCAAGGAGTTACCTTCCCTACTCCGTCAGGGTATCGGAGGAACAGGCGAACGCGATTATGGACGCAGGCATAACCGGACTCAGCATACTGGAGGTTCCGGTCCGGAACTCGGAGGATATGCTGGCCGCCCATATTATCGGATATGTTGACGAAAAGGGTGAAGAAGGTCTTTCCGGAATCGAGAAGGCCTACCAGGACACGCTGAAAAACGGAGGCGGCGTTTTCGCAGGAGTACTGGCCGATGCAGGCGATACTGCCATGGAGCAGTTCGGTTACCGCATCCAGGATACCACTGGAGTGGGCAGGCTCAATATCAGGACGACGCTGGACTACCATATGCAGGAGATCGTCGAGGAAACCATGGACCTGATGGTAGACAGGGGAGCGGTCGTAATCCTGGATATCCTAAACGGTGATTTACTGGCCATGGCTTCGCGCCCTGCTTTCAATCCCTCGGATGTGGGCAGCGCCCTTAATGACAAGGCCCAGCCCCTGTTCAACCGGGCATTGGGCGAGTATATTCCCGGCTCCATCTTCAAGATAGTAACTGCCGCGGCGGCGCTGGAAAAAGGGATATCTCCCGAGACATCCTTTGATTGCCCGGGCTATGTAATGATGGGCGACCTGATGATGAAATGCTGGAACTATGACAGGGGCGGCCACGGTACCCTGAACATGGCACAGGGCTTTGCCCAGTCCTGCAACTCCTATTTTATCAGCCTTGGACAGATGGTGGGCAAAAGGGATATCATCGCCATGGCTGAAAGGCTCGGCCTGGGGAAGAGGACGGGGCTGTACCTCCAGGGCATAGGCGAGCCCTACGGGCTTTTACCCAATACCATGGGATATACATCGGCTGCCGAAACCGCGAACCTGTCCATCGGGCAGGGGGATCTGCTCATTTCCCCGGTCCAGGCTGCAAGACTGGTGTCTGTTATCGCCAATGGCGGAATACTCAACAGGGTCTCGGTCATTGACTGCATCGTAAATGACCAGGGTGAAAAGATCCGCAATATCAAATCGCCTGCCTGGGAGCGGGTGCTTAAAAAGGAGACTGCCGAAGCACTCCACAGGATGATGATGATGACGGTGGAGGACGGGACAGGACGACTTGCCGATATAAAGGGCTTCGGCGGAAGCGCCGGCAAGACCGGAAGCGCCGAAACCGGATGGGTCCAGGATAACAGGGGTGTCCTGCATGCCTGGTTCGTGGGATATTTCCCCGTGGACAATCCTCGGTATGCCATGTGCGTCTTTATCGAGGACGGCGCGAGCGGAGGCAGGAGCGCTGCCCCGGTGTTTGCCGAAATCTCGGCCAGGATACTTGATTTGGGATACTGACAGCGACCTGGGCTTTACAGGGATCCCACCATGTAGTATTTATCAGGAATCCTGCTATACAGTTATTTCACATCAGACAACGGGAAACCTGTTCCGTATAGACTAATAGAAAGCGAAAAAGGGCTTTCGAGAAACAGGGGTGTCTGTATGGGAAAAAGGTTTTACAGGAAAATGAACGATAAAATAATAGGGGGCGTGTGCTCGGGCCTGGCCGAATATATCGGCATGGATAAATCCATTGTCAGGCTCCTGGCCCTTGTGGCCATCATGGCCAGCGGCTTGGTGCCCGGACTTCTCGTGTACTTCCTGTGCTGCATTATCGTGCCATATGATGTACAGGCATGGCAGGATCATCGCCATGACAACTACAGTCATGATATCCATGAAGAGAGCCCTTATGACAGTGAATATGAAGGGTCCGGAGAATACTGGCATGAGGGGAATACAAGGAAGGTATTCGGGGCGCTGCTGATCGCGGCGGGTGTCTTCCTGCTGGCACGGCTGTTCTTCGACTGGCTTAACTGGCGCTACATCCTTGCGGGCTTGCTGATTATCGTCGGTATATATATACTGATTGGAAGCAGAAGGAATTAGGCTCGCGGCCGGCCGGAAAGGGTGGATGATATGAGAAGATCGCACGTCATATTGGGATCGCTGCTGATAATAATCGGCGTTTTATGGATACTTGCATCTACCGGCACGCTTCAGCTCAATATAGACATTATCGGTGCCCTGAGCACACTGTGGCCTGTCTTCATCGTGGCGGCAGGCATCACGCTCCTGCTGAAAAAGGAAGCCCACGGGATGCGGGCCCTTGTATGGATCCTGACCATCGCCATTGTCTGCGGATATGGAATATACCTGGGCAGCGGCAGCCACAATTTCGCGAAAGGTGGAGATATCCATGTCTTTGAAATGAAAGCAGGCATGGAACATGCAAAGCTGGAAGTCAACACCGGGACGGCAACCATTCGGATAGGCGCTTCCGATTCGGCGCTTGCACGGGTGGATTCCAACATAGAAGGCCTGCAGTACAGTTTCACCGGCGGGAGGAACAGCGGCATAGTGTTTTCTCAGAAATGGAAGCCTTTAAGGAATGATTCAGGGAAGAACTTCCATGCCGATCTGAACGAAAACGTCCTGTGGAATCTTGAAATCAATGCGGGAGTTGCCGACGGGATTATTGACTTCTCAGGATTCCCGCTGGAGGGTTGTGAAGTCAATGCCGGCACCTGCGACCTGAGGATTGTCGCGGGAACCCTGCAGGACAAGGCATACATCAGATGCACCGGTGGTACCGCAAGCATCAGCATCACCATCCCGGAGGGGACCGGAATACGCATAAAATCCGACGCAGTTGCGAACGACATCAGCGGGAAGGGCATAACCATCAGGAAGGAAAACGGGATCTACAAATCAACAAATTATGATACGGCGGAGAGGACCATTGAACTGAATATAAGCAGCCCGGTCACAAAGGTAAACGTGACCGTTCCATGAAACCGATGCCTGTCCGGTATAAACACGGCGGCCTGTGTCCATGACACGGGCTTTTTTGTTTTTCAAAACGGGAATAACCGCATCGGAAATCAAGACATCTTTCGCCATATTTCCCTTGCCCCATACTGTACGAAATGGGAAAATAAAGCATCGACACAAAACTATTCAGGTAATATAAAAACTTTACTTGTAAATTGTGGAATCTGACAATATAATTAGCAATAGAGATACAAAGGAGGTAGGTTCAGTGTGAAAGATAAAATTCGTGTTCTGGTAGCGGATGATAATGTCGCATTTGGCATGATTATCTGCGAATTCCTGGAAAGCCAGGCCGACATCGAAGTGGCAGCAAGGGTTGAAAACGGTGAGGATGCCATTGAAATGATTGAGAAAACCAAGCCCGATATTGTCGTGTTGGATATCATCATGCCAAGACTTGACGGGCTGGGCGTGCTTACCCGTTACAAGGATGTAAGCCCGTCGGAAAAGCCTTTGTTCATCGTTCTTTCAGCTGTGGGTCAGGACAGGATTACCCAGCAGGCTCTCTCCCTGGGCGCAATCTATTACATCGTCAAGCCCTTTGATCTTGGGGTCCTTGTCGAAAGGATAAGGGAACTGGTCAGGACCCACAGCCCGACTGTCCTGCGCATGGAGGGCACGGCCGTGACGCCGTCCTCACCCGCCAGGATAGCCCATACAGGCGGTGACAGCGTCCAGTCCAAGATTACCCAGATCATGCGGGATGTGGGCGTGCCTGCACATATCAAGGGTTACCAGTACATGCGCGATGCCATCATGATGGCCTTCAAGGACCGCGAGATAATCAGCGCTGTCACCAAGAGACTGTATCCTGAACTGGCCAAGGCGCACAAGACAACCCCGAGCAGGGTTGAGCGGGCGATAAGGCATGCCATTGAGGTTGCCTGGAACAGGGGACGCGTTGATACTATCAACGACCTCTTCGGCTATACCATCAATACCCGCAAGGGGAAGCCCACAAACTCGGAATTCATTGCCATGGTGGCCGATACGCTGAGACTTAGCGAGAAGAGCAGTTGAGTACGCTGAAACCCAGGACTCATTATCCGCATATTTAATTGGTCGTTTCCGCGGGACGGTTTAAAACAGCCGTCCCGCTTTGAATTTTCTATTTCCAATAAATGTTGCAAAAGAGGTTATACTACTATATAATTATTATGACCTGCTTATAATAAAAAGGTTAAACAATTAACAAACCAAACACCCGACCGATTCACAGTATTGAGGTGAAAGAATGACAACACGCGATAAGATTGACGACCTTCGCCGGAGAAGGGAACGCGTTCTCCAGGGAGGCGGGGAGGCAAGGATCGAGAAGCAGCACCAGGCAGGAAAGCATACTGCCAGGGAACGTCTCGGGCTTCTTCTGGACGAGGGCAGCTTCGTTGAGATTGACGCCTTTGTGGAAACACGGGGTACCGATTTCGGCATGCAGGAAAAGAAAATTGCCGGCGACGGTGTTGTAACGGGTTATGGAACCGTGGACGGCCGGCTTGTTTTTGTTTCATCCCAGGATTTTACCGTGATTGGCGGGTCGCTGGGTGAGATGCACGCGAAGAAGATCACAAAGGCCATGGATATGGCCATGAAGATGGGGGCGCCGTTTATAAGCATAAACGACTCGGGCGGGGCCAGGATCGAGGAGGGCATCGACGCCCTCGGAGGTTTCGGGGAAATTTTCCGCAGGAACACGCTGGCGTCGGGCGTCATTCCCCAGATTTCAGTCATCATGGGCCCTTGCGCCGGCGGCGCTGTCTATTCCCCGGCCATCACAGATTTCGTCTTCATGGTTGAGAAAACCAGCCATATGTTCATAACCGGCCCGTCGGTCATCAAGGCTGTAACGGGGGAAGATGTCACCTTTGAAGCCCTGGGCGGGGCAGGAGCCCACAGCACCGTCAGCGGTGTGGCCCATTTCGCGTCGCCCGATGAGGAAGCCTGTTTCAATAAAATTAAGAAGCTCTTAAGCTTCCTGCCCGACAACAACCTGAGCGATCCCGAAATCATCCTTTCCGGGGACGATGTAAACCGGATGGATGAGGAACTGAACGGTATAATACCTGACGATCCCAACAAGCCCTATGACATGCTGAGCATCATTACCAGCGTTGTGGATAACGGGGATTTTCTGCAGGTCCATGAGGGGTTTGCCAGGAATATCATAGTGGGTTTTGGACGGATAGGGGGAAGGACCGTCGGGATCGTGGCCAACCAGCCCAGGATCCTTGCGGGAGTGCTGGATGTGGACGCCTCCGATAAGGCGGCGCGTTTTGTCCGTTTCTGCGATGCGTTCAATATTCCCCTGGTTACATTTACCGACGTTCCCGGATACCTGCCGGGAGTCCAGCAGGAGCATAGCGGCATCATAAGGCATGGAGCCAAGCTGCTTTATGCCATATCCGAGGCCACGGTGCCAAAGATCAACGTCATTATCCGGAAGGCTTACGGCGGCGCCTATATCGCCATGAACAGCAAGCACCTGGGCGCCGATATGGTGCTGGCATGGCCCACCGCCGAGATAGCCGTTATGGGTCCCGATGGAGCCGCCAATATCATATTCAAGAGGGAGATTGCCAACGCGGAAGATCCGATTTCCTTCAGGAAGGAAAAGATCCAGGAATACAGGGATAAGTTCTCGAACCCATATATCGCTGCCGCAAGGGGATATGTGGACGATGTCATAGAGCCTGCCGAAACCCGCCAGCGTATTGCAGGCGCCCTGGACATGCTGTCGGGAAAGCGGGAGACCAGGCCGCCAAAGAAACACGGAAACATACCTGTTTAGTCTTGATCTGAAGATGGAAGGAGCAGTCTGATGAGAAGGTTTGTTGTAAATGTAAATGGCAACCGTTATGAAGTTGATGTTGAGGAAGTCGGGGCATTTGCCCAGGCCGCGCCGGCCGTGAATGCAGCCTCATTCCCGGCAGCCGCGCCCAAAACCGCGGAGCCACCTGTGGTTTCTGCTGCGCCGGCATCCGCCAGGCAGGATGAACCTGCGCCTGCATCCCAGGCAGCGCATTCAGGTGCGAAAGGCGCTTTCCAGATTACCGCTCCGATGCCCGGTACCATACTTGACATCAGGGTGAATGTAGGCGACTTTGTGACAAAGGGCACGGTGATAGCGATCCTTGAAGCCATGAAGATGGAGAACGAGATCCTGGCGCCGCAGGATGCCATAATAGCCAGTATCAACGTTTCAAGAAACCAGCAGGTAAACTCCGGAGACATCATAATAACCTATAACTGAACCAGGAGGATTAACAGACAATGGGAGTAAAAATAACCGAAACTGTTTTGCGCGATGCGCACCAATCCCTTATAGCCACCAGGATGACCACCGATGAGATGCTTCCCGTAGTGGAAAAGCTGGACCAGGTGGGCTACCAGTCGCTGGAATGCTGGGGAGGAGCCACCTTCGATTCATGCCTCAGGTTCCTGAACGAGGATCCCTGGGAAAGGCTCCGCAAGATAAGGGATAAGGCTAAAAACACAAAGCTTCAGATGCTCCTGAGGGGGCAGAACCTCGTAGGATACAAGCATTACGCCGACGATGTGGTGGACTATTTCGTCAGGAAATCAATTGCCAATGGCATTGATATCATAAGAATCTTTGATGCCCTCAACGACCTGAGGAACGTGGAGCGGGCCATCAAGGCCTGCAAGAGTGAAGGCGGGCACGCCCAGGGCTGTTTCTCCTATACCATCAGCCCGTACCACAGCCTGGAGAAGTTTGTGGAGGATGCCAGGACCCTTGTTGAAATGGGCGCAGACTCGGTTTGCATCAAGGATATGGCCGGGCTTCTTCTTCCCTACCAGGCCTACGAGTTGGTGAAGGCATTAAAGGAGAACGTGAAGGTTCCCATCCAGGTTCACACCCACTATACAAGCGGCGCTGGTTCCATGACCTATCTGAAGGCTATTGAAGCAGGAGCGGACGTGATCGACTGCGCCATATCCCCGATGGCCATGGGCACATCCCAGCCGCCGACCGAGTCCATGGTTGCATCCCTGAAGGATACCCCATACGATACCGGGTATGACCTTAAACTCCTGACCGAGATAGCCGAATACTTCAGCCACCTCAAGTTGAAATACCTGGAGGGCGGCCAGTTGAATTCCAAGGTCATGGGCGTTGATGTCAACGCGCTGATCTACCAGGTGCCCGGAGGCATGCTTTCAAATCTCGTTTCCCAGCTTAAACAGGCCGGGAAGGAAGACCTTTTCATGGATGTGCTCAAGGAGATACCCAGGGTCAGGGAGGATTTGGGATATCCGCCCCTTGTTACGCCCACCAGCCAGATCGTCGGGACCCAGGCAGTTATGAATGTCATTTCGGGCGAGCGCTACAAGATGGTTCCCAAGGAAACCAAGGCCCTTGTCAGGGGTGAATACGGAAGGACGCCGGCGCCCATTTCCGAAGAGATCGTAAGGAAGATCATCGGTGATGAAGAGCCCATTACATGCAGGCCGGCCGACCTGATACCCAATGAACTGGACAGGATCAAGGCAGAGATGGCCGAGTATATGGAGCAGGAAGAGGATGTTCTTACCTATGCAATGTATCCCCAGGTGGCGCAGAAGTTCTTCGAGTACAGACGGGCTCAGAAATACAGGATCGATACCGATATGGTGAGCTATGAATACAAGATCCACCCCCTCGGGTGAGCGATCGATCGGACACAGACCTCCCCGCCTCAGCCGGCGCGGGAGGTTTTTGTCAGTTAATGGTTGTGTCGCGATCCCGCTTTTTGGGTAAATAGCAATTACAAGTTCTTTTAAGGAGGGGATGATGTCTGTGGATATAGCGGCGATGTCTGTAATCTATCACCAGAACGCTGCCAGGCAGCAGGCCGGCATCATGATACTGAAAAAAGCCATGGATAACATGGATGCAAACAATGAGATCCTGCGCAGACTCATGGAGCAGAGCGTCAATCCCCATATCGGTTCCAATGTAGATATCAAAGTCTGATACCGTCATGTTTGCAGAGAATACACAAGTCTGATAAAACGTGGTAGAATAGTCCAGGTAAAATATGCAAGACTATATCGGGGAAAGGTATGAGCCACGATGGAAAAACTGAGATTTGACTACAAAAACGCACTTGGTTTTATCAACGAACATGAAATAAGCTACCTGGAGCCACAGGTCATTTCTGCCCACAAAATGCTGCATGAAAGAAGCGGCCCCGGAAGCGACTTCCTGGGCTGGGTTGAGCTCCCCAACGCCTATGACAGGGAAGAGTTTGGCCGGATACAGAAAGCGGCTGAGAAGATACGCAAGGATTCCGATGTCCTGATCGTTGTGGGAATCGGCGGATCGTACCTGGGCGCGCGCGCAGCCATAGAAGCGCTGTCCCATTCATTCTACAATAATCTCCCAAAGGAAAATCGCGGTGGTCCGGAGATATACTTTGCCGGAAACAGCATAAGCTCAACCTGCCTGGCAGAACTGCTGGAACTGGTTGAGGGCAGGGATATCTCCGTCAATGTCATTTCCAAGTCGGGCACAACTACCGAGTCCGCCATTGCATTCCGGATCATCAGGGACTACATGGAAAAGAAGTATGGGAAGGAAGGGGCGAAAGGGCGCATCTACGCCACCACTGACAAGGCGAGGGGCGCGCTGAAGACCCTTGCTGATTCCGAAGGGTATGAGCAGTTCGTTATTCCCGACGATGTGGGCGGCCGGTTCTCGGTCCTTACGGCCGTAGGACTTCTGCCCATCGCCGCGGCCGGAATAGATATCTCAGAGATGATGAAGGGCGCCCGCGACGCATATGACGACTGCAAAAAGCCCTATGCCGAGAATGACAGCTACCTTTACGCTGCAGTGCGGAATGCCCTTTACAGGAAGGGAAAGACCACCGAGATCCTGGTAAACTATGAACCTTCCCTGCACTACCTGACCGAATGGTGGAAACAGCTGTACGGCGAGAGCGAGGGCAAGGACAAGAAAGGCATATTCCCCGCGGGCGTGGATTTCTCAACCGACCTTCATTCCATGGGGCAGTACATCCAGGACGGGCTGAGGAACATATTTGAAACAGTCATTAACGTGGAGAAGTGCAGGAAGCCTCTTGAAATGATAAAGACCGTGGATGACCTGGATAAACTCAATTACCTGGCCGGAAAGGAAATGGATTTTGTCAACAAGATGGCCATGAAGGGAACCATCCTTGCCCATGTGGACGGCGGGGTTCCCAACCTGGTCGTGAATGTTCCCGAAATGACCGCCTACTGGTTCGGCTACCTGGTATATTTCTTCGAGAAGGCCTGCGGCATAAGCGGTTACCTCCTGGGGGTCAACCCATTCGACCAGCCAGGAGTGGAAGC
>JAAXZX010000048.1 GCA_012719645.1 Clostridiaceae bacterium
AGATTTTTGACTTTTTATTTTGTACAGCCCCAAGCCCGGCAAAATGCTCTTAAGACCGCCAGCCTCCGACCGCAATACAAACATTTTCCTGCCTTACTGTATCGAAGGGCTCCGCTGCAGGTTTGCGGAGCCCCCTTGATCTCAGATCTGTTGCCTGTCATTATTTCCTTTCCAGGTAGATAGAGCCCAGGTACCAGTCTTCCGTTTCGTATGGGCTTATATAGATTGCATCGTTCTCACCGATCGGCGAATAGCCATTGGCTCCTACCAAAACGGCATAAGAATTGCCGACCGGGATATCATAGCAATAGAAGAAGCCATCGGCATCGGTTTCAGCATAAAACTGTATCATGCTGTCCTGCGGATCGTTTATAAATTGCTCCAGGGTAACGCCAGCACGCATGATAACAAACATGGCGCCTTCTATGGGTTCAAGGGTAAATGCGTCCACAATAAAACCATAAATGTCGATAGTGCCTTCGGTCACGTTGGACGGACCGGGTCTGCTCGGAACATCGGGCAGCCCGGTCTGGGCATAGGCTGCTTCCAGTATTTGAACAGCCTGATTTATGGGTTTTAACAGGAACATTATATCGACATCTTCCCCTATCAGCTTTTGCGTGGGAACGCCTATCATCTCACCCTTGCCGTTGATTGCCGTTCCACCGCTGTTGCCATGGCTGAAAATGGCGTCGGTCTTTATCCAGTCTACCTCGTTGTCATAATTCTCATCGACGAATCCAGACACCTTTCCGGCGGTAAAGGTGATGGTATCCCCTCCCACACCGGGATATCCAAGGATGTTGATCTCATCACCTATGTTAAGATCATCGGAATTTCCGAGTTTCACCGGTGTGAGCTTAAGGTCCGCTGCCGACACCCTGTTTCCGTTAAGGTCCTCGGTAATCTGCACCACGGCGAGATCCAGGGCAGGATCGCCTCCCCTGAACTGGGCAATGTACTGGGGCTGGGCGATAGCACGGACATCATCTGTTAACGCAATTGCCACATAGCCTTCGCTGTTGTACAAACCATACTCATCGCCCACACAGTGATAGTTTGTCAGTATGTATCCCTGTTCGTTCATAATAGTGCCCGAGCCGATACCTATGCAGATAAAATCATCATCCAGCACATAAAGGCGTACGGTGGACTTGGCCAGCCGGTTCATATCCCTTGTGCCCTCCGGTTGGGAAGGTCTTGCCGGCTGATCCGGTTCAGGCGTCGATTCCGGGGTTGCTTTTGCCTCTATAGGTTCCGCATCTATCTTTACAGTCTGCCTGACACTCTTTGACGACTTGTTCCCAGCCTTATCGTACGCAATCACATAATACTCGTACTGTTCGCCGGGAGCAACATCTCTGTCATCATATTCCGTATCGTCAACCGCTGCCAGGACGCTGCCGTTTCGATAGAGCTTATATTCATCAATACCGCTGTCATCGTAGGATTCGCTCCATGCAAGGGAGACCATATCGCTCCGGACTTCCTTTACAGTGAGCACAGGAGCCGTGGGGGGCTTATCATCCTCCTTGGCAGAACATGAGGAAAACAGCATGACCACCGCCAGGGCCATGACTGCAAAGAATTTACGTTTTTTTATCGATTTCAGCATGCAAAATCACTCCTATCGGTATAAGGGTATGCCGGACGATCGCTAATTGCTGCGGGAAATACCAATCTTCTTATAGTTATCCTTGCCAAGAATCCAGTCGTCATAGCCGGTGGAAATGGTAATAACGTAAACGTGGTTCCCAACTGTCATGATAATGTCACGCGAATAGCCAATACCCGGGCTTGAACTCCTGGAACCCGGAACGGGCGATTTGCTGTCTGAAATGTAAATATATTCGGTCACATGGGCATCCTGGCCGCCAAACTCCATCGGGTATGCCTTGACTGACTGGTAGAACTTGTAATCCCTGCCGGTCCTGATTGCCCAGGCAGCGCTCAGATCTTCCAGTTCGGGCACTCCTTCATTGCCTCTGAAGCTTATAAGGGAATTCATATCCATTTCCCTGACACAGATAAAGTTCTGACCGCCGCCGGCCAGGAGGTCGCTTGCCATGAATACGGCGTCCTCTCTCCTGGACTGGGTCCATGAAGCCGGGTAAGCGATCTTTATGCCTCCATCCAGGGTGACGGCCGACGATTTTTCAGGGGTGCTCCTGATGATGAAGCCGGTTACCAGCACGGCAACCATGAGAACCCAAACGGGGAAAACAGTTAGGAAGGATTGTTTCCTGGTCATGGCAACCGGGGTTTCCTCGCCCGGGCTCTTTGACGTGATGATCACCAGGATACCGAAAATAACCACTGCCAGAAGAGCAGGCGGAATGATACCCAGCAGGTAATTCACCCTGAACCCCTGCCGGACCAGCGTATCGACGAGTATACTTGACGCCGCGTTCAGGGTGGTTGCGATGATTACGGCAGCCGGCAGCCTTATCATATTAAACTTGCTGAACTTGGTGATGCCGAGGAAGTAGCAGCTCAGGCCGGTTATGCTGGCATGAGCAAGGGATTCTATTACGACTATCGAAGAGATTGCAGTAAATACGCTTCCGCCGTGGCTCACTATCATATCAAGGTTTGTCATGGCGGCAAAACCGAGACCGAGCGCTGAACCATAAATAATTCCATCAATTTTCTCATCAAATTCATCGCTCACATAAATGCTGTACCTTACTGCAAGCAGTTTCATGGATTCCTGCAGAAGCGCCACCAGGATAACAGAGAAGATATAGTCCGAGATAATCGGTCCGGTTTGCGTTTTCGGCATTACAAAATCCATGATGGGAGCATAAAGCGCCTTCTGTACCAGGGCGCCCAGGATCAGGGTTTTGAACACAAAGCTTTTCGGCTCGGGCTCAAGACGGTCCTGCCTGTAGAATACGGTTAACCAGATAAGCGGTGGGACAAAAGCAATAAGCAGTGAAATCAGTGTACGAAGAACAGAATTGATGGTCAGATCGAGCGTTCTTTCGACTATGTACGAGAACAATACGACCAGAAGCAGTCCAACAATTGATACTGCAGTAGATAACCAGAGCCCCGGCCTGTTTCTTTGACCTGGTTTCATAGCGTTACCTCCAAAATAATGCAATTCCACCCACAGTTTAGCACAATACCGTGATTCTGTCTATTATCTAAATATTCAGGCAGAATGCCGGTTATGGCACACAAATATGAAACTGATGGTGCCGTCAGAAACAGGAATACGATATGGCGCTTTCCAGGTATTCTCAGAAAGGCCTTAATACCTCGATGGTAAGCACGGTCACATCGTCATTGATCTTTTCCGAATACTGTTTAACGTCATCCAGTATCACTTCGGTCATATGGTTGGCATTCCATCTTCGATGCTTCGTTATCAGGTCTTTCAGTCGTTCCTTGGAATATGGCTGTTTATTGTGGTTAAGGGCCTCCACAAGGCCGTCGGTATAAAGGATAAGCTTGTCGCCAGGGAAAAGCATAACCTGCCGGTTGGAGAACTTGGGAGTGATGATATCGCCAAGTTTGCAGATGGCAAATCCATCTGAGTCAAGCTCCTGTATGGACCCGTCAGGCCTTAGCCTTAAAGGCGCGGTATTAAGCCCGCCGGAAGCGTAGGAGAATATGCCGGTATCGATATTGTAAACGCCATAGATCAGAACGATATATAACTCCTCGCTGAAGTTTGCGGCATTGAAGGAGTTGTACAGGTGTTCCAGCACCATGGCGGGGATCGTCATGCCTTCCCTGCCTATCTCGTCAACGAGGGACATGATTTTCTGAAATGTAAATACTGTGAGCATGGCGGCGGAAACACCGTGTCCGGAAACATCGCCGATATATACACCGTAATGTGAATTGTCAATCCTGATTACATTGTAGAAATCGCCGCTCAGGTTTTCAGCCGGCAAATAACCTGAGACAAATGAAACATACTCATTGCTGGGAAGAACAGAAGGCAGCATGGCCTGCTGGATGCCCCTGGCCACTTCCAGGTCGGCTATTAGCCTCTGGTTCACCTGCTTTAATTCATGGGTTCTTTTATCGACCAAGCGGTCAAGCTCATAAGCATACTCGTTTAATTCCTCTTTGGCCTTGGACAGGAGTACATAGGGCCTTCTTATGCCCTGTATATAGAATATGTAAAAGAACAGCATGAAAGCTACAAACTTCAGCATACATGATATAATTGCCCTCATATCATACAAACTGACAAGGCCAATGGTGGTTACCTGGCAGAAAACCATGATAATAAAGGCGCATGCCAGTGTCTTATACAAGGGATCTCCGTTTTTCCTCAGCCTCATGACCGCACGGAACGTATTATATCCATAAATGGCAGCGACAACAGCAATAACAATATTGCCTGCGGTTTTAAGCCCTTCGTTTCCATAGAGACAGCCTGCCACGCCGTCGGATAGCTTAACAAACAGTACAGCCCCTGCGATGAACAACAGGGATACTGCAAGTTTCCAGTTCCTTCCCAGCCGGTCTTTTCTCTGATCAGGCATGCTCACCAGGATGAGAAATCCCGCCGCATTTGCAACCCTGGCCAAAAGCCAGAACATGACAGCTTCCCCGGACGGAGCGCTGATTCCTGACAGACCGGGCATTCCCGGGTACGACAAAAGATAAACCGTATCGAAGACTCCCGAAATCAGGAATGTGAAACCCGCAATTGCGAGACGGTTGTTCATCATCTGGTTATATGTATAGTACGTGACGAGGAAGATTGAAACGGCAAGAATGATGGATGCGAAGATAAGCCAGTTGCAATAGGGCGCTGCGCTGTTGACTATTATATGTCCGCCATAACTGTTTTCCAGAAGGAACATTACGATCAGAAGCGAAATGCAGCCGACCAAGACATGGAAGATCTGGGTGTAACGCTTTAAATCCCATTGGTGTCCTGATTTCAGGTCTGGGGTTATCATATGTGGCCCTCCGGAATTTTATCTATGGTAGAAAAAACAATAAAAACTATTTATTCTGTTTTTATCTTAATATTCATATCATTATTTTAACACAAGAAAACCTATTTTCAACTCAATTTATGCATAATTCGCTATTTTCGAACATACTCCCGATACCTGCGGAAGCAGTTCTCCCCCCTTGCCTTTATTCTTATTTCTTGATCTTTTATCCCGAGCACCCTGCATCATTTATCCTTAAGAAGCTTTTTCAGTTCGTTCATGAATGTGTTGATATCCTTGAACTGGCGGTAAACAGACGCAAAACGCACATATGCCACTTCATCAAGCTCCCTTAGTTTTTCCATGACGAGTTCGCCGATAAACTCACTGGTGACTTCCCGTTCCAGGGAATTGTAGATATGCGACTCTATGCTGTCCAGCATTCTTTCGATCTCGTCGACGGAAACCGAGCGTTTCTCGGTCGCGCGAAGGATACCCTTCCTGACCTTGTCCCGGTTGTAGGGTTCCCTGGAGCCATCCTTTTTTATAACCATGATGGGAAGATGTTCGACTTTTTCATAAGTGGTGAAACGCTTGCGGCAGTTAAGACATTCCCTGCGCCTCCTTATGGTGGCGCCTTCATCCGTAGGTCTGGAGTCGATAACCTTGTCTTCCTGGCAGGAGCAATAAGGACACTTCATGTGGCCTGTCCCCCTTTATCTTATGTTTCAGGACAAAAACTGCTTTCTCAATTCAATACCTATATCGGACTTTGTTAATGTTTTGTTTAATTATTTGGAAGTGAGAGGCTGGATGTTGGAGTATCAACCTTCCCGCTTCTAACCTCCCACCTCTTACCTCCATATTTCATACATACTTCTGCATATGCTTCAGGGCCGATTTTTCAAGGCGGGAAACCTGGGCCTGGGAGATGCCGATCTCCTCGGCGACCTCCATCTGTGTCCTTCCCTGGAAGAAACGCAGGTCCACAATCTTTTTCTCGCGCTCGCTGAGCTTGCTCATGGCCTCCGAGATGGCTATGCTCTCAAGCCATTTCTCATCACTGTTCCTCTCGTCGCTGACCTGGTCCATGACATATATGGCATCGCCTCCGTCATGGTACACCGACTCGAAGAGGGAGATGGGTTCCTGGATGGCGTCCAGCGCCATAACAACATCTTCTTTTGAGATGTTAAGTTCCTTGGCTATATCGATTATCGTGGGTTCACGGGACTCCCTGCCTATCAGCCTGTCCCTCGCCTGCAGGGCTTTATAGGCCGTATCCTTCAGTGACCGGCTTACCCTGATCGGGTTATTGTCCCTTAAATACCTTCGTATTTCTCCGATTATCATGGGAACGGCATAGGTTGAAAACTTTACGTTCTGGGTGACATCAAAATTATCGATTGCCTTGATAAGACCAATACAGCCTACCTGGAACAGGTCGTCCGCGTTCTCTCCCCTGTTCCCGAACCTCTGGATGACGCTCAGCACAAGCCTCAGGTTGCCATGGATGAATTCCTCCCTGGCCTCCCTGTCTCCCTGTTTGATCCTAACGAAGAGCTCATCCATCTGTGAACTTGTAAGAAGTGGAAGTTTAGATGTATTGACGCCGCATATTTCTACCTTGTTCATCATAGAATCAACACACCTCGCTCGCAGACTGAATTGGTTTCGCTCACCTACAGTCTTGTCCTCGCGGGGTGTGTTTATGCGGAACAAAATCTTGAAAATATTTATAAAAAGCCTTGACAAGCCAATTGCACGGAGTACATGGCTTTACGGGTCACAGCATCCTGCATATTTCCCGCTTCAGCCTGCCTAATATCCTTTTTTCCAGCCTGGATATATATGACTGGGAGATGCCCAGCATGTCTGCCACTTCTTTCTGTGTCTTTTCCAGGTGGTTGTTGAGACCGAACCTGAGTTCCATGATCTTCTTCTCACGCCCGCTTAGCTTGTTCATGGCGCTCACCAGCAGCTTTCTGTCGGTTTCCTCCTCCAGGTTTCTCTGGATAATGTCGCTGTCGGTTCCAAGTATGTCGGAAAGCAGCAGTTCGTTCCCGTCCCAGTCCACGTTCAGCGGCTCTTCGAAGGATACCTCGCTTCTTGCCCGGCTGTTCTTTCTCAGGTACATCAGGATCTCGTTTTCAATGCAGCGGGAGGCGTAGGTGGCAAGCTTTATGTTTCTGCCCGGATTGTAGGTGTTGATTGCCTTGATAAGTCCGATTGTCCCTATGGAGGTAAGGTCCTCTATATCAACACCTGTGTTCTCGAACTTCCTTGCTATGTAAACCACCAGCCTGAGATTCCTTTCTATCAGTACATGCTTTACCGAGTTGTCTCCGGCTTCAAGGCTCTCAAGCAGTTCCGCCTCTTCCTGAGCCTGCAGCGGCGGAGGCAGGATATCATTCCCGCCGATATAGTAGATTTCATTAACAGGCTCATTGTTTATGGAAACGAAGTTGAAAAAGAACCCAAATACCTTTTCAAACATATCGACCATCCCCTTCCTGCGGTAACTTGTCTGCGGGCGCTGCGCCGGCTGTTAAATGTTAGCCAGGGATGCCGGCCCCAAAAGTGCTGTATATCTCGAGTTGCTGGAAAGCTTTATGCCACAGATGCCAATAATGGCGTTCTTTATCTCCTTGAAGCTGTTTCCATGGAGAACCCTTATGGCATCAGGTCTGAACCCTGCCAGGATCCCGTTTTCCCTGCCTATGGACTTGAAAGGTATCAGGTGCATCCTGCTTTTCCACAACGGGTTTATATCCGGCCCCATCTCCCTGTCGGGCGCCCCATTTGACAGAAAAAAGTCATAGATTTCCGGAGGCACGATGTTTTTCACCGATTCAGCCTCCACTATAATTACAGGATAGCCTGTCAGCGGATCTATAAGCGAATTCCCTGTATCGATAAGAGCATTGAACCGGGCAGACCGCTTTCCAAGCGTGACATTCACCAGCACGATGTTTCCTTCCCTCACCGCCTTGCCCGAGAGTATCCTGCCTATGGGCCGTACAAGCATTACGCAGATTCCGGCCGCGAATAAAAAGGCCTTGAGCACACCCTGCGGGCTTAAGTACATCAGACCGCCGTAAGTCAGCATACTTCCTCCGAACAGTCCAGAAATGGCATATGTGCATCCGCCCAGCATGAATGCCGTAAGCAGCATGATTCCCCATCTCCTGAGGAGATCGGCGGTGCTTTTTACCCTGAACGCAATCAGCACCATCAGCATGGAGAACAGGATCTTGACCGGCAATGAGGCAATCAGCGGGTTGGACCACATTATTACGGCGAATACGGCATAGAGAGCACCTGCGGATGAAGACAGGACGATTCTCCAGAGCTTTGCAGGCAAACCCGACATCATGCTGGTCAGTTTCAGGATAAAGCAGTTGGCAAGCAGGTTTTCAAAAAACAGCAAGTCAGCGTAAACCACCATCCCTGCTCCCCTCCCCTGGCTTGATGGTTTCATTACAACTATTATTCAGGTGTCCCTGATTTATGAGTACTATCCCTGCCAGGCCGGAAGTTTTCTCGTTGTCTCCGTCCTTTTGACGGTATTAGCTTCCGTCTGATGGTGATTATAAAAGCTGGGGCGCAGATTTTATGTCAAATCAGGTTATAGCCCGGCGAAAAATATGTCGTAATGCCCTGGACCCTTCAAAACGCGCTTGCAGGAAGGGTTTTGATTTCCCGTAACACTGCATTCCGGCAAGGAATATGATGACAATGTATCACCTGCTGGAGTGATTGTATGCCCGGGATAGCCGGAATTGTAAACCCTATGGCAGATATAACCCACCAGTGCAGCCATATCTGCCCGGTTTCGGATGCTGTTCGCGCAAGAGGCCCGGCAGGCGCCAGCCTGTACATCTCGCCCCATTCAGTCATGGCATGCAGGATATCCAGCGATTGCAGCGCCGGCGAAACCCCATGGGTTTCAAAGATAAAGCAGCACGGCAGGGAATACATAATCGTAATGGACGGGACCATCTACAATTATGGTGAGCTACGATCCCACCTGGAATCCTACGGCTGTGAATTTAAGGAAAACACCTTTTCCGAGCTTGTGGGATATGGCTATGCCATCTGGAACTCTGCCTGCTTCATGAGACTCAACGGGCTTTTCGCATTGGCCATATGGATTTCCGATGAAAAAAGGCTTATTCTTGCCAGGGACCATATAGGTGCAAAACCGCTTTATTATACATTTCTAGAGTCCTCACTTGTCTTTTCCTCCGAGATTGGCGGGATCACATCACACCCGCTGTTCAAGGCGGAAATAAATGTTGAAGGTCTGTCGGAGCTTATATGCCTCAGTCCGCGGAATACGCCGGGAAGCGCTGTCATAAAGGGTATTCATGAGCTGAGACCTGCCCATTATTTGACCTTCGGACCCGACGGAACATCGCTCAGTCGATACTGGCGGATAGAAGAAAGGGAGCATACCGATTCTGCCGAGGAAACGGCGCGCCAGTTCAGGGAACTTGTCACCGAATCGATAAACATGCAGGCAAAGGCAGATCTGCCCGTATGCGGACTTCTTTCCGGCGGGCTCTATTCAAGCCTTATCACGGCGATTATCTGCAAAAACAGGCGCAGCCTCTTCAGCCATCTATACAATACCTGGTCGGTTGAGTATGAAAAGGACAGCAAACTGACCTCGACAAACTTCCAGTCCGATTCGGACATACCCTGGATCAGATGGATCTGCAGGGAACTCGGAACACGGCACCACTATATACTTTTGTCAACCGAGGATTTGCTGGAAGCCCTGTTTGAGGCATCCGAAGCAGGAGGCACGCCTGGAACCGGCGATTACGACAGCGCGCTTATGCTCCTGTTCCGCGAGATACGCAAGGAGTATCCCATAATTATTTCGGGCGACTGCTCCGACGAACTTTTCGGATACGGCATTAAAACCCCTGATGTTTCATCAACTGGCAGGAAGCGTTTTCCGTGGGCGTCCAACCTTGCGGAAAAGATAAGCGTCTTCTGTACTGAAATCGTGGAATTGGTAAAGCCTTATGAGTATATCGACAAGTGCTATGAGGAAGCCCTGCTTGAGTACCCGCGCTTTGCCATAAACGCATCGGGGCTCAAAAAGGACTATGAACCGGAATGGTTCAGCCTGTACTGGAACCTCCCCTGCATCCTGGGCCGCCTGGACCGGGCAAGCGCGTCTTACAGCCTCCAGGCAAGGGTGCCCCTGTGCGATTACAGGCTTATAGAGTATCTCTGGAATGTCCCCAACGAGATGAAACGGTATAATGGCACGGACCGGGGGTTATTGATAAAGTCCATGCAGGACCTTCTTCCCCGCGAAATCCTTGAGAGGAGGAAGCGCGCCTTTCCGAGGCCTTCGGATCCTGCATATGGGGAAAAGATAAGGAATACCCTGAAGGAATTGATTTACGATACCGGATCGCCGCTGCGCTATCTCCTGGAAATCAGGACGCTGGAGTCCATGATGCGCCAGCAGGATACCAGCAAGCGCCAGACCTCATACCAGCAGCTGTTCATATGGCTGATCCAGTTGAACGGTTTTTTCAGGAGCCATAATATCAGAATTCTTTGACAGCCTGGATAAGGGCTTCCACTATTTTGTCCTCGTCAACCCTCCTGATGATCCGGCCTTTCTGGAAGAGAACAGCAAATCCCTTCCCGCCGGCAATGCCGATATCGGCATCCCTGGCCTCGCCCGGGCCATTGACCTCGCAGCCCATGACGGCCACTTTTATGGGCTTGTCCACGCCTTCAAGGGCTTTCTCAACCTCGGTGGCTATCCTGACAAGATCTATCCCGGTCCGGCCGCAGGTGGGACACGATATGAACTGGGTGCCCTTTGAGTAAAGCCCGCAAGAACGCAGGATCTCTTTCGCAGCACGAACCTCACCGACAGGGTCCCCTGTAAGCGACACCCGCAGTGTATCCCCGATACCGTTCAGAAGCAGGGCCCCTATCCCAACAGCGGACTTGATGGTTCCCCTGTAGGGTGTGCCCGCCTCAGTGATTCCTATGTGAAGCGGATAGTCGGTTTTCTGCGAGATTATCCGGTAGGCTTTATATGACATGACCACGTCCGATGATTTTATGGAGATCACAATATCGGAAAAGCCAAGGTCCTCCAGGAAAGCCGCATGGTTTTCGGCACTTTCAGCCAGGGCCTCGGCGCATACCCCTCCATACTTCTCAAGAAGCTGCTTTTCAAGGGATCCGCTGTTCACGCCGATCCTGATGGGTATGCATCTCTCGGAGGCCATCCTCACAACTTCACGAACCTTATCCCTGGAGCCGATGGTTCCGGGATTGATCCTTATTTTATCTGCGCCATTCTCCATGGCTTTCAGGGCAAGCCGGTAATCGAAGTGGATATCGGCCACCAGGGGAATCCTGATCTGCTCCCTGATTCTTTTTACAGCCTCGGCAGAATACATGTCGGGCACTGCCACCCGCACTATATCACAACCGGCGTCCTCCAGTGCCCTTATTTGTGCCACAGTGGCTGAAACGTCAGCGGTAAGGGTGTTGGTCATGGATTGAATACTTACAGGCGCGCCGCCTCCGACAGGCACATTACCGACCATTACCTGTCTTGTTGGACGCCTGGTTATGGATTCTTCCACGGTCATCCGACCTCCCTTCTCAGAAAAACCATCTGGGTATATCGTTGAAGAGCGTGGAAATCAAAAGGCAGACCAGGAGCATGAAGCCGATCATTGAGACCATGCCAACCTTCTCCTGGGGCAGCGGCTTACCGCGGATCTTTTCTATCAGAAGGATAAGGAGTATGCTTCCGTCCAGCGCCGGGATGGGCAGAAGGTTCATGACACCCAGGTTGATGCCGATAAAAGCGCTGAGATAAAGCAGGTTCAGCACCTTTTCAGACACCGGCTCCCTTTCCCTGACGACGCTTCCCACAGAACCGATGATGCCAACAGGTCCGGAAAGTTCCCTGAAGGAAACGGTGCCGTCAAAAAGCCAGCCCAGGGTTACGAACACATTGCGGATGGTTGATACCGAGAACCTTCCGGCCGCCCCGAATGTACCGAAGAAATTTCCTTTCTGGCGCTCAAATCCCAGGTCCAGCGTAAACTGGGAGTAAGCATACGGCTTAATGTTCTCAAAGACGAGGGTTTCACCGTTGCGCAGAATCTCCAGGGTCAGGGGAGCCTCCTTGTCGGGCCTGGTCACATTGAGCACCTGCTGAATGTCCCTGGTGCTGCTGACCGGAATACCGTCAACCTTTACAACTATATCGCCCCTCCTGATGCCGGCAGCCCTGAGTGGAGAATCATCCTCAATTAACTGGATCTCATTGGTGCCGATGCCGTTCTCGGAAACGGCTGTAAAGCCAAGCCTCCAGATGGTCTGGGTCCTGGCCGGGGTGATGATGAGTTTTACCTTTTTACCGGTATCGGCATCGATATAGACAACCTCTTTCGGGGAGCCGTCTTCCCCATACAGGAATATTCCGATGTCAGAACCAGGCTCAAACAGCCTTTTTCCGGCATAGGAGATTAATCTGTCCCCTACCTCAATGCCTGCGGCCTTAAGGGGCGAATTCTCTCCCAGGTATGAAATCCTGTTGGTGTTATAGCCCGCCGAAGACAGGACGATGGCGGCCATAACGAAGGCCAGGATGATATTCATGGCAGGTCCCGATCCTATCACCAGGGCACGCTTCCAAAGCGGCTGCTTTGAAAACGAGCGTAAATCATCGGAGGCTTCCTCCTCGCCCTCCATCTTCACAAAGCCGCCCATGGGAATAAGCCGCAGCGAGTAGGCCGTTTCACCTTTTTTTATTGAAAAAAGTCTTGGCCCCATAAAGATGGAAAATTCCAACACCTTGATGCCTGCGGCCTTCGCCGCCAGGAAATGCCCAAGCTCGTGGATCAGTATCAAAATGCTCAGCACTATAAGTGCAACAAGTATTCCCATATATTGTCCTCCGTCAAAGCGGTTGTCATTGGATCAATACCCATTATCACGGGTCCTGCACCTTGCTTGCATACCTTCTTATGATATCCGCGGCCATTTCCCTTGAAGTCAGGTCAGTATCTATTATATCGTCGAGGGAAGGCCTGGTATTCACCCTATGTTCCTCCATGACCTGCCCGATTATTTCGGGAATCTGGCAGAACCCTATTTCTCTTTTAAGAAAAGAGGCAACAGCCACTTCGTTGGCCGCGTTCATGGCAGCAGGCAAGGTTCCGCCGGTCCCTGCAGCCCGGTAAGCAAGCCCGAGGCACGGAAAAGCCTCCATGTCGGGTTTTTCAAAGGTCAGGCTTCCGATCTCGGTCAGTGAAATACGTCGGAATGAATTTGCCGCCCGTTCCGGCCAGGTCAGGGCAAGCTGGATGGGTATGCGCATATCCGGCGCCCCAAGCTGTGCCATTACGGACCCGTCCACGAACTCGACCATTGAATGTATGATGCTTTCCTTGTGGATAACCACCTCTATGTCATCGGGCTTCATGCCGAAAAGCCACATGGCTTCGATTACCTCAAGCCCCTTGTTCATCAGGCTGGCAGAATCGATGGTGATCTTGTCTCCCATGGACCAGTTGGGATGCCTGAGTGCCTGTTCCGGGGTCACTTTTCTCATCTGCTGCGGGGTAAATCCCCTGAAAGGCCCGCCTGAAGCCGTAAGGATGATCTTCTTCGCGTCCTCTCTCCTGTTCCCGGCCAGGCACTGGAAGATGGCCGAATGCTCGCTGTCTACCGGCAGGATTTCTACACCGTTCTCCCTCGCCTTTTCCATCACAATGGACCCGGCGGTCACCAGTGTTTCCTTGTTGGAAAGGGCTATGTTCTTGCCCGCCTCAATGGCCGCAATGGTTGGCACAAGGCCGGCGATACCCACGACCGAGGTGAGAACCGTGTCGGTCTCCCTGAGGGTTACGGCTTCAATGATGCCGTTCATACCGCCGAGGACCCTGCATGGAAGATCGGCCACCGACGACCTGAGCCCTGATGCAGCCTCTTCATCATAAAGGGCGGCAACCAGCGGCCTGTATTTCCTGACCTGTTCCTCCAGCAATGAAGCGTTGGAACCTGCAATGAGAGATATAATATTAAGACCCAAAGACTCACAGACTTCCAGGGCCTGCTTTCCTATGGATCCGGTGGATCCCAGTATGGATATTCCCATCAATCTTTCCATTATACGTCAATACTCACATCCTGCTAAAAGAATAAACTGACGTAGAAATATACCACAGGCGCTACGAAAAGATAGCTGTCGCACCTGTCCATAATGCCTCCGTGTCCCGGTATGATGCGGCCAAAGTCCTTTATGCCGGCAGCCCTCTTTATGCAAGAGGCCGACCAGTCGCTTAACTGGGACATAACCCCGCATAAAAGCCCTACCAGCGCAAAATGTAAGGGATCAATCGGAGCGGCGCCGGAACTGTTTATGAGGAGGATGCCATACAGAACCATGACTGCCGTACAGCCCACTGCGCCCCCTATGGCGCCTTCCACGGTCTTCTTAGGGCTGATATCGGGAATGAGTTTATGCTTCCCGAAGAACAATCCCGCAAAATAAGCGAAAATATCGGTCACCGACGCGCCAATGATAACCATCCATATGTACTCAAACCCCCGGTCCATATTCCTCACCATGATGGCATAGGAAAGAAGGAACGGTATGTAGGCAATGCCGAGCAGCGTATACGCCGCATCGTCCGGTTTCAGCTTCCGTTTTCCGAACATGATCCCGCAAAACAGGACAACAACAGCAAGAAAGGCCAGGGCGCCTAATGCGGTCCCTGAGAACAGGCTTTCCACGAACTGCGGAAATTCAGACCTGTCCGGCGCCGGGAGAGTGGATATATAGGCACGGGCTGCAAGCAATAAAGCTGCAATCCATGAAACCCACAAAACCACTTTAATGTCCCTTTGCTTCATGACCCCCGCATATTCATACAAACCTACGCAGGAGATGACTAAAACTGCTATGGCAAGGACAATTGGCGGGAGCAGCAGTATGGAAACCAGAATGGCCGCTGCTGTTACACCGCTGATAATCCTGGTCAGCATTTCAAAGCCCTCCGAATCTTCTTTCCCGCCTCTGGTAATGCGCGATGGCATCATGGAGGTGTTTTTTCCTGAAGTCGGGCCACAGGGTGTCGGTAAAGTAAAGCTCACAATATGCACACTGCCAGAGCAGGAAATTGCTGAACCTGATCTCCCCGCTGGTCCTGATCAACAGGTCGGGGTCGGGAATGCCCGCCGTCCAGAGCCGGTCTGACAGGGAATCGAGGGTAATCCCGGATTCGCTGATCCTGCCATTTTTATAATCATCAAGCAAGGTCCGGCAGGCATTCAGTATATCCTGCCTTCCTCCGTAGTTGATGGCGATAATGAGGTCAAGGCCTTCGATATGCTCGGTGTTTTTCTCCACCCTGCAGATTTCGGATACCAGTTCTTCAGGAAGTCCTGACCTGTCCCCTATCACCCTTATCCTTACCGGCTTTCCCCTTAGTTCTTTTTCCGAGTTCTTCAGGTATTCCATCATGAGCTTGAAAAGCTGGTCCACTTCTTCCCGGGGCCTGGACCAGTTCTCGCATGAAAAGGCGAATACAGTAAGATACCTGATGCCCAGGTTATAGCATTCTTCCACTATTTTTTTCAGTATCCTTGAGCCTTCCCGGTGCCCCATGCTCCTTGAAAGCCCTCGTTTTTTGGCCCACCTGCCGTTCCCGTCCATGATAATGGCGATGTGCCGGGGCATGGCTTCAGGATTGAGTTCGGTCTTACTTCCCCTGTTCGATCCCATTTATATGATTCCTTTTCGGATATTTTAAGGCCGTGGGCTTCTTTGCCAGGCGGCCAACAACAACATCATACCAAAAAGAGATGATGTTTGCCATAAATAATATCCATAAAAACTATCTTCGGGCATCAGGCAGAGTTTTATCGCATTTCCCCGGTATTTTCCGGCTAAACTATCTGAACAGCCTTTTCAGATGCCTTAGCAGCTTCATTCTGCGGAGATCAATCGTGACCTGGTGGTTGTTGGTTCTTAAAATAAACATGAAATTCCTGGGCATTAACCTGCATCTCCTTCATATATACACCGGATAAAAAATAAAGGTCTGATCCATTGGAGGACCAGACACAAATCATTATACCATCAGGTCTGCGTAATTATTCCTACAGCGCGTTATGGGACCTGAACCCTACAAGGCTGACATTTTCCACGCCTTCAACAGCCGTAAGGCTGTCGGTGAAAGCCGAGTCTCCCTTATTCAGGCGAACCTCGTATGTATATTCCGATTCCTGCGCAAACGAGGCTTTTGCCTTAAAGCGGTACTTCCTGACATTTTTCTTTATGATCTCCTCGAGCTGGCCCTGGCTGACGCTCTGACTGGCGCTGATCACCAGCACGAAAAGGTTCTCCCTGCCGGTAAACCTGCTCATTACCAACAGGACGATGCCTATGACAACGCAGCCCACAGTTGCAATAAAGTAAAACCCTGCGCCTATGGTAATTCCCGTGGTAATGGCCCAGAACATGTATATGATATCGATGGCTTCCTTAACCGCGGTTCTGAACCTGACAATGCTCAGGGCGCCCACCATTCCGAGGGAAAGCAGGATATTGGACGTGATGGTCATAATGACCAGGGTGGTTATCATTGTCAGCGCCACCAGGGAGATGGAAAAGCTGTTTACAAAGGCAGGGGTGTTGTCGGACAGTCGGTAGATCAGGTAGATAAACATTCCTGCCAGGAAGGCAAACATCAGGGCGATGAGCACCTGGTTCAATGTAATGCCCTCAAAGGTCTGGGAGTTTAAAAAGTTGTTCTTGAAGATGTCCTGAAATGTTAATGGTCCGTTCATGGGATCCTCCTCCAAAAGTATCGTTCAGGCTGCTGCTTTACCGGTATATGCCAACCATTCTGCCATTGGCGTACTTGGAAATGGACTGGCGGGCGCCGGCCTCCTGGAAAACTGCTCTCAGATGATCAGGGAACACAGTGGTGTACTTTACTTCGAAAACCATGTTTTCAGGCGCAGGCAGGTTGACAAAACAAGCGGGTTTGTACAGGCACGGATTTTGGTTTATACTGGTTTTAATATTGGAATCAATGGTTATGCGCACGTTTCCCGGCTCGTAAACGAATGCCTTCCGCTGGTAACTGATAATGACCCGGGGTTTCAGCAGCATTGTATTAAGTTCGGGGAATTCATGTGAAAAGCTCCGGCTGCATTCCATGAAACGAAAATACTCTTCGTCGCTTATCGGGATGCTTTTCTTGGACACTATATCCCCGCGCTTATGCTTTCGCTCAAGCTTCTTGAATTCAAGGTTATCGTTATATATGCGGATGCGAAACTTGGGAAGCTTGTATGATCCGTCCAGCTTTCCTGTAAGGGCCTGGTCGTAAAAATCGTCGAAATAGAGAGATTTCACGTTGTATACGCCTTCGGCGCCGTTTTCGTCATAAGGAAGCATGTATTGAAGTTTTTTCTCGAGTATGGCTGCATTCGCTGGCGAGATACTAAATTTAAGCTCATATCTTAAAGTGTCGGTCATGTTCCTGCCCCGTCCATCATTCTTTTAATACTTCTCTTTAAAGACCTGCTGAATATTATATACAAACCATCCAGGTATTCGCAACTCATGATTCCTTACCTTTGAAAGGTTCGAGCCCCAGGAGCCTTGCAGCGTTCTTCCACAGGATGGCTTCCTTCTCCTCTTCGCTGAGACCAAGCCTGTTGAAGATGGAAAGCTCCCTGTCATGGTAGGTTATTGGATAGTCGGTCCCGAAAAGAACCTTGTCAACTCCGTGCTTCCGGATGATATTCACTGCACTATCAGGGTCCATGAAGGCAATCGCACTGGATGTGTCAAGCCAGAGGTTTCTTCCTATAAGGTATTCCTCGGCTTCCTCCCACTGTTGGTGGCCGCCGAGATGGGCGGCTATGATCCTCAGTTCGGGGAACTTGTCCATGACATGGGCAATCCTCCTGGGCGATGCATGGTCCAGGTTTGCATCACCGGCATGCATGAGGACTGGCAGCCTTGAGCCAATACATCTGTAGATCCTGTCCATGCTGGGGCTGTCGGCATCGAATCCCTGGAAATCGGGATGGAGCTTTATTCCCTTAAGTCCGGCTTCTATAAGGCGTTCTATCTCTGCCTCGGGATTTTCATAATCAGGATGGACTGTACCGAAACCGATCATCATGCCGCCGCTGTTGCTGATGATCCAGTCGTTTACGCTGCGCACCTGTTTGGGTTTTGTGGCAGTGGAGTGGAATACGACATAATCCACTCCCGACCTCTTCGCGCTGGCTTTCAGATCGCTCAGAAGACCGTTCCCGGCCATCCTGATCCCATAGTGGTTCCCTATTTGATCGACCGCTTTCCTTGCAATGGATTCGGGGAAAGCATGGGTATGAATATCTATTATCCCCAACAACAACAACCCCCCGCAGGTTTAGTCCAACGAGTCATTACTATTGCCGGTATATAATTACAGGCATATCCATAATACACCTTTATCCAAAAAATTGGAACTCCTCATTGGCCAGCATGAACCTGTCGCCGCTTTTTATGGGGTGTCCGGTGTTTGGTTCGATCCTCGTCCCGTTGATATATGTTCCGTTACGGGTGTTCATGTCGGTAATGCAATATCCGTCCGGCCCTTTCGTAAGCTCTGCATGGATCCTGCCGATGGCAGGATTATTTATGCAGTAATCCACCTGCCCGGACATCCTTCCGATGCGGTACGGCCACTGCCTGATCACAACGGTTTCCCCATCTCCTCCCAGCCTTTTGATTGAAGGCATTGCATTTTCCTTTTGGTCGAGAAGAACTGTCCGATCGGCCGCGCATGCCGCCTCAATCGGCCCGTAAAGGTTTTCATCGGACCCGTGCCTTCTTTCGACGAAAGGTTTGGAATCCGAAACGGAAATGCCGTAAGAATTCTCAGAACGTGATTCCCGGGTTTCTGGCTGCGGTATGGACTTGTTCACATATTCCACTTTCCGGTACATATGTTTTTTCGGCCCTTTCCCCCGTGAGGATGCAATGGCGCTGCTGATACGGGCATGGTTGCCTTTTTGCCCGTGTATCTTTTTCTCCACGAGCTTCTCGGTTTTTCTTTCCCTGGCAAAAGCCCTGGAACATACAAGCCACATAACCGCCCCGCCTATCAGTACCATCCCGGCAATCGTTGTCAGCATGTCGGGATTTTCCGGTTCAAAGACTCCCTTTGCTGCCATGGCGGCAAACAGGGCAATAATCGCTGCAATTGCCGAACCAAGGAACAGCCATGAACTTAATGGATATACCGTTCTTTTCTCCGTTACGGTACTGATGCGCGTTTCCTCGATTTCCGGCTTTTTCTGCCGGGATTGCTCCGGTCCTGAACCTGTAATTATCTGCTGTGCCCGGACATGGGCGGCCGCCTCGTCCAACGTCTGTGTATACGCCTTTGCAGGCTGGGTGTGATTCTGGCCGCGGGCGAAGTTATCCAGCCAGGAACTCAGCGTGTTCAGGCTGAAGTCCGGGGCCTTGAGCACCTCTATCAGGCGCTGGATGTAATTGTCGGCATCCTCATCCCTGAACTTCATATCCCGGATTATGAGGTTGGTGATAAACTGCCGCAGGGATTCGCTTATATCCTGCTCCATGCCTTTTATGGGAAGATAAACGAAAAATATCCTGTCATCGGCGGGTGAACCATAGATCATGCTGCTGTCCAGGATCAGCCCGCCATAATCCAGCAAGTGGTTTTCCAACTGGTCAAATACGCCTGTTATCTGGCGCAGATACTGCAGGAATTCGTGCCTTCCTGTCTCCTTTCGTTCCAGTATCTTATTAAGGGGGATCATGGAGGTGATATCATAGGAAATCCTGATTTCCTGGTCCACTTTCAGAATCTCCGACCTGAGAAGCATGGGGATCCGGTTGTTCTTCAGCATCTCAAGCTGATACCCGGACAGCCGGCTTTCATCCCTGAAGATAAACCGCATCATGCTTCTGTTGGATTCGTTTTTAAACTCCTGGATACATTCCCCGATTCTGACATCCATCAGGATCACCAATCCTTTCCTCGCATAATCAATGGGAAGCTATGCCGCTTCCTGCTCCCGGACACCATTGTTTTCCTCGGTTTCGGCCCCATCATCCGGTTTTGTATATATCCCGTAATCGTACCGGACCCTTACCTCGGATATGCCCATCCTTTTCAGTTCAGCGGCCGCTTCGCTGATCAGTTCATCAATATTGGGCAGGGCTTCCCTGGCGTTTTCCGGAAGGATGATTATAACGATCCTCTCCTGGTTCGGCAGGTTCCACACTTCCGGATAATCTGTCGGTTCAAACTCCAGGAGCCTTTTTCCATGTCTCTTCAGTTCGGACTTTATGCGTCCGGGCTGGTCCTGGTAGGTTTTCATGAAGGGATTCAGGGTGAAAAGGTCGAACGCCTTTACTGTATGGTCGTCAAACATGAAGGCATCCACAACGGGATATCTCTTCGAGGTCGGCTTAAAGGACATATTCAAACTCTTTGCCTCTTCTCTCAGCCTATCCAGTTCCTGGTCCTCTATTTCAAGCCCCCTGTCCCAGTACATCTTCTCGTTATCCATTTCGATCCATATGCTCCCGCCTTGTTTTTCCTCCTGCTCCTCACTGCGTACCGAAGGCCCCCTGCCCGATGTCCATCCGATCACCTTTACCCGGTTGCTGAGTGTCAGTTTCGGAACCAGGCCAAAGGGAACCGGCGGGTTGACTGTATACGTTATTATGAATTCGAGGGACTCGCCATCTCCGAATATCTGTGTCTGGCTGAAGCTGATATCCCCGATGCCCAGGGTCTTCTTTACGTCCATGCCCGTTGCCGACCTTTTATCCAATTCCGCATCCAGCATCAGGCGGGATATCAGGCAGACAATTTCTTTTCTTGCGGCATAGGCCGCTTTCTGGGCAAAAACCGTCAAAAGCAGCTTGATTTCCTGCTTGGGATCCTTTATTATGCCTTTCACCAGTTCAACCACATCCCGGGCATCGCCAACAAGCTCCTTACCCAAAACTCCTGCGCTTCTGATACGGGTTTCCAGGTCCACCGAGGGGTTTTGGTCGCTGATGTTGGACATCAGGCTGCTGAAGGAATCCACTGCCCCGATGATGGTGTCCGCCTGGCTTTTCAGTTCATCGGAAGCGCCCTGTCCCATCCTGTCAAGTTCGTCGGAATAGTCCTTGAGGCCGGAAACATGATAATAATAGCTGGCGTTTGAGATGCTCCTGGCTACTCTCTGCAGGGCTGACTGCATAACGTTGTAGGCCATGAACACCTTTATTATGTAGGCCAGGGAAAAAAGCGCTATCATGAATATGGGGATCACTACTGCCGCCTCAACAGTGGCGCTGCCCCTGGGGCTGCATATCGTGCGGCGACTGTCGGCGTTCCTGCCGGGAAGTCTGTCAGTAACCCTGGGCCCACTCGACAACAATCATCGCCTCCTTGTCCTTTTTGAACCATTCCTCGGGAATGACCCAAAGGTCTATGTCTATCCAGGCCTTAACATAAAGGTAGGTATGATATTCCCTGATCGGCCTGGCATTGTCGGGCAGTGCGGTCTCCATGTTAAGCTGGATCAGGTCGGCGCATCTCAAGGCCTTGTCTTCGGGGGTAACGGTCAGCAGCAGGAGCCTTAAATAATCGGTATAGTCCATCATGATAATCCGCCCCAGCACGTTGTTGGCGCCGCTGGTGCCTCCGCCCGATCCGCCCAGGACCCCCGAGATCTTGCCGGCTACCGCGTCAAATCCCTTTTCTATGGTTTCCTTCGCAAAGCCTTTCACCTTTTCCTTTAGCTTGCTGAATGCTGAAGATTCACTGAAAAGAATGTGACTTATCTTATCCAGCAACGCCTTTTTGCAATCCGCTATGACCTGGGCCCCTTTATCCCTGATACCTTCACAGAATGAGGCGAGTTTGGACACCATGTAATCCCTGAGGGATTCCAGGAAGCTTTCCACGGTGTCCCCGGCAATCCTGTCAATATCATCGAGGCTGATGCCGTTTACCAGGTCCTGCGCTTCCTGGCTCACGGTTTCGGAAACCTCGCACCATGTGTCGGTGATTTCTGCGAAGATTACGTCAAGCTGGCTGCTGATAAAGGCCATGACAGTTTCCTCAAGGAATCTGGCCCCCTCGTCGATATACTTTTCGGCCTTATCCACCACAAAATCCTTAACGCTTGCTATGACATTGTTGATCAGATAATCCACTAATGTACCCCATTGAATAACCCATGACTTGCTGGTTTTTATAAGGGGAACCTGCTCTCCTGCTATAAGCCTTTCCGCATCAAGCCACGATTCTGCGGCAGCCCAGCTTATAAGCAGGAAATTCTGGACTATGGGCACCCCGAAAATGGTCCACCCGGCGATCGTTGTGGCCATGCTCAAAGTCTCGGCCAGCTTCTCGGGGTCTGTATAGACATGGAGCAGGTTGAATAAAAGGCGAATCACGATTATGGAGCGCTTTGCCGCGGCGATATTTTCTTTTTCCGAAGGGTTGCCGAAAATGATGTATTCAACTTCGGCCTTATCAAAGAATGTCCTGTCGAGAGGCCTCAGCCATCCGATATCGTGTTCCAGGACATTTCCGACCGTGGTATAGTTCTTGAAGGCCGAGACTATGTACTCATTCATGTAAAGGCTTTTTACAAGGGATTCGCCGGCATCCATCAGAAGATCTCCGACGGTGCTGAAAAACTTCCTGATTCGCTCCAAGGCATTATCAAAAAAGCCCTTGTCCTGCTCATTTACGGTATCAACACCCTCTATGGGATCCTTTAGGGGATTGTTCAGAGTAAACCGGTCCTGCCGGGTCTGCCAGACATGCTCCGAGATCTCGGCAAGGCTTTCCTCGGAACTCGCACCGCCTCCCTTTGACGGCAGTTTCGTAAGCTCGTATATTTTCCTGGCAAACCCACCGTTTTCGCCGCCTTTTTTACTGCCGCCGGCATCATTATTGCCGGATTCTCCGCTTTGAATAGCGCTGGCCGTATCACCCGTCTTTTTCCTTGCGTTTTCAAGTCCGGGGTTTTCGGCCTCCTTTTCAAGTTCAAGTCTCATTCCCTCGAAGTTGTTTGCGTACCATACTTCGAAGAGCTTCTGCTCCTTCTCGGTGACCGGCGGTGAAAGTTTATATTCAGGGATTGCATAAACACCCCTGGCGCTCATACTTGAATATTTGTCCATATCGCTTATATTGTTTACCAGATTATTATAATGGGACGTACAGTAGTAAGTACCTGTATACATGCTGACGACAGTACCACCATCGCCTTTATCGCTTTTAAGGCCTTCGAGCTTTCTTATCTCGTTATCCAGCCCTATAGCAATTTCCATATATGAGTTATAGGCTGTTGTAACTGCAAACAGCCATGCGGAGACCCTGTTCTTGTTGCTTTCAAGCTGTTCAATAATGTTCTCCAGTTGTTGTATATCCACGTTAATAAGCTTTTTTTCAAGGTCCGCATTTATCTTTTGGGAAACAGCGCTGTCCGGGCTTTCGTTCATGGAAGCTTCAAGGGATTTTTTCTCCTCCTGGACCTGCTGTGCCTGGGTTTTAATCTCGTAAACCAGTTCAAGAGCCTTGGTGCAGTAATTCTCATGGAGTGCCAGGTGGTTGCTCAGATAATAAAGCAAATCCGCTGATGTGAAGACCTTATTGTACATCGAGTTATAACAGGCCAGCAGATCATTCAGAAGAGCATCAATGGTCCTCCCCGCTCCGCTAAGCTGGAAATTAAGCCTTTCTAAGTTATCAAATGCGCTTTCCTTCGCCGATTTCCTGCTTTCATATTCAGGCTTGAGCCTGTTGATTTCTTCTTCGATGCTCCTTATTTCAGAGTCCTGGGATGGGTCTGTAACATTATTTTGTTCTTCTCCGCCTCCAGATACGCCGCTTTTGCCTTTCAGATTGCTAAGCCTTTCCTGCAGGTCTTTCATTTTACCTTCCACTGATTCGAACGCTTCTTTGGCCGAGTTATATTCCGCCAATGCGGCTTCACTCTTAACCTTCAATTCCCTGTATTCGGCCATCTTTTCATTTATGGTATCTATGGCTGTCTGCTGCGGCCTGCTTTTTTTTTCATCTTCATTGTTTGATTCTATTGCCAGAAGAGTCCAATAGGACAGATTATCCATTCCATTGTCTTTATTTATGTTTTTCATCTTCTGATCCATGAGCAGCGCAAAACAAACCATGTCCTCGCGCATCCCGTTGAGGAGCTTGTCCAGAGCCATATTTCGCTCTACGATCTCCCCCTCTTTGGCAAGGCCTGCCATGCTCTTCAATTTTTCCAGGAATTCGCCGACAGCCTGTATGGGCGCCCGGTATTTCATGAATTCTGTTACCTGCTGCTCCAGTACATAAGGCTCGGACAAATTATATATGGGTATTACTTCAACACGCCTTACCTTGAAATTATAGAGATCTGTAACACTGCCTCCGGCATCCTCGGGTGTGAGGTTATCGGACAGAAGCTCATATATCTCCTTTTCCATTGATTCAACGTCCCGCGGATGCATTGCCAAAAGTCCAAACTGTTCCTTAAGCTGCCTGTCGTAGGCAGCCAGCATGGATTCGGTGCAAAACTTTACAGAGGATTCTGCTATCCTGACGGCTTCGTTGTAGCGCGCCAGATCCATCAGAATACCGCTCAAAGGTATTAGAACGGACAGAAGTATACATATGAAAACAGTGATGCTTCCCTTTTCCCGTTTCATCACATAAACCGACCTTTCCTGCAGAAATACCCTATTTGAGCATTTTCAGGGCTTTCTTGAGCGGTGAAGCGATTTTTTTCAGGAATTCCCCGGCCTTGCTTTCCATGACCTTCTGTATGACATAATCCGAAACGTTTATCATTTCTTTCTGATCGTAAACCGGGGCTTCGGCCCGGCACCGGATGGTCAGAACGTCACCCAGCCCGATAAACTTAAGCGCGGCGGCCCCGGGCAAGACGTAATATGCAGTAATGTTCACCACTATTTTGCTCGTTGGAAAGCCATGATGGTAGCTTACGGATACCTCGGCGTTTCGGTCCTTAACTTCTTTCAATAGCCCGATGCTTTCAAGCTGCTTTTCCACCCAGTCCCGGGCTGTGCTTCTCTTTTCGTCGCTGTTTGCTGGCAGAATCTGCCAGTATAGCTGACGGTTATCATAGCTTTCCCTGCTGAATGCGCCTGAGGCAATCTCCTCCTCCTTAATCGGGTTGTGCCCCCATATCATGGACAACCCTTCCGCCGTTGAATCGGCAAGGGCCTGGATGGCCGACTGCTGGTAAAGGCACTCAAAAACCATGATCACTGCCATAACACATGCAATGACTACGGGCATGATGATGATATATTCAATAGTTGCTCTTCCAGAGCGCTTTCCAGTTCCTTTCCACATCGCTGCATCTCCGTCAGAAGGCATTGCTCAGTTCCATCAGCGCGGGCATCATGCAGATCATGATAATGGCTACGAACATTATCATCAGCGGAAACATGAGCCTGGAAGAAGCGGTTTCACCAAGTTGCTTCGCTGCGTTCTTCCTCATGTCCCAGCATTCAACGCCCAGCCTTTTCAGTTCATACAGCATCTGCCCCCCGCCGAGTTTCATGCTTTGCATGAGTATGCCCACAAAATTTGTAATCTCCTTTATCTTGCAGCGCTCGGAAAAATCGGTATAGGCATGATGCTCCGTAAGCCCGGCCTTTATATCGTTCAGGGTTATGAACAGCTCACGGTACAGCGGGGTTTCGCAGCCACGGTCCCGCACAATGCGTTCAATAGCCTGCCTTGTGCTCAGACCGGCATTGACCAGGAGCACAAGGTTGGAAACAAAATCGGGAAACTCCCTTTTGATGCTCATTACCTTATTCCTGTACTGATCGTCCAGGATCTTGTCCGCGAGGAAGAACAGGCCTATGCCTGCGCCCGGTACGATGAGGTACCATTCTTCACCTTCGGCACCTCCCAGGAAGCCAAGCAATCCGGCAAGGACAACGCCCAGGAACAGGTAGAGTATCTTGGAAGCCCAGTGTATCTTCATGTAGTATGCGGCATAGCGGCTGCCATTCAGCATGACTATCTTTTGGTGAAGCCAGCCGAAATACCGGCCCAGCACTTTGAAATTCAGACGTTCCGCGATCCAGAGTCCGCCTGCCAGGATTGGCCTGAAAAAGTACTGTTTCCTGTCCAGGGGCTCGAGGAATTCTTTATATTTGCCTCGCTGCCAAAGATGCAGGGACATATAAACGGCGGCAGCGCCCAAAGCCGTAAGCAAGCAAAAAGACTGCATTTTCCCACCTATACTTCTATATTCATGATTTTTTTGGAGATCAGGTTTCCTATGAGCATAAGAAGCAGGGCAACTGTCATGACCACCCTTCCGGCAGCAGTGGTGAAAAGCGGATCTAGAAAACCGCTGCTGGAAGACTTGATGACAAAGACCAGCACAAACGGTGTCAGGTTCAGGATCTTCTGCTCCAGCTTCTTTCCCGCTACCAGGTTTTCAATTTCCTGCTTGACCTCAATCTTTTCCCTGATCATGTTTGAGGTGTTCTTTATAACCTCCACCAGGTTGGCGCCCGCCCGTTTGGATATGCTGAAAACATCCGAGAAATTCTTTACTTCCTCCAGTTGGACCCGGTCGGCAAAATCGGCAAGAGCCTGCTCCACCGGCATGTTCATCATTACACGGGCATTAATCAGTTCCAACTCCTTTATGATCAGGGCGTTTTTATCGGGATACACCCTCTCAAGTGCCTGCTGGGCGTCTATAAGTGCAGTTTCGAAGGATTTTCCGGTTGACAGCGATACGGATATGAAGTAGAGAGCATCCTTGAACTGGAGCTTCACAAGCTCTTTTCTTTTCCTGGCCAGTTCCCTTTTTCTGCCCGGTATCCAGGTAATGCCAAGCAGCGACAGGACCAGTGAAATAACCAAATGGTCATAGAATATCATTCCTACAAGGAAGAAGAATCCCATTGCCATAAGCAGGTTAAGAACGAGTTCCCCTAATTTCATCCGGTACTGGTCGTAACGGATAGCCTCATTCTCCATGATGGATGCCTCCTACAGCGTGATACCCCTGAGCTGTGCCTTCCAAAGGTTTTTCATGCTGCTGCCGGTCCGCTTCAGGCGCCCGATTACCCGGCCGTCGGGCGCCTCACCCTCATATTCAAAAAGGAACAGCGGGTTTAGCTCTATCACGCCGTTTTTATAATCCAGGACCTCGCTGATCTCCATGGTGCGCCTGGAATGGTCCCTGAGCCTCGAAAGAAAAATGATTATGTCCAGGGCTGACGCTATCTGCTTGCGGATAGCGTCCAGGGGCAGGGGAGCCGCCGTCAGGACCATGGTTTCCAGCCTTGAGAGCATGTCCCTGGTGGAGTTGGCATGCCCGGTGGACATTGATCCGTCATGTCCTGTATTCATTGCCTGAAGCATGTCCAGGGCTTCCTCGCCCCTGACCTCCCCGACGATTATCCTTTCGGGCCGCATTCGCAAAGAGGTTTTGATCAGGGATTTCATTTTGATTTCACCCTTGCCCTCGGTATTGGCGTTCCGCGTTTCCAGCCTCACCAGGTTTTCGATGGAGGAAAGCTGAAGCTCCGCAGAGTCCTCAATGGTCACTATGCGCTCATCGGGAGGTATCAGCCCGGACAGGGCGTTAAGGAAAGAAGTCTTCCCCGAGCCCGTGCCCCCGCATATGAATATGTTGTACTTGGACTTAACAAGCTTGTCCAGGAATTCGGCCGCCTCTTCAGTTATGGATCCAAACCGGATCAGGTCATCAATGGTCATGGGCTTGTCGGGAAACTTCCTTATGGTAACGATAGGTCCGTTAAGCGCCACAGGCGGCAGCACCACATTGACCCTGGAACCGTCTTCCAGCCTGGCATCCACTATGGGCTCCGCTTCATTGACAGACCGGTTGACCTTCCCAACTATGACCTGGATGATGTCCTCCAGCCTCTCGCGGCTCTCGAAGCGGACATCGGTTTTTTGGACCTCTCCGTTCTTCTCTATGAAAATCCTGTCGGGTCCATTGATCATGATCTCGGTTACTTCCCTGTCATTTATGAACGGCTCAATTACGTCAAGTCTTCTCATCTGGTTGAAAACCAGTTCCACGACACCCTTGATCTCCAGTGGGCTTAAAGACCCTGAACCGGCCTTTTCAAAGGTAATGCCCTCGATCAGTTCCAGGAGTTCCCGGTCAAGCTCGGATCCGCTGAATTCCAGGGCCAGGTTTCGCCTCAGGGCTATCTCTTTTCTTATTTCCTTCGCCAGTTCATCCATCTGCCGGCCATTCATCGCACTAACCCGCTATATCAAAACTCTCAATTATTGAAGCCAGTGCCGCAAGTTCGCTCTCCGATGGAACCCAGCCCGGATCAGCCTGCTGTGCGGGATGCGGATCGAGGTTATACTTTTGGATATCGGCGAACCGGCCGCTGAAACCATCAGAAGGGCAAATATCTATAAGGAGCAGTCTGAGCGTATCCTTAATCTTTCCTGTGTCGATGTTTTCCTTTTCAAGCTCCTGGAGGAGTCTTTCCATCCTGATGGATGAAGAAGCAGTATTCAGGGCAACAGCAATAACACGCGCAGCCTTCTCCATAAACATGGGGATCAGGTGAAACATGCCAAGATCCAATGCTACGACAATTTCATCGAAATCCCCGTCGCTGTCCGCAGCGGACAGAAGCCTTTCCATGTCGGCGGGATCAATGGCGCCAGGCGAAAGAAGCCCGCAAGGCGCTGAAAGGAAATGGACACCGCTCGCAAGATCCCGGATCAGGCAGGATTCAAGCCTCATATACAGGTTGTCCCTGTTGGACTTGATGTAATAAAGCAGTTCGTTAAGCCCTTTTGAACCGGAACCGCTGAAGAAAAGCCGGGTAGTCTGGGCCTGTTCCAGGGAAAGATACAGGGTTTTCCTGTCCATTGCGGTGAAAACACGCGTTATGGCGGGAGCGGCCGGAAAAACCGCATCGGCGCCGTCCAGGCTGATAACAAGGGTAACGTTCTGCCTGTGCCTTTCCCTGCAATGCATCCCCGGCATCCTGTCTGCACAAAGGGAAAGTATATCCTTCGCCAGTTCATCCGCAGGTTTGTATTTGTCAACACGCGGAGTATCCGGGCTTAAGGGCTCATGGGAGCCATCGTCCAGGACAAGTACGCCTTCCTTTGGCAGGAACGGCAAAACCTCCCTGGCCATGTCTATGGAAATGACTGTAAGATCGGCTTTGCCGCCGTTCTCAGCCCATTCCCTGAAGCTTTCGGGATGGGTCATAACCTCGATGGAAAAGTGGTAGGGCATGTGCTTTTGAATCCATGCCGCCAATTTTTCTATGTACCGGTTGTTGGAGTCCGCCAGGGCAAGGCGAATGGGCATGACCTGTATCTCCTAAAATATAATTATTATAGCTTTATTTGGAATTGCGATATTATTTTACTATACCCAAAGTGTCATGTCTATACTAAATTATCATATTTTTACATAATATTTATTTTATGCTTGATGTCCGCTGTTTTACGCGCCATACAGCGGTTTGCCGTCGCAAAAGTATAGTTATCGGCAGAAAGGCAAAAAAAAAGGCGGCCTTATCTGCCGCCTGCAATGCTTTTTACGCAATTAATCCAGGAAATCCTTCAGCTTCTTGCTCCTGCTGGGATGGCGAAGTTTTCTCAATGCCTTCGCCTCTATCTGCCTTATTCTTTCACGGGTTACGTTGAACTCCCTCCCCACTTCTTCGAGGGTGCGGGCCCTGCCGTCATCCAGCCCGAACCTCAGGCGAAGCACCTTCTCTTCCCTGGGTGTAAGGGTGTCAAGAACATCGATGAGCTGTTCCTTCAGCAGTGTATAGGCCGCTGATTCGGCAGGCGCCGGCGCGTCTTCGTCGGGGATGAAGTCGCCCAGGTGGCTGTCTTCCTCCTCGCCGATGGGTGTTTCCAGGGAAACCGGTTCCTGGGAGATCTTCATGATGTCGCGCACCTTGTCCTCCGACATGCCCATCTCCCTGGCAATCTCCTCAGGGGTAGGATCACGGCCAAGCTCCTGGAGAAGCTGCCTGGAAACCCGTATCAGCTTGTTAATGGTTTCCACCATGTGGACCGGTATCCTTATGGTTCTGGCCTGGTCGGCGATAGCCCTGGTTATGGCCTGCCTGATCCACCATGTGGCATAGGTACTGAACTTGAATCCTTTCCTGTAATCGAACTTTTCAACAGCCTTGATAAGGCCCAGGTTTCCTTCCTGGATCAGATCGAGGAACAGCATGCCCCTTCCCACATAACGCTTGGCAATACTCACCACCAGCCTGAGATTGGCTTCTGCAAGGCGCTTCTTGGCCTCCTCGTCCCCCTGTTCCATTCGCTTGGCAAGTTCTATCTCTTCATCGCCCATAAGCAGCGGAACCTTGCCTATCTCTTTCAGATACATGCGAACAGGGTCATCAATGCTGATACCCTCGGGCACCGATATATCAAGGTCCTCTTCAACACCGGCTTCATCATTAACTTCGGGAAACTGGAAGTCCTCGAAGTCTTCCTCGATATTGTCGGCGATTATCTCAATCCCCAGTTTCTCCAGGGTTTCATAGACCTTTTCAATCTGTTCAGGCGAAATGTCCACCTTTTCAAAAGCATCCTCTATCTCACGATATGTGAGCATGCCTTTTTCACGGCCCATATCGGTCAAGTCTTTCAGAATGGCCTTCAGGTTCTTAATCCCGTTTTTGGGCATTTCCGCGGTTGCTTCGTCACTGCCCGCCTTTGCATCAGTTTCTTCGGGCGCAACATCCGGCGCAGCATCCACAGTATTTTCGTTTTGCGTTTCCACGGATTCAGGCGCCTGGTTCAATTCCTGACCGATTGCTTTCTCTGTTTCTTTCTTTGTATTTGCCGTGTTTTTCTTTTTGCTTGCTGCCATTTCAGGTAAATTCACCCCTCGTAAAAAATAAAGTCGTATCTATATCATTTTTTTCAGTTCTGCTATTTTCTCGGCCCGTATGCTGAATTCGAGCCCCAGTTGCTGCCTTATCTCCCCGTCCTGCTCGTTCTTGATCCTCTCAATGGTTTGTTTCTGCAGGTCTTCCAGCTTCATTATCTCAAGCCTGTTAAGAATCTGCCTGACCGCTTTTTCAGGTTCCTTTATATCACCTTTTGTCTGGGACAGCCGCACGAGATAGGATGCAATGCCCGGGTCCATGTCGCTTACAAGTTCCGCTAAAACACAGCCATCATTCTCTTCCAGCTTCCTGTACAGCTTCCGGGCTATCTCTCCGGCCTTTCTGTCTTTGTACGATTCAAGGCCATATTTCTCGGAAATAAGCTTGAATAATCTGTTTTCCTGGCACAGTATCACAATAAGCATGTGCTCCAGTTCGGAATAGCGCGTATCTGTTTCTTCATCCCGGCGGACCGCCAGGCTTCTGCCCCTTCCTTCCCTGACCGATGCCGAATAATCCCCTGCTCTGTTTCTGCGGCTTATCCTCCTGTTAACCTCCTCCTGCAGGGATTCATATGATATTCCGTATTTCTGCGCATAATCCTTCGCATAAAGTTCACGCTCTATGGGGTTGTCATGCTCCGCCAGTATATCCGCTATGCCGTTGAGCAGTTTTAGTTTATCTTCAACTGTATCCAGATTATGCATGTTCCGCCTGACCCTGATTTTGTAGTCCAGCAGTGATATTGCCCTGTCTATAAGGTTTTTAAACTTTTCAGGGCCGTTATTTCTGACATACTCATCGGGGTCCTTGCCCTCGGGTATGATCAGAACCTTTACATTGCACCCGGCTTCCTCCAGGATCTCAAGCCCCCGAAGGGTGGCTGCCTGGCCGGCCGCGTCCGAGTCGTAGGCAATTATAACCTCCTCGGAGTATTTTTTCAGGATCCAGCCCTGCATCTTGGTAAGCGCTGTTCCCAGGGATGCCACCGCATAGTCGATACCCGCCTGGTGCAGCGAGATCACATCCATGTACCCCTCGACGATGAGCAGCTTTTTGGAAGAGCTCATCCTGGCGTAGTTGAGACCGTACAGCTCCCGGCTCTTGTTGTATAGGGGCGTATCGGGAGAGTTCATGTACTTTGGCATGGACCCGTCCAGAACGCGTCCGCCGAAACCTATGATGTTCCCCCGGATATCAAATATTGGGAACATTATCCTCCCCCTGAAGCGGTCTATGAGCTCGCCGCTTTTTGCCCTTATCGAAAGGCCGGAATCCAGAAGAAGGTCCTCGGGGAATTTGTTTTCCAGAAGCATCCTTGTCAGCTCATCCCAGCCCGTCGGCGAATAACCCAGGCCGAACTTCCTGACGGTCTTTTCCGTAAGACCCCTTCTTTGCAGGTAATTCCGGGCTTCAAGCCCGTTCTCGCCCACAAGGTTGTTAAAATAGAACCTGGCAGCCAGCCGGTTCAACTCGAGTATCCTTTTCCGTCTCTGGGCCCGTTCCCGCTCTTTCGGGTCCTCGGACTCGGGGAGGGTAATGCCGGCCCGTTCGGCCAGAAGCTTCAAGGCATCAACAAATTCCAGGTTCTCGATGTTCATTATGAACTGGATGACACTGCCGCCTTTGTTGCATCCGAAGCAGTAAAAAAACTGCTTATTGGGTTCAACGCTGAAAGAGGGGGTTTTTTCACTGTGAAAGGGACATAGCCCCCAGTAACTTCTCCCCTTCCTTTCAAGCTTCACATAGCCTGATACAACCTCCACTATGTCGTTGCGCAGCCTGACTTCCTCGATAACCTGTTCAGGATATATCATACAAAAACCCCATAGCAGTATTATTCGACATATTGCCCGATTTTCCTTCTGATGGCTGAAAAATTGGCGCAAGTGCGTCCGTGCCTTTATTCCAGCCATGATACCGGCACGAAGATTTCCTTGAACTTTCTTTCTGCATAGCGGTCGGTCATGCCCGCCACATAATCGGTAACGCCTTGTTCGAGGCCCGCGTTTTCGCTGTTCTCCAGGAAATCGGCGGGAAGGTAGTCAGGATGTTTCATAAGCCAGGAGAAAAGCTGCTCCAGCATCCGCTCGGCCTTTGCTTCCTCTTTTTTTGCCGCGGAACCGATATAGACCCGCTCAAACATGAAGTTCCTGAGCATATCGGCGGCTTTCTGGAATTCAGGGCTCATCCGGATTCCCTTGCCGTCCGCGCTGTTTTCAATGATATTGACGATCATGTTGTTGATTCTCTGGGAAGGGCTTCTTCCCAATATTGCGGCGGCTTCCCCGGGAACATCATCTTCCGTAAGGATACCTCCGCGTATGGCATCCTCAATATCATGGTTTATATAGGCAATCTTGTCGGCGTAGCGCACAATCTGCCCTTCCAGGGTGGCAGGCATTCTGTCCCCTGTATGGCACTGGATACCGTCAAGGACCTCCCATGTCAGGTTAAGGCCTTTCCTGTCCTTTTCAAGGAAGGATACCACGCGGACGCTCTGGTCATTATGCCTGAACCCGGTTGAAACCATCCTGTTCAGGACCCGTTCACCGGCATGTCCGAAGGGAGTATGTCCAAGGTCATGACCGAGGGCGATGGCTTCGGTAAGATCCTCATTTAGCCTGAGGCTTCTTGCTATGGTTCTGGCTATCTGGGAAACCTCCAAAGTATGGGTAAGCCGTGTCCTGTAATGATCACCCTCGGGCGATATGAAGACCTGGGTTTTATGTTTCAGCCTCCTGAAAGCCTTGGAATAGATAATTCTATCCCTGTCCCGCTGGAAATCGGTTCTGACGCTGCATTTTTCCTCGGGCCTCATTCTGCCCCTGCTGTTTTTGCTTAGATGCGCGTACGGGCTTAAGGTCTTTTCCTCCAGTTCTTCAAGATAGGCACGGATCGACATTGGAAACCTCCCTTTGAAATAATGGCGGTACGTCCGGGTATCCATACACTATTATATACCCAAAAGATCATGTCCTCATCTTGCGATTCAGCCGTAACGGGCATCCGAAACGGATGAATTTCAAGGAAATAAGCGGTTTTACCACCTTCCCGCTTTGTTTCTTTTCATTACTGAATGCGATGTCCGCAATAAGCGCAGAATTTACTGTTTTCACAATGTGGGCTGCCGCAATTCGGGCAGAACCCCTGGCCTGGCTGTCCGCGCGGTTGCATCGATGCCACAGGATACATTCCTTTTGTTTTGTTTCGCCTGATAATTAGAACTATTACTACAGCGCCCGCCGCCAATGAAAAAA